>NZ_CP025263.1:5171500-5488500 GCF_002843605.1 Pseudomonas sp. S09G 359 | reverse complement strand
CCGCTTGGCAACCTTCGCCGATATTGATTACCTTGTGTTGAGATCCATTCCCATAAGCTATGGGCGGCCGAATTCCCGAGGAGTCATACGTTGAGCGCACACGTTGCCAAGAACGCCCGAGAGCTGTTGCTCAAGGAATACCGTGGGGCTCTCTCCACACAGTCCAAAGCCATGCCCGGCTTTCCTTTCGGTTCGGTCGTGCCGTACTGCCTGGACGAGCAGGGCCGCCCGCTGATCCTCATCAGCCGTATTGCCCAGCACACCCACAACCTGCAAAAAGACCCCAAGTGCTCACTGTTGGTGGGTGAGCGTGAGGCGGACGATGTGCAGGCAGTGGGGCGCCTGACCTACCTGGGCGAAGCCGAAAAACTTCAAGACGCTGACGCCATCGAGGCGGCCGCCGAGCGTTACTACCGCTATTTCCCCGATTCGGCCAACTACCACAAGGCCCACGATTTTGATTTCTGGGTGCTCAAGCCGGTACGCCACCGTTACATCGGCGGGTTTGGCGCGATTCACTGGGTCGACCAATTGACCCTGGCCAACCCATTCTTCGGCAAGGCCGAGCGCAGCATGGTCGAGCACATGAACAGCGACCACACCAAGGCCATCGCCCATTACGTCGACCTCAGCGGTTTGCCGACCTCCGAACCTGCGCAACTGGCCGGTATCGACAGCGAAGGCATGCACCTGCGCATTGGCCAATCGCTGCATTGGTTGCCCTTTGCGGAGTCTTGCAACACGCCGACACAAGTACGCGAGGCCCTGGTTTCATTGGCCCACGCCGAAGTGTGGCCGAAAAAATCAGCCGCTGAAGCTTGAATTCACGAAACGGCGACGTCATCTAAGGTGAACTGGCAAGGCATTCTTGCGTTGAGGAACCATTTGATGCGCCCTTTTTTATTGCTCTTTCTGCTATTCCCGGTGTTGGAGCTGTTCGTATTCGTTCAAGTCAGCAGCGCCATCGGGTTTTTCCCGGCCCTGTTGCTGATCATTCTCGGCTCGATGCTCGGCGTTCTGGTGCTGCGTGTCGCCGGCCTGGCCACGGCGCTGCGTGCGCGTGAAAGCTTGAACCGCGGCGAACTGCCGGCCCAGACCATGCTTGAAGGCCTGATGATGGCTTTGGCCGGTGGCCTGTTGATCCTGCCGGGCTTTATCAGCGATGTGGTTGGTTTGGTGATGTTGCTGCCGGTCACCCGCAAGCTGCTGGCCGGCAAGATGCGCCAGCGCGCCGAAGACGCGGCAATGCGCCAACGCGCGTTTGCCGATGACCTGCAACCCCGTGGCGGCCCGGCTCCGCGCCAACCGCTGGGGCGTGAAGGTGATGTGATTGAAGGCGAGTTCGAGCACCGCGACAGCAAATAACCGCTCCGCCCTCACGGCACCTTCGGGTGCCGTGTTGCTTTTAAGGGCCGCCAGTTGCAAAAAAATTCATCCCCGGCCCCTTGTAATAAGCTTATGCGCCCTTATGTAACGGTCACCGCAAGGTTTCTGGTGGCGACACCAGACAGACTTCCGCGGTTTGCTCAGCGAACCGCGACCGGCACCGCCGGATTAAACCTGCCGGTACAGACACCGGCCGATGAAAAACACAATTAGGAGAGATCGACAATGAGCAAGCTTCGTCCTCTGCACGACCGCGTCGTTATCCGTCGCAGCGAAGAAGAAAAGAAAACCGCTGGCGGTATCGTTCTGCCAGGTTCGGCTGCTGAAAAAGCCAACCACGGTGTGATCGTCGCTGCAGGCCCAGGCAAGACTCTGGAAAACGGTGAAGTGCGTGCGCTGGCCGTTAAAGTCGGTGACAAGGTTGTATTCGGTCCTTACTCCGGCAGCAACACTGTGAAAGTCGACGGCGAAGACCTGCTGGTCATGGCTGAGAACGAGATTCTCGCTGTACTGGAAGGCTGATTTCCCCGCTCATTTTCCCGTTACTACAAAGTATTTAAGGAATATCGATCATGGCTGCTAAAGAAGTTAAATTCGGCGATTCCGCCCGCAAGAAAATGCTCACCGGTGTCAACGTCCTGGCTGACGCAGTAAAAGCGACCCTGGGCCCGAAAGGCCGTAACGTGATCATCGAGAAGAGCTTCGGCGCTCCGACCATCACCAAGGACGGCGTTTCCGTAGCAAAAGAAATCGAACTGGAAGACCGTTTCGAGAACATGGGCGCGCAGCTGGTCAAAGACGTTGCCTCCCGTGCCAACGATGACGCAGGCGACGGCACCACCACCGCTACCGTTCTGGCTCAATCGATCGTCAACGAAGGCCTGAAAGCCGTCGCTGCCGGCATGAACCCGATGGACCTGAAGCGCGGCATCGACAAGGCGACCATCGCCATTGTCAAAGAGCTGAAAAACCTGTCCAAGCCATGCGCTGACACCAAGGCTATCGCTCAGGTAGGTACTATCTCTGCCAACTCCGACAACTCCATCGGCGACATCATTGCCGAAGCCATGGAAAAAGTCGGTAAAGAAGGCGTGATCACCGTTGAAGAAGGCACTGGCCTGGAAAACGAACTGTCGGTTGTAGAAGGCATGCAGTTCGACCGTGGCTACCTGTCCCCGTACTTCGTCAACAAGCCTGAGACCATGGTTGCCGAGCTGGACAGCCCGCTGATCCTGCTGGTCGACAAAAAGATCTCGAACATCCGCGAAATGCTGCCAGTGCTGGAAGCCGTTGCCAAAGCCGGCCGCCCACTGCTGATCGTTTCCGAAGACGTTGAAGGCGAAGCCCTGGCGACTCTGGTTGTGAACAACATGCGTGGCATCGTTAAAGTCGCAGCCGTCAAGGCTCCAGGCTTCGGCGACCGTCGCAAGGCCATGCTGCAGGACATCGCCGTTCTGACCGGCGGTACCGTTATCTCCGAAGAGATCGGCCTGAGCCTGGAAAGCGCCACCCTGGAAAACCTGGGTAGCGCCAAGCGCGTGACCATCTCCAAAGAAAACACCATCATCGTTGACGGTGCTGGCGTAGAGCAGGACATCCAGGCGCGCATCGCTCAGATCCGTGCCCAGGTTGCCGAGACTTCGTCCGACTACGACCGTGAAAAACTGCAAGAGCGTCTGGCCAAGCTGTCCGGCGGCGTTGCAGTGATCAAGGTTGGCGCTGGTTCCGAAGTAGAAATGAAAGAGAAGAAAGCCCGCGTTGAAGACGCCCTGCACGCAACCCGTGCAGCCGTTGAAGAAGGCGTGGTACCTGGCGGTGGCGTAGCGCTGATCCGCGCTCTGGAAGCCATCACCGGCCTGAAAGGCGACAACGCCGATCAAGACGTTGGTATCGCTGTGCTGCGTCGCGCTGTTGAAGCGCCGCTGCGTCAGATCGCTGCCAACTCCGGCGACGAGCCAAGCGTTGTGGTCAACGAAGTCAAGAACGGCAAAGGTAACTTCGGTTACAACGCCGCGACTGGCGAGTACGGCGACATGATCGAAATGGGCATCCTGGACCCTACCAAGGTGACTCGTTCGGCGCTGCAAGCAGCATCCTCCATCGGCGGCCTGATCCTGACCACCGAAGCGGCGATCGCTGATGCACCGAAGAAAGATGGCGGCGCTGGCGGCGGTATGCCAGACATGGGCGGCATGGGTGGCATGGGCGGCATGATGTAAGCCAGCCTTACCCGGCTCCTGAAAAAACCCCGCCTGCAGTGATGCAGGCGGGGTTTTTTAATGCCTGGGTGTTTTACCGGGCGTGACGCTGCATCAGTGTGGCAGCCTTTCTGTAGCGAGCGGGTGAAGCGATAGTGAAAAACTCGTGAAGCGCATCAATAGGTTGAAAATACCTATAGAGTCACTCCGCCGCCCTAGTCGTGGGCCACACTTGGCCTTAAGCTGCGCGAGCCAACACGGCCGTTACCGCGTACGGAGACACTGCCCATGCGAATTTTATTGGTTGAAGACAACCGCGATATTCTGGCCAACCTGGCCGATTACCTGGGGCTCAAAGGCTACACAGTGGACTGTGCGCAGGATGGTCTGTCGGGCCTGCACCTGGCCGCCACCGAACATTACGACTTGATCGTGCTCGACATCATGCTGCCCGGCATCGATGGCTACACCCTGTGCAAACGCCTGCGCGAAGACGCGCGCCGCGATACGCCAGTGATCATGCTCACCGCCCGCGACCAATTGGACGATCGGCTGCAGGGCTTCAAGTCCGGCGCCGATGATTACCTGCTCAAACCCTTTGCCCTGTCGGAATTGGCTGCACGTATCGAAGCCGTGCTGCGCCGCGCCCAGGGTGGGGGCCGCCGTGCGCTGCAAGTGGGCGACCTGAGCTACGACCTCGATACCCTCGAAGTGACCCGCGAAGGGCGCCTGCTCAAGCTCAACCCGGTCGGCCTGAAGCTGCTGGCGGTGCTGATGCAGAAGAGCCCCCACGTGCTGCGTCGGGAAATCCTCGAAGAGGCCCTGTGGGGCGACGACTGCCCCGACAGCGACAGCCTGCGCAGCCACGTGCACCAGCTGCGCCAAGTGATCGATAAACCCTTCGCCAAGCCGCTGCTGCAAACGGTGCACGGCGTCGGTTATCGCTTGGCCGAGGGCCGAGATGGAGTTTAAGCAAAGCCTTGCCCAACGGATCATCATCGCCTTTGCCTTGATGAGTGCGCTGGTGGCGGGCGCCTTCGCCATGGGCATCGTCGCGACCGTGCACCTGGTGGAAGAGAAGTTGATCTCGGCAGGCCTGGGCGGTGACTTGCAACGCCTGCTGCTGATGGACACGGTCGAAGACTGGCGGCACCGCCCCGAGCCGGACCAACTGTTTTATTTCAGCGGTGGCCCCGGCGACTTCGAGTTGCCCAAGGACCTGCGGCACCTGGAACCGGGTTTCCACGAAGTGTTTCGCGAGGCCTTGTCGTACCACGCCATGGTCGAAGTGGTCGACGGTCGGCGCTATGTGCTGCTGCAGGATCAAAGCGATTTCGAAGAGCGCGAGCGCGTGCTGTTTGCCGTGGTGCTGGTGGGCTTTGTGCTCAGCCTGGCGCTGGCGGTATTCCTTGGCTGGGTACTGGCCCGCAAAGTGATGGCGCCGGTGGTGCGCCTGGCGCGCCAGGTGCGTCACCGCGACCAGTTGCTGGGCCTGGCCCCGCCTCTGGCGCCGGACTACGCGGCCGATGAAGTGGGTGAGCTGGCCGTGGCGTTCGACGCCACGTTGGGGCGTTTGCGCCAAGCCTTATCCCGCGAGCAATTGTTTACAAGCGATGTGAGCCATGAATTGCGCACACCCTTGATGGTGCTGGCCAGCTCCTGCGAACTGCTGCTGGAAAACCCGGCCATCGATCAGCGTGGGCGTAACCAGGTGCAGCGCATTGCCCGGGCCTGTGAAGAGATGCGCGAGCTGGTGCAGACCTTCCTGATGCTGGCCCGTGCCCAACACGACGAAGCGGCCATGTCGCCCCAGGTGACCCTTACCCAGGTGGCTGACGATTTACTCGGCATCTGGCGCGAGCCTATCGAGCATAAGGGCCTGCAACTGATCTACGACCCGGGCAACCCCCTGGACACGCGCTACAACACCACCTTCCTGCATGCCGTGATGGGTAACCTGTTGCGCAACGCCCTGCATTACACCGAGCACGGCTTTATCCGCTTGAGCTTGCAGCCGAGCGGCTTTGTGGTGGAGGACTCGGGGGTGGGTATTCCCGAAGACAAGCGCGAAGCGATGTTCGAGCCGTTCGTACGCGGTAGCGAGAAGCGCGGTGAAGGCCTGGGGTTGGGCTTGTCGCTGGTCCAGCGCATCTGCGAGAACCAGGGCTGGAGCGTCAGCCTCAGTACCATGGAGCCCAATGGCTGCCGCTTTCATGTCGAGTTGAACCCGCTCAACACTTGACCCTTCGCCTGCCGCTATCCTGCCGAAGTACCCCGTACTTCGGCGAAGATGGCCCCATGCTATTGCTTGTGTCTGTAAAGTCTTGAAATGTATGGGATTGGACAGGACAAGTTTTTCACAACGGGTTGACCTGTTGATCACAGTTCGGTGCTTAGAGTTGTAGGCATCAGTTACTGGAGATCAGTCATGTCTGGCCCTATCAAGCTCGAATTTTCCGAAAAGTACGACGATCAGCACGCCCACGAATATTTGCTCAAGCATCAGGACAATCTGGCTCGCCGGCTGTCCCACAAACGCGACGAGCAATTGGCCCGAGGTGCGCTGGCGATGGCCGGTGAGCCCGGCCTGGTGCTGGACCTGCCGTGTGGTGCCGGGCGTTTCTGGCCGCTGTTGGCTGAAAAACCCAACCGCGTGATCATCGGTGCCGACAATTCTGCGTCGATGTTGAAGGTGGCGACCGCTGCCCAGCCCGCCGATGTGGTGAAACGGGTACGGCCCTTGCAGACATCTGCTTTTGATATCGACCTGCCGGATAACTCGGTGGACAGCATTTTCTGTATGCGTCTGTTGCACCACATCGGTGATCCGGCGCACCGGATGACGATACTGCGGGAATTTCAGCGTGTTACACGCGACAGCGTGATTCTTTCGCTTTGGGTTGATGGCAACTTCAAGGCGTGGAAGCGCAAGCGCCTGGAAGGCCAGCGTCGCAAAAAAGGTGAGCAGGAAGGTTACCAAAATAGATTTGTGTTACCAGCTGCTACTGTTGAAGCAGAATTTGAGGAGGCCGGTTTCCGCGTTCAGGAATCGCTGGACTTCATCCCGCTCTATGCCATGTGGCGAGTGTATGTATTGCGCAAGAGGTAACAGGATGGCAGTTGAGTGCGTAGCAGGCAGTCACGTAGCTCCCGAAGAACGATTTGATTACTTCTGGCGCCAGCAAGGCGAATGGGTCGAAGAGCCCAATCGTCGGCGTGGCGGTGAAAGTGGTGTGCAGCGGGTAATGAGCGACAATGGCCGCTTGCTCTACAGCAAGCGCCAGACCGGGCATATCTACCGCAGCTGGCTTCACCCGTTTGGGCGCCCCACCGTGTTGCGTGAGCGTGACGCCCTCAAGGGCCTGCGCTTGCTGGATGTACGGGTGCCGGAAATGGTGTTTTGTGAGGCGCGCCGTGACCCTGAGCACCAATGGAAGGCATTGCTGGTTACCGCTGCCCTCGATGGCTTCGATGAAATTGAAAACTGGTACGCCGCCGGTGGGCGTGAACGCTATGGCGAGTTGGTACACGAGCGCGTGCTCAAGGAATTGGCCGGTACCCTGGCGCGCATGCACAGGGGCCGCTGGCAGCATGGTTGCCTGTACATCAAGCATATTTTCGTGCGGGTGACGGGCGAGGGTGACTCGGCCAATGTTGAAGTGGCGCTGCTGGATTTCGAGAAATGCCGCCAGCGCCTGACCGCTTATCGGGCGGCGTCCCATGACATGCTGCAACTGCGCCGCCATTCGTCGTGGAACAGCACTGACTGGGAAAAACTCAGCTACTTTTACGAGACGGCGTTTGGCAGCGCTATCAAGGGTTTAACCAAATGAAGCTAGAAATAGCACGAGGTGTGTTCCTGGTGGGGGCGCTGGGCATTGCAGCCCTGGCCCTGGCCGCATGGGAACAGCCTCGCACACAGGTACTCAGTGCGACGCAGGGCGGTGCGCAATGCCCCTTGCCGCGCGTCGCCAAGGCGAGCGTGGCAGCCAAGCCCGATCATGAGTTACTGCTGTTCATGTTTGGGATGTCTCAAGGGATGAGGCCGCAGAGTTGAAATGATCAAATCACCCTGAAAGGGCCTTGCGATGCGAGGCCCTTTTTTTTGCGGTTAAATCAAATGCAGATGGTTATCCCAGAAGCCGGAAGGCAATTCCAACGGTTTGGCCACCAACTGTTTCTGGCGGCAATCGTAGAAACGGCAACGGCCCTGGCCTGAGGTCACGACAAACCCGTCCGCCACCGCACCGACACCGGCGCAGTCGGGCAGCGGGCCATCCAGGCGCAGCTCGCCGCTGTCCATGTCCCAGATAAAAAAGCGGTTGCCGCGCGGTGCCGTCAACGCCACCAGGCGCAATTCGCTGTGCACCGCGACGCTGGCGGTGTAGTGCCCCATCGCCTGCAACTGCTCGTCCGCCACCGCAAAGGCCACGAACGGCTGCCCTGGGCGCTTGATCGCCAACAGTTCGGAACGCTCCTGGGATGCGCCCATAAACTGCTGCCCGGTGAGGATCGTGCCATCGCTGGCGATCCCCATATGGCGCACGCTGTTCATCTGCTGGCCCAGGGTTTCCTTGCTGATCAGCGTGCCGTCACGGTGCATCAGCACCAGGCTCGGCTCCATGGCGTTGAGGTTCATCTCCACGCGGCTTTCGGCTTCGGTGCGAATACCGCCGTTGGCCACTACCAGGGTTTCGCCATCGGGCATCCAGGACACTTGGTGCGGGCCAATGCCATGGGTGGAAATCTCGCCACTGTGCACCAGCCGCTCGCCTTCGAATTTGTACACGCCGAGCAGGCCACGGCCGGGGTCGGACGTGTCGTTCTCGGTGGCGTACAGCCAGTCGCCGCTCTTATGGATCACGGCGTGACCATAGAAGTGGCGATTGGCATTGGAGGTGATGGTTTGCAGCAGCGCGCCATCACGCAGGTCGATCAGGTAACTCTCGGTGCCCGGGCGACGGGCGACAAACAGTGCAATTGGCAGCGTCGGGTGGTTGATGATGTCGTGGCAGCGGTGGCCGACCTGAGTGGCAAACACCTGCTTGCCGTCCAGGCGGAAGCCCACGGCGTAGTGCTTGCCGTCGGCATCATCGCGTGCCGACAGCAGCAGCGGGCCTTTATCTTTCCCTTTGAACAGCGTCCAGCCACCCAGTGTGAGTGCACTGAGCAGCACGCTCCCCACCGCCAAAGCCTGTCGCCTGAGCATCATCAGTCACCGTCGTTGGCGTTGAAGCCGAGTTGGATGCCCAGCGCCTTGGCCAGCTCACCTTCGTGCAGGCGGTGGACGACGTTGAGGCTGTCGTAGATATCGTTGAGTTGCTGGCGCCCAGCGTCATCGTTCAACAGTTCGTTGAGGGTACGCTGGTTGCTGGCGAACAGTTTCAGCGACGCGGCATAGGCGGCATCGATTTTGTCGGCCAGCGGCTTCTGGTCAGATGGCAGCAGGCCACGCAGGCCTTTGTTGTCGACGCCAACCCACACGGTCTGCGCCGCCGCCAGGCTGGCTTCGAGGCTTTGCAGAGACGACTGGCTACGCCATGCATCGGCCTGGAACGGCTGCGGGATGCCCTTGGTCTGGCGACCCATTGGCGTACCGAGCTTTTTCTTCAAGGTGTCCAGTGCGGTGACTTGCACGCGCAGCAGGTCGGCGATGGCTTCGTGGGAATCGGCGTAGCGCTGATTCGGAAACTTGGTCATCTGCGCGAGCATGCCGTCGGTGCTGTTCCAGCTGGCCAGGATCTCCTCGGCCAGGGCTTTCTGACGGTCGCCGATGGCCACCAGCAGTGGGCAGTAACGGGCTTTCTGGGCCTCGTCGGCGATGTCGGTCTTGGCGTCGTAGAGGATGTATTCGTAAGCCGACAGGCCCTGCACCACGACGCTGGACTTGGCCAGTGCGGCGCCGTCGATCTGCGGCTGGCTGGCGACAAGTTGCTCGACTTGGCGGCCCACCAGGTTTTTCTTGTCCGGCCAGAACTGCACCTGCCACGAACGGTTGCCCTCGGCCAGCGGGCCGATCAGCAGCGGTTGCAACTCGGCCCAAGCCTTTTGTGCGTGGAGGAAGTCGGCACGGGCGGTGTCCAGGCTTTCCTTGCCCTGGCAGTAGGCCAGGGCGCTCACGGCCAGTTGGCGGTCGGCTTCGACCCAGCGGCTGTAGGTTGGCAGGATCACCTGTTTGGCGATCGCGGCCGAGGTCACGGCTTGTGGGTCTTGCGGTGAGCAGGCGCCGAGGGCGAGGGCGGCCAGGCTGGTGAACAACAACTTGGGACGGAACATGTTTAGCTCCCTTCTGTAATTGGGGCGAAGCTTATAAAGAATTCAGGAACGCCAGCAACGCCGCGCGTTGTTCGGCATTAAAGGACAACACATGCTGCTGCGCCGCTTGTGCTTCACCGCCGTGCCATAACACGGCTTCCAGCAGGTTGCGGGCGCGGCCGTCATGCAAAAACTGGGTGTGGCCACTTACGGTTTGTGTCAGGCCGATGCCCCACAACGGCGCGGTACGCCAGTCGCGGCCACCGGCCTTGAATTCGCTGCGGTTGTCGGCCAGGCCTGGGCCCATGTCGTGCAACAGCAGGTCGCTGTAGGGGCGGATCACTTGGTTGGCCAGCTCAGGCTCGGCGGCAGAGGCGGCCGTCGTGAATGTCGGCTTGTGACAACCCTGGCAACCGGCCTGATAGAACAGGTTTTTCCCGGCCAGCACCTGCGGCGTGTCGACGCCACGGCGTGCCGGCACGGCGAGGTTACGCGTGTAGAACAGCACCAGGCGCAGGATGTTGTCGCTGACTTCCGGCTCGCCATCCGGGCCATCGCCGTTAGGTGCCTGTTTGCAGGCGACTTGCGCATCGGTGCAGTCATCAAAGGGTCTCAGGGACGTGGTGAGGCCCATATCACCAGAGAACGCGTGAACATTTTGTTGATTGAGGTTGGGTTGCCCGGCTTTCCAGCCAAACCGCCCGAGTACGCTTTTGTGTTGGGCATCATCCCAGACCCAATTGGCCCGGCCTACGATGGCTTCCGGGTCAGCGGTTTGCGCAGCGGTGTTGCGCAGGATATCGCCATCGCTGATGGCTTCGAGCAAGCCCAGGCCAATCATGGGCGGGGCGACACGCGCTGAAAAAAGTGTGTCTGGATGCATCGGGCCGTAGCCGAGTTGGGTGATCTGCAGGTCCGGCTTGCGTAATTCGACCACGGTGCCGTCCTTGAACGTCACGTTGACCGGCGTGTAGTCGACCCGCACTTTGCCTTCCGGCGCTACGCCCGGCACGGCCATGTCTTGCAGTTGGCCGCCGTAGACCGGTTCGGGCACTACGCCAATTTGCTCGATGAGCCTGGCGTAGGCCGGTGTGCCCGGAATCGACAGCCGCACCAGCATCGACACCGCATTGGGCGCGTCGGGCAGCGGCGGGTGGCCACGGCCGTCCTTGATATGGCAGTTCTGGCAGGCGTTGGTGTTGAACAGCGGGCCCAGGCCATCACGGGCGGTGGTGGTCGACGGCGCGATCACCCAGGGGCTGCGAAAAAAGCTGTTGCCGACGCTGAAGTCCAGGCGGCGCGTGGGCGACAAGTTGGCCGAGGGTAGGGAAAATGCGTTCTGGTCGCGCTTGTTCACCGTCGTCGCGCCACCGGCCCGTGATTCACCCGGCTCTGCCTTGGTGAAACGGGGGGCGTCGTCGCAGGCAGTCAGGCTCAAGGCCAGCACGGCTGCGCACAGGCGAACAAACGGACGAAACATCGAGTTTCCTGAACGAAGGCGGAAAATTAGGCCGCAAAGTCTAACAGGGCCGGGGGGAATGAATAAGAGCAATTATCGTTTGGTGGCTTCCCGATTCATTCCCGCTAGAATGACCGCACATTTTTTTCTGGAGGTGGCCAATGCAGGCTCTCGACGCTTTGCTCAACCGTGTTTCCGTGCCGCGTCTGCTGGAGCCGGCACCGACCCAGGAGCAGCGCGACGTGCTGTTCGCCGCTGCCATGCGCGCGCCCGACCACGGCCAACTGCGCCCTTGGCGTTTCCTCACCGTGGAAGGCGCCGCCCGTGAGCAGATGGGCACGCTGCTGGCCGAAGCCGCCCGCCTGCAAGATGCCGACGCCCCGCAAGCTGCCATCGACAAGGCCCAGAACGGCCCCCTGCGTGCGCCGTTGGTGGTCGTGGTGATTGCGCGCCTGCAGGAGCATTTCAAGGTGCCCAAGTCCGAGCAGTTGCTGGCAGCCGCCTGCGCCGCCCACGGCATTCTGCTGGCGGCCTACGCCCAGGGGATCGGTGCAGTGTGGCGCACCGGCGAATTGTCCTACTCGGCCCACGTGGCTAAAGGCCTGGGGCTGACGGCGGATGAGGAAGTGATTGGCTTCCTCTACCTGGGCACCCCGCAGAACCCTCCGCGGACTGCGGCGAAAGAAGATGTGGCGGCGTTTGTGCAGGCCTGGCCTGGCGTCTAAGCCAGTACGATTCTGCTTTATGTGGGAGCGGGCTTGCTCGCGAATGCGGTTTAACAGTCACTGGATGTGGTGACTGACCCACCCCATTCGCGAGCAAGCCCGCTCCCACATTGGGTCCTCATTGTTCTCAAGGTTTGTTTACACCCTGAACTGATCCATCAACTTCATCTGCTGGCTGGCCAATGCATTGAGTTGGCTGCTGATGGCCGCCGACTCGGTGGCCTGGCCGGTGAGGGTTTCGGTCACGGTGCGGATCGCCGAGACGTTGCGGTTGACCTCTTCGGCCACCGCGCTTTGCTGCTCGGCGGCGCTGGCGATTTGCAGGTTCATGTCGCTGATCACCGTCACCGCATCGCTGATCTTGCCCAGGGCCTGCACCGCCTGATGGATCTGCCCGGCATTGCTCTGGGCCTGGCTCTGGCTCGAATGCATGGTGGCGACCACGCCGCGTGTACCGCTCTGGATGCGCTCGATCACCAGGCGGATTTCCTCCACAGAATCCTGGGTGCGTTTGGCCAGGTTGCGCACTTCGTCGGCCACCACCGCAAAACCGCGCCCGCTTTCCCCGGCGCGTGCCGCTTCGATCGCGGCATTGAGTGCCAGCAGGTTGGTCTGCTCGGCAATGCTGCGAATCACTTCCAGGACTGAGCCGATCTGCTCGCTATTCACCGCCAGGGCTTCGACTTCGCCGACGGCCTTGCTGACTTCTTCGGCCAGGGTGGTGATGTCGCGGGTGCTCTGCTCGATGATCGACATGCCTTCGCGCGCCGACTGGTCGGCCCCGCGTGCCGCGTTGGCGGCGTTTGAGGCGCTATTGGCGACATCGTGGGCGGTGGCGCTCATTTCGTTGGAGGCGGTGGCCACCTGGTCGATCTCGCGGAACTGCACCTGCATGCCTTCGCTGGTCTGGCGCGCGATGGCCGACGACTGATCCGCCGTGCCCCGCGCCTCGGTGATGCTTTGCTTGATCTGCGCGATGGTCGGTTGCAGCTTGTCGAGGAAGCGGTTGAACCAGTTCACCAACTCGCCCAGTTCGTCTTTCTTGGTGTAGGCCAGGCGTTGGGTCAGGTCGCCGTCGCCGCTGGCGATGTCCTTGAGCATGGCGGCCACGCTGTTGATCGGCCGGGTCACGCCGGTGGCGGTCAGCCAGATCAGCAGCAGGCCGAGCAGCCCGGCGGCAGCGCCGACCAGCAGGGCCTTGAGCGTGCCGCTGGCCTGGGCAGTGTCGAGCACGCCTTGAAGCTTCGTGGCATCGGCCAGCATCACGGTTTTGGGCAGTTTGATCACCACGCCCCAGGGTTTTGCATCAGCGATGGGCTTGACCGCGTAGACCGCTCGGATGATATCGCCCTGTTCGCGGTTGACGTGGCTGTCGCTGGCCAGCAGTTGCACGATTTCCTTGCCTTCGGCGCCGAGGGTGTCGATCAGGTTTTTACCTACCTTTGCCGGCTCGCCGCTGTAGGCGGCAATCAGGCCGGTGCTGGAAATGACTTCCAGGTGTGCGGCGCCCTCGAACAATTCCTTTTGCGCTGCATCGGTGAGGGCTTGCAGGCTGTTGAGGGCGATATCGACACCGGCCACGCCGATCACTTTACCGTCCACGATCAGCGGCAGTGAAATGGTGGTCATCAGTACGGGCTTGCCGCCCACGGTGTCTTCATACGGGTCCAACAGACACGTATTGCGGGTGTCCCGTGGGCAGGTGTACCAGATGTTGTAGGGCGTACCGCTGAGGTTGAGGCTGGTCTTGGTCAGGTCTTCTTCGACCATGATGGTGTTCAAGCCTTCGCCGCCGGCACGGCTCCAGTAGCTGGAGAAACGCCCCTTTTCATTGGACACGCGGGCTTTGTCATCGACGAATTCGCTGTCCTTGCCATCCAGGCCGTTGGGCTCGAACGACAGCCAGATACCCAGCACCTTGTTGTTGCGTTCGAACGTGGTTTTCAGGCTCCTGTTGAGTTCTTCACGCAGGGCGCCGGGTTCCAGTGAGCGTTTAGCGGCCAGGTTGCGCAGGTCTTTGACCTGATCGGCGAGGGCGGTCACCACCAGCAGGTTTTCGCCCAGGCTTTTCTGCAGTTGCACCGCCTGTTCGGCAGCTTTGGCCTGCAGCAGGTTCTGTACGCTGTTGGTGAGCATTCGCGAGCTTGAATCGCTGATCAGATGGTCATTCTGGTCTGTCTCGTACAGGTTGATGCTGATGATCAGCGCAATCACCCCCAGCAGGCACAGCCCGGACAACAGCACAATTTTCAAGCGTATGGAGAGGGTGTCGAACATAGGTTCACTCGCGAATGGACGTGTGGAAATGCATGTCATGCAGAGCCAAGTCCATTCGACGCTATGCCTGAAACATCGGCGTCATAAATCAATTCATGAGAGGGAGGTGATGAGCGGTAGGAGAATGCCTACAGGCTTTGTTACGCGGGCTTTGCAAGCCGCTCAGGGCGCGACCAGATCCACAGGTTGCCCAGGCTCATTCCGACAATCGCCAGGTAGATCGGCCAACCGTGGTCGAGCATCACCAGCATCAGGGTGGCGCACAGCAGCATGCTCACAGTGGCGCTGACCTTGGCGCGGCGGGCGATGATCTTGCCATTGCGCCAGTTGAACAGGATCGGCCCGAACAGCCGGTGGTTTTCCAGCCAGGCACTGAGGCGCGGCGAGCTTTTGGTGGCGGCCCAGGCGGCCAGCAGGATGAACTCGGTGGTGGGCAAACCCGGTATGACAATCGCCACCAGCCCGATACCCAGGCTGACATAGGCCAGCAGGCCGAACAGGATCCGCGCGATTTTCGAGGTGGATGGGGTTTTGCCGGTCATAGATTGGGTATCGCAGAAAATCAGTTGGAAATGAGATCTTGTGGGAGGGGCACCGCCCCTCCCACATGTTTATCGCATTCCAATTTGGGGATCAGGCCAGTTCAGGGGCGCTAGCGTACGCCTGTTCCAGCAACACGGTGAAGCGTACAAACGCGTCAACCGCGCCTTTTTCCACGGCGGCCTCTTCTTCGGCGCTGAATGTCAGGCCGTCGAGGGTGCGGGTGAAGCTCTTCCAGCCTTCGGCGCGACCACCGGCCGGCTCGCCGAGGTGGCGGGCGCCGAAGGTTTCGCTCAGGCCCAGGCCCACGGCGCGCTTGATCAGGAATGCGGCGCCGAGCTTGGAGCCTTCGGACACGAACAGCCAGCCCAGCGCTTCGGCTTTGCTCGGATTCTTCACGGCGCCGGCCACCGGTGCCGGTACTTCGGTGTCCAGGTCGGCCAGGTCGAGCTTGGCGGCGTCGGCGCGGCAGCGCGCGGCCAGGTCAGGCACGATCTTGATCAGCTCGGCGTCGGTGTACAGGGCCACCAGTTCCGACTGGAACAGGTACTGGGCCACCACGAAGCGCGCAAAATTGGCTTGAGTCTCAAACGGCGCATGGGCTTTGACCAACGCATCGAGCTTGGTGTGGGGTTCGTTGGTGATCTGGTTCAGGCGCTGGGAGCGCAGGCTTGGGCGTTCTGCGGTAGGGGAAGCGGTCATGAAAAAAGTCCTTGAGAAGGGGAGCGCCTTGTTGCTCTGAAAGAGAGCCGTTATCAAATAGACGAACAAGAAGACGCGGCACAGTAAAAAAACCTCACCCCATCGCTGAAATTTCGACGAGGTGAGGCGCGCGGTCAGATATCCCAGATCACATTGATCGCGAAGTTGCGGCCGGGCTGGGTCAGGCGGTCGATGTTGGCAGGCGCGGTCACGCCGGCTTCGCCGATGCTGTCGAAGCTGCGCACGTCGTCCCAGTTCCAGTATTTCTTGTCGGTGAGGTTGTACACGCCGCCGTTGATGGTCACGTCGTTGGTGACCTTGTAGAAACCGGTCAGGTCGAGGATGCCGAAGCCTGGGGTCTTGAACGGGGCCTTGGTGGTGTCACCGTCGGGCGAGAAGAAGGTATTTTTGTCGACACGGTCCTGCTTCTTGACCAGGGTCCAGCTGACCAGCGCGCCGTAGTTGTCCTGGTCGTAACCCAGGCCGAACACGCCCTTGAGCGGGTTGACGCTGTTGATCGGCTCGCCGGTGTCTTCGTTGCGGCCGTAGGCATAGGCTACCGAACCCTGGGTGTACAGGCCTTGCGGGGCACCGAAGGCGTCCAGGTTGAGGCGGCCTTTGGCTTCCACGCCCTTGATGGTGGCGTGCTTGATGTTGCTGGCCTTGAACGCGGTGCCGGTGGGCGACAGCAAGGCGGCGTCTTCGTTGATGAAGTCGCGGTACTTGTTATAGAACACCGCCACGTCGAAGTTGCCCGCGTCGAAGTTGCCGCGCAGGCCGGTTTCATAGCTCTTGCTGGTTTCCGGCTTGAGGTCCGAGTTGGGCTCTACCACATAGCCTTGCTGGATGTTTTCGAAGCGGCCGTACAGGGCCTTGGCCGACGGCGTGCGGAAGCCTTCGGCGTACTGGCCGAACAGGGTGTAGTTGTCGGTCAGGGCGTAGGTCAGGCCGAATTTCGGCGAGACGCGATGCCAGGTCTTGTCGCTGTCGTCGTGCGCGTAGATACGGTTCGGGTCGGTGGCGTTGAGGAAGTCCTCGGTCAGCTTGGGCTTGAGCTGGGTGTAGTCATAACGCACGCTGGGCAGGAAGGTCCATTTGCCCCAGCTGATCTGGTCCTGGGCGAACAGGGCGTAGGTGTTGATCGTCGGATCGGGGAAGTCGCTGGCCGGTACGACACGGTCCGACGCCAGGATGCTGGGGCCGCCAATGGTCGGGCAGTTGGCGCTGACGGTCAGGCACGTTGCGCTGCCGGTGCGGGAACCGGTGACTTTCGCCTGTTTGAGCGTAGTGCCGTAGGTTACCGCGTGGTCGGTGTCACCGATGGCAAACGCCTTGTCCAGCTGGGCGTCGAACACCCACTGTTTTTCCTGGTAGAGCGTCTGGCGATCGCGCTGCAAATTGCGGGCACCCGACACATAGTGTTCGGTGGTGGTCTGGTCGGTCTTGGCGATCTGGTAGTTGAGGCTGGTCTTGATCCGGTCGGCAATCGGCGATTCCAGGGCGAAGCTGTTTTCAACCGCGAAACGCTCGCGGGTGATGGTGTCGTTACCCGCGCGCGCGCGGTAGAGGTTGCTGTTGAAGCCGGTGTTGTAGGGGCCGCCCACGGCGCTTTTCTGGTTAGTGTCGCGGTCGTCCTTGTACTTCTCGTAGGTCAGGCCCAGGCGGTTGTCGTCGCCATAGTTCCAGCCCAGCTTGGCCAGTACGTTGGTGGTGCGCGCGTCTTCCGGGTTGGCGCCGGTGCGATTCAGGCCGGTGACGTTGTTGCCATCGTAGGATTCGGTCTCGTGGCCGTTGCGCTGGCTCAGGTGCAGCAAGCCATCGAAGTCCTGCACGCGACCGGCGACGGTGCCGGAGGTCAGCCAGCTTTCGTCGGCGGAGCTGTAGCCGGTTTTCAGGCGCGCGCCGACGTCTTTGCCGGGCTTGATGATGTCGTCCGGGTCGAGGGTGAAATAACTCACCGCGCCGCCGATAGCGCTGCTGCCGTAAAGCGCCGAGGCCGGGCCGCGCAGGATCTCGACGCGCTTGACGATTTCCGGGTCGACATAGTTGCGCCGGGTTTGCGCGTAAGGGCCGTTGGAGAAGTGGTCGGGCACTTCAACGCCGTCGACCTGGGTGAGGATGCGGTCGCCATCGATACCACGGATATTGAAACCGGAACTGCCGGCACGGGTACCGGCGCCACCCACGGATACGCCTGGCTCGTAACGCACCAGGTCACGCATGTTGTTGACGTTGTTGCGGTCCAGCTCATCGCGGTCATGCACGCTGACGGTGCTCGGTACGGCGCTCACGTCCTGTTCGTTGCGGGTGGCGCTGATGGTCACCTGTTGCAGGTTGAGGGTGCCGCCCGTTGCGCGTTTTTCCAGCACGATGTTGTTATTGCCCAGTTTGCGATAGCTCAAGTTGGTCCCCACCAACAGCCGGTCCAGGGCTTTTTCCGGCGACAACGGGCCGCGCACGCCAGGCGACGACACACCCTGGCCGAGCTCCGCCGGCAGGCCGACCTGCCAGCCGGTCACGGCGGTAAAGGCGTTAAGTGCCGACACCAGTGGCTGCTGCTCGATCTGGAAGTTGTAGTTGCCGTGGCTGCGCGGTGCAGGCTCGGCTGCGGTGGCGGTCATCACTGGTGCGCCGGCCAGCAGGATGGCGGCGGTCAGCAAGGACAGGACGGGCGAAGAAGACCGGCGGTTGAAACAAGAGGACATCGAGAGCGCTCCGGGGTACGAATCTTATAGTTGCGAACCGAACCGAATAGGAATCAGTTGCATTGGCTAAGACGAGACGTACCGCCGAAGGCTATCGAGTAAAAATAATTCTCATTTAGTTCAAAATCACCAGCGCGGGGTATTCCGACAGCTTGGCCGAGGTGATGTGCGCCAGCGAGCGCACTACGTCCAGGGGCTGGTCGAGGCGGTAGTTGCCGGTGACGGCGACACTGGCGAGTTGCTCGTTGGTGTTGACGATCCAGCCGGGGTAGTAGCGACGCAGCTCGGCGAGCACTTCGCTCATCGGGCAGTTTTCGAAAATCAGCCGACCCTGCACCCAGGCCAGGTCTTTGTTGGCATTGAGCTTGGCCGGTTGGCCAAAGCCCTTGGGCCCGATGCGGATACTTTCACCGGCGCTCAGGCGTACGCGGGCATCGTCGAAGGTGTTGCTCAGGTCGACATCGCCGCGTTGTACCTGCACCTGGGCTTCGCCATTGAGGTAGCGCACGGCGAAGGCGGTGTCGCGCACGCTGGCGCGCACGGGGCCGGCATCGATTTCCAGGGGCAGGCCGTGGCTGGGGGCAATTTCGAAAAACGCCTCGCCCTGGTACAGGCGGGCGATGCGCTGGTGGTCCTTGATGCTGCTGGAAAACGCCGAGTTGGTGTTGAGCAGCACCTTGGAGCCATCGTCCAATTGCAGGCGCTGGCGTTCGCCGACGACGGTGAGGTGGTCGGCTTGCAGGCGCACCGGCAGGTTGCTGAAGCTGAACAGGCCGATCAACAACACGGCGGCGGTGGCCAGCGGTTTCCAATGCGGCTTGATCCGCCGCCAGGCGCTGGGCTTGCGCGGCGCGGCCAAGGCGACGGCGGCGCTGTGCACCGGCGCGCCACCCCAGGCAGCCTGGGCCTTGGCGAAGGCATGCACATGGGTGGGGTCGCTGGCCAGCCAGGCTTCAAACTCGGCCTGCTGCCCAGGCTGCGGGCACTGCAAGGCGATCAGCCAGTCGAGGGCTTGGTCCATAGCCATGTCTTGCAACACCTCATGAGCCAGCTCATGGGGGCGCAGTTTATTCGGGTCCGTCACGGTGTGCCTCGGGTCTTGGCCACGTTCTGTTCATCTTTCCTACAGCTTGATTCGACATATCTGTCGGGTGGAGCTTAAGGCCGATCCAGCCTTTCGGCCACACCTACGCAGATGGCCATGATCAATTTGAGTTCCTTTTGCACGGTGCTCAAGGACACTTCCAGCTGATCGGCAATCTCCTGGTAGCTGCAACCGTGCAGGCGGCTGAGGATGAAAATCTGCTGCTGGCGGGCGCTCAACTGCCCTAGGCTGACACTCAGGTGCTCAAGCAATTGCTCGGCCTGGGTGGCGTCTTCGGGGGTGCTGATGGGGGCGGCGACGCTTTGCAGGATGTCCAGCGGAACATCTTCCTGCAGCGTACGGGCCTGGATCCTGCGCGAACGCAGGTGGTCCAGCGCCAGGTTGCGCGCGGTTTGATAGACGAAGGGCTCGAGGTGGTCGATTGGCCGCTCGCTGAGGGCACGGGTGACGCGCAGGTAGGTTTCCTGCAACAGGTCCTCGGCGGTGCTGTGGTTGTTCACCATCCGCTGCAAGGTACGAAGCAGAATCACCCGTTGGGTGAGAAAGACTTGGTTGAAACGAGATTGGCTCACAGTGCTACCAGACCGATTTGCAGTTAATGATAATGCTTATCATCAACACAAATGGCAAGGAACTATTTCTGCAGGCCTTGCACGGGTCAAATGTGGGAGGGGGCTTGCCCCCGATAGCGATGGGTCAGTTATGAATGTAGTGACTGACACACTGCAATCGGGGGCAAGCCCCCTCCCACATAAAGCTCATCACAAAACGGATTTACTCGGCGTTACACAAAGCCAGGCAGTTATCCAGCATACGGTTGGAGAAGCCCCACTCGTTGTCATACCAAGCCAGCACTTTAAGCAACTTGCCGCTGACCTTGGTGTGATTGGCATCGAAAATCGACGACAGCGGGTTATGGTTGAAGTCACTGGAAACCAGCGGCAGGGTGTTGTAGCCGAGGATCTTCGAGTGCTGGCTGGCTTCCTTGAGCAGCGCGTTGACTTCCTCTGCCGTGGCGTCTTTTTTCAGCTGCACGGTGAGGTCCACCAACGACACGTTGATCACCGGCACGCGCACCGCCATGCCGGTCAGCTTGCCTGCCAGCTCCGGCAGCACCAGGCCGACCGCTTCTGCGGCGCCGGTCTTGCTCGGGATCATGTTCTGGGTGGCCGAACGCGCGCGGTACGGGTCGGTGTGGTAAACGTCGGTCAGGTTCTGGTCGTTGGTGTAGGCATGAATGGTGGTCATCAGGCCGCTTTCGATACCCAGTTCACGGTGCAGCACCTGAGCCACAGGCGCCAGGCAGTTGGTGGTGCACGACGCGTTGGAGATGATCTGGTGGGATTGACGCAGAATGTCATGGTTCACGCCATACACCACGGTGGCGTCTGCGCCTTTGGCCGGTGCCGAGATGATCACCTTGCGCGCGCCGGCGGTAATATGGGCGGCAGCCTTGTCACGGTCGGTGAACAGACCGGTGCATTCGAACACCACGTCGATCTTATGCGCCGCCCACGGCAGGTCGGCGGGGTTGCGAATGGCACTCACGGCAATCCGGTCACCATTAACGGTCAGGCTTTCCTGATCGTGGGCGACCTCTGCGTCGAAAGTGCCATGTACGGTGTCGTATTTGAGCAGGTGGGCGTTGATCGAACTGTCGCCCAGATCGTTGATGGCGACGATCTGCAAATCCTGGCGGTAGCCTTGGGTATACAGTGCGCGCAGGACATTACGGCCAATACGGCCAAAACCATTGATTGCGATACGAAGAGTCATTGGAAAGTGCCTGTCGTCGATTTGTTGTAAGAATTACAAGATTATTCGCATAAAAATAGAAAACAAGCCTTTTTAGTGGCAATATTTTGTTCAATCTACAACGAGTGACCTGAATCAACTGGTCCGATGATTCAAACGACACCCTGCCATCCCATGAGCTGCGGGCGTTTGAACGGCATAGGAACGAGGGTCGCCACATCCGTTAGCCTGGAGTTCTACACATGCATCCCCGCGTTCTTGAGGTCACCGAACGGCTTATCGCCCGCAGCCGCGCCACCCGCGAGGCTTACCTTGCGCTCATTCGCGGCGCAGCCAGCGACGGCCCGATGCGCGGTAAGCTGCAATGCGCCAACTTCGCCCACGGCGTGGCCGGTTGCGGCACTGAAGATAAAAATAGCCTGCGTATGATGAATGCCGCCAACGTGGCAATTGTTTCGTCATATAACGACATGCTCTCGGCGCACCAGCCCTACGAGCACTTCCCGGAACAAATCAAGAAAGCCCTGCGTGAAGTCGGCTCGGTCGGCCAGTTCGCCGGCGGCACCCCGGCCATGTGCGATGGCGTGACCCAAGGCGAGCCGGGCATGGAGCTGAGCCTGCTCAGCCGTGAAGTGATTGCCATGTCGACGGCGGTAGCGCTGTCCCACAATATGTTCGATGCCGCGCTGATGCTGGGTATCTGCGACAAGATCGTGCCGGGCCTGATGATGGGCGCGCTGCGCTACGGCCACCTGCCGATGATCTTCGTACCGGGTGGGCCGATGCCGTCGGGCATCTCCAACAAGCAGAAAGCCGATGTGCGCCAGCGCTACGCCGAAGGCAAGGCCACCCGCGAAGAGCTGCTGGAATCGGAGATGAAGTCCTACCACAGCCCCGGCACCTGCACCTTCTACGGTACCGCCAACACCAACCAGTTGTTGATGGAAGTGATGGGCCTGCACTTGCCGGGCGCCTCGTTCGTCAACCCGTACACCCCGCTGCGGGATGCGCTGACCCGCGAAGCCGCGCACCAGGTCACCCGCCTGACCAAGGCCAATGGCAACTTCACGCCGATCGGCGAGATCGTCGACGAGAAGTCCATCGTCAACTCCATCATCGCCCTCAACGCCACCGGCGGCTCCACCAACCACACCCTGCACATGCCGGCTATTGCCATGTCGGCGGGCATCATCCTGACCTGGGATGACATGGCCGACCTCTCCGAGGTGGTGCCGACCCTGTCTCATGTGTATCCAAACGGCAAGGCGGACATCAACCACTTCCAGGCGGCGGGCGGCATGTCGTTCCTGATCCGCGAACTGCTCGAAGCCGGCCTGCTCCACGAAGACGTCAACACCGTGGCCGGCAAGGGCCTGAGCCGTTACACCCAGGAACCGTTCCTGGTCGACGGCGAGCTGATCTGGCGCGACGGGCCCATCGAGAGCCTCGACGAAACCATCCTGCGCCCGGTGGCCCGTGCGTTCTCCCCGGAAGGCGGCTTGCGCGTAATGGAAGGCAACCTCGGCCGTGGGGTGATGAAAGTCTCGGCGGTAGCCCTTGAACACCAAGTGGTCGAAGCACCGGCGGTGGTGTTCCAGGACCAACAGGACCTGGCCGACGCCTTCAAGGCCGGCCAGCTGGAAAAAGACTTTGTCGCGGTGATGCGCTTCCAGGGCCCGCGCTCCAATGGCATGCCCGAACTGCACAAGATGACGCCGTTCCTCGGTGTGTTGCAGGACCGTGGCTTCAAAGTGGCACTGGTAACGGACGGGCGTATGTCCGGCGCGTCGGGTAAGATCCCCGCCGCGATCCACGTGAACCCCGAAGCCCAGAGCGGCGGGCCGCTGGCGCGCGTGCGCGATGGCGACATCATTCGCGTGGATGGCGTCACGGGCACCTTGGAGCTTAAAGTGGACGCCGAAGAATTTGCAGCGCGCACGCCTGCCACGGGCCTGTTGGGCAATAACGTGGGGGCCGGTCGCGAGCTGTTTGCATTTATGCGCTTGGCCGCAAGCTCCGCAGAGCAGGGCGCCAGCGCCTTTACCTGTGCCTTGGAGACGCTTAAGTGAAACTTGCGCTGGTCGGTGATATCGGGGGTACCAACGCCCGTTTTGCGTTGTGGCAGGATTCGGCACTGCAGTCGATTCGGGTGCATGCCACGGCGGATCACAAAAGCCCGGAGGATGCGATCAAGGTCTATCTCCAGGAAGAAGGGCTTAAAATCGGCGATATCGGCGCGGTGTGCCTGTCAGTTGCCGGGCCGGTGAGTGGCGATGAATTTAAATTCACCAACAACCACTGGCGCCTGAGCAAGACCGCCTTTTGCCAGACCTTGCAGGTGGATGAGCTGCTGCTGGTCAATGACTTCTCAGCCATGGCCCTGGGCATGACCCGCCTGCAACCCGACGAATTTCGTGTGGTCTGCGCAGGCACCCCGGAGCCGTTGCGCCCCGCGGTGGTGATCGGCCCTGGCACTGGCCTGGGCGTCGGTACCTTGCTGGACCTCGGCGCCGGCCGTTATGCGGCGTTGCCGGGGGAGGGCGGGCATGTCGACCTGCCCCTGAGCAGCCCGCGTGAAACCCAGCTGTGGCAGCACATCTACACTGAAATCGGCCACGTCAGCGCCGAAACCGCCTTGAGCGGTGGCGGCTTGCCGCGTCTGTACCGGGCGATCTGTGCCGTGGACGGGCATGTGCCGGTGTTGGACACGCCCGAAGCCATTACGGCGGCAGGCCTGGCCGGTGACCCGATCGCCATGGAAGTATTGGACCAGTTCAGCATCTGGCTGGGCCGGGTAGCCGGCAATAACGTGCTGACCACCGGTGGACGCGGTGGTGTGTATATCGTGGGCGGGGTGATTCCGAGGTTTGCCGACTTCTTTATCAACAGCGGCTTTGCCAAGAGCTTCAGTGACAAGGGCTGCATGAGCGACTACTTCAAGGGTATTCCGGTGTGGTTGGTGACCGCGCCGTATTCCGGGCTGACCGGGGCTGGCGTTGCGCTCGAGCAGGCTTTTGCGTAAGGGCTGAGGGCCCCTTCGCGAGCAAGCCCGCTCCCACATTGGAATGCATTTCAAATTGTGGGAGGGGCGGTGCGACGATTCGACTTGCCCCGATAGGGCCCTCAAGAACCCCCCATAACAACAAGGAGGACCCCGTGAGCGTAATCAGTAAATCGATTCTCCTCGTCGATGACGACCAGGAAATCCGCGAATTGCTGCAAACCTACCTCAGTCGCGCCGGTTTCCAGGTGCGTGGCGTGCCGGATGGCGCGGGGTTCCGCCAGGCGATGAACGAGGCGCCGTGCGACCTGGTTATCCTGGATGTGATGTTGCCGGACGAAGACGGTTTCAGCCTTTGCCGCTGGATCCGCCAGCACCCGCGCCAGGCGCAGGTGCCGATCATCATGCTCACCGCCAGTTCCGACGAGGCCGACCGTGTGATCGGCCTGGAGCTGGGGGCCGACGACTATATCGGCAAGCCGTTCAGCCCGCGCGAGCTGCAGGCGCGGATCAAGGCCCTGTTGCGTCGCTGCCAGTTTGGCCAGGAGCGCAGCGGCGGTGGCGACGTGTTGGTGTTCGGTGAATGGCGCCTGGACATGATCAGCCACCGGCTGTTTCACGTGGACGGTGAAGAGGTGATCCTTTCCGGTGCCGACTTTGCGCTGCTCAAGTTGTTTCTCGACCACCCCCAACAGATTCTCGACCGCGACACTATCGGCAACGCCACCCGTGGCCGTGACCTGATGCCGCTGGACCGTATCGTCGACATGGCCGTGAGCCGCCTGCGGCAACGCCTGCGCGATACCGAAAAACCCCCGAAGCTGATCCGCACCGTACGCGGCAGTGGTTATCAGCTGGCAGCCAGCGTGGTTGCCGGCAATGCCCACTGAACACCTGATCGAGCGCCGCCGCCGCTTCCCGGTGCCGCGCTCGCTGCTGGGGCGCATGCTGCTGCTGACCCTGCTGGCGGTGCTGTTCGCCCAAGCGCTGTCCAGCGTGATCTGGGTCTCGCAATTGCGCGCCACCCAGCTCGAAGGCCTGGTCACCAGTGCCCGCAGCCTGGCGCATTCGATGACCGCCAGTGTGAGTTATTTCCGTTCGTTGCCGGTGGCCTATCGGCCGTTGGTTCTCGACCAGTTGCGCAGTATGGGCGGCACGCGGTTTGTGGTGACCCTCAATGACCGCCCCCTGGACATGGAGATACTGCCGCAGACCCCGCGCAAACAGGCGGTGCTGGTGGCCGTGGATGAAGTGTTGCGCCAGACCCTCGGCGCCGATGTGCATATCTCGGTGGAGTTCGTCAGCGCCGAAGACCTGCGCATCTTCAATGCCGGTCTCAAGCTCGATGAACTGCCACGCTCCTGGGCGCACTACGCGCTGACCCTGGAGCCGGTGAACCCGCCGGTGCTGGTGACCCAGATCCAGCTTGCACCGGGGGAATGGCTGTACATCGCCTCGCTGCTGCCCGAGCCCTACACCAGCCTGGAAGAACAAGGCCTGCCGTCCCAGCAGGTGTGGTTTATCGTGCTGACCAGCGGCTTTCTGCTGCTGTTCATCGGCCTGCTGGTGCACTGGCAAAGCCGGCCGCTCAAGCGCCTGGCGCGGGCGGCGCGGGACATGTCCTTGGGCGCGGATGTGGAGCCGGTGGCCGAAGGCGGCGGCAGCGAAGTGGTGGAAGTAGGCCGCGCGTTCAATGCCATGCGCGAACGCATCAGCCGCTACCTGACCGAGCGTAGCCAGTTGTTCAGCGCAATTTCCCACGACTTGCGCACCCCCATCACCCGCCTGCGCCTGCGCGTGGAATTGCTCGAAGACGAGAACCTGCAAACCAAATTCGGCCGTGACTTGGATGAGCTGGAGCTGCTGGTGAAAGGCGCGCTGCAATGCGTGAAAGACACCGACATCCACGAAAACATCCAGCCGGTCGACCTCAACCATGTGCTCGAATGCCTGGTGGAGCCGTATGTGGCGCCTAACGGCAACGGCCGCGTGACCCTGAATGGCGCGGCATTGGCGGCCTACCCGGGCAAGCCGCTGGCGCTTAAGCGTTGCATCGGCAACCTGATCGACAACGCCTTGAAGTACGGGCAGAACGCGCATTTGCACATCGAAGACGATGGTGCGGAATTCGTCCTGCATGTGGATGACGAAGGGCCTGGCGTGCCGGAACAGCGTTTGGAGCAGGTGTTCGAGCCGCACTTTCGCCTGGCCGGGCAGCAGCAGGGTTATGGGCTGGGGTTGGGGATTGCGCGCAACATCGCCCACAGCCATGGCGGCGAAGTGAGTTTGCAGAACCTGCGCGAGGGTGGGTTGCGGGTCACCTTGCAGCTACCACGCGGATTAGACTGAATGCATGCGGGCCCAATGTGGGAGCGGGCTTGCTCGCGAATGCAAAGTGTCAGTCACCAAACTCGGTAGCTGAAATACCGCATTCGCGAGCAAGCCCGCTCCCACCTTAGCCCTGCGCTTGGATCAGACGCTTTGGCGCAACCTGGCCAAATCCCTCAGCGGCGGCGCCCCAAACAACCGGCTGTACTCGCGGCTGAACTGCGACGGGCTTTCATACCCCACCCGATACCCCGCCGCCGAGGCTTCCAGCCCTTCGGCAATCATCAGGCGCCGAGCCTCCTGCAGGCGCAGCTGCTTCTGGTACTGCAGCGGACTCATCGCGGTGATTGCCTTGAAGCGGTGGTGCAAGGTCGAAACGCTGAGGTTCACTTCCTTGGCCAGGTCATCGATACGCAAGGGTTGTTCGTAGTTGCCGTTCAACCACTTGATCGCCTGGCTGACCCGATGGCTCTGGCTGTTGGCCACAGCAATTTCATACAGGCGATAACCCTGCGGCCCACGCAACAAGCGATAGAGAATTTCCCGGTTGATCAACGGCGCCAGCATGGCGATGTCTTTCGGCGAATCCAGCAGGCGCGCCAGGCGCAGCACGGCGTCGAGCAACTGGGTGTCGATGCGGTCGACGTACATCCCACGGGAAGTTGGCCGTGACGGCACGCCCATTGGGCCGGCTTCTGCGATCAAGGCCGTCAGCTGCGCCGGGTCGATATTGATCCGCACCGACAGGTTGGGGTCATCCGGGGTGGCTTCGATGATCCGGCCTGCCACCGGCATCGCCACCGAAAACACCAGGTAGTTGAGCGGGTCGTAGGCAAACACCTCATCCGCCAGGCGCACTTCCTTGCGGCCATGGGCCAGGATGCACAGCGCGGGCTCCACCAGCACCGGCATGAAGTCGCGCGGCGCGTTGTGGCGATTCAGGAACAGTGAGGTGATCGCTGTGCCGTAGGAACCGTCTTCCCAGGTGTGCCGGCAGACAATGCAGGCGAGCTCTTCGCGCTGTCGTTCCATATCAGCATCAAGGGGCATGGCGTGATGTTCGGGCGACGACATGGGGCGTCCTCTGCGTGCTTTTACGATGGGCGTAGCTTAGCGGCGGCTGTTCAAATAGTGTTACGTCGATTCTGCACAATCCTTGCCTGATCCTGCGACACATCGTGAATCAGGCAAGCTAAAGGCCTGTCATCTCACTGAAATAAGGCGTTTGCTCGTGGAATAAAACCGGCTCGCCAAACGTCCTCTCTACGCTTCTCGCAGGATTGTGCAATAAGCCGGCAGGAATTGACTAACTGCGCCCACGGTCGCGCCGTTATCTTTGATCCTGTGGCAACACACCCTCACAGTGCTTGCCGAGCATCACTTCTCAACGGGAGAGTCGAACATGTCCACCCCCATTCCCGCGAGCCATATGGCCTTTATCCGCGCCCGCACCGGGTGCAGCACCGAACTGGGTGCACGCTTGAGCAGTTTGATTGAACCGGGCCGTCAGGCTCAGGGTTGCCTGCAATTTTCGTTGCAGCATTCCCAGGTCGACCCCGATGTATGGCTGGTCTCGGGTTTCTGGAGCAGCGAGCAGGCGATGAGCGCTTACTTCAACTCGCCGGCCCTGATGATCTTCACCGAGCTGTTGAATGACATGGTGGTCCGCAGCATGGACTTCCAGACCTTCACCGACGCATCCGCCGCCCATGCCTACGGCGAGTACCTGCAACTGGCCGGTTGAGGGGTAGAATGGCCGCCTTTCTCATTGGCCAGGACCTGCAACATGGCACGTAAACAATTTGCCCACCACGAAGCCGTTTCCGCCGTAGTACCGGGTGAGGGGGGCTACAGCGCCGCCGTCGCCGTCAAGGCTCTGGATGGCATGGGCGCCCCGCAGTTTCACAAGATACTGGATGGACAAACCTTCAAGACCGCCTCCGACGCCGACGATGCCGCGACGCTGCAGCTTGAGTGCCTGGTGGGTGTGGACGAGGAAGGTCAGCTGACTTGGGCAACTGCCTCGAACTAAAAATGTGGGAGGGGGCTTGCCCCCTCCCACATTACATTCAGTCAGGGTTTTGTGGCACCTGGGCGATACATCTTGAACAGCGCCTCAGGCCCCAACTGGAAGTAATCCGCCGGCCCACCACCCCGCAGGATCGGCTCGGCGGCCGCGGTATCGTAGACGCCATCCTTGAGCAACCACTTGGCAATATGCACCGCGACCACCTCGCCCAGCACCAGCCAACTCGGCACCAACTGCTGGTCGGCGCGCTGCAACTGGATGATCTGCGTCACCTTGCACTCGAACGACACCGGGCTTTCGCCCACCCGCGGTACGCCGACGATTTTCGATGCCACCGGCGTCAGGCCTGACAGCTCGAATTCGTTGACCTCGGGGGATACCGCCGCGCAACTCTGGTTCATCTGCTCGGCCAACGGCCGGGTGGCCAGGTTCCACACGAACTCGCCGGTCTGTTCGATATTGTTCAGGCTGTCTTTACGCCCGACGCTGGAAAACCCAATGATCGGCGGAATGTAGTTGAACGCATTGAAGAAGCTGTAGGGCGCCAGGTTCAGGCGGCCCTCGCTGTCGTGTGACGAAATCCAGCCGATCGGGCGCGGCCCGACGATGGCATTGAACGGGTCATGGGGCAGGCCGTGGCCGTTGGCGGGTTCGTAGAAGTGGATATCGTCAGGCATGCCGGGGTTCCTGCTGCGGTGTCGGGAAGGCAGTCATAGTGCAAGCCATGGCGGTGAATTTCCATCGGCGGCATGGAATTTTCATTCATCGGCCACCTAATTTTCACAGCTTCCCGTTCAGTCTGCGCCCAAGGTCGGCACCCCAGCAGTCGGCCATTGAAAGACTGAGCTTCGGAGCCTTCTCACGCATGAACAAACTTCCTCAGATCACCCTGGCGTTCTGGGTCATGAAAATTTGCGCAACCACCCTGGGCGAAACCGCCGGGGACTTGCTCTCGATGACCCTGGATGTCGGCTATGCCATCAGTTCGATGATCCTGATCAGCGTGTTTCTGCTGACCTTGCTGACGCAACTGCGCTCGAAAACCTACAACCCGGTGCTGTACTGGATCGTGATCCTGTCCACCAGCACCGCCGGCACGACGATGTCGGACTTTATGGACCGCACGCTGGGCCTGGGTTACGCCGAGGGGTCGATGATCCTGATCGTGATCCTGATGATCATCTTTGCGTTGTGGCACCTGAGCGGTGATTCGCTGAACGTGAGCAACGTGCAGACGCCGCGAGGCGAGCTGTTTTACTGGGGCGCGATCCTGTTCTCCAACACCCTGGGTACGGCCTTGGGTGACTTCCTGGCGGACGACTCGGGGTTGGGTTTTGCCGGCGGGGCGCTGCTGATCGGTTGCACCATTGCACTGGTGGTGGCGCTTAAGTACTTCACGCAAATCTCGGGCGTGCTGTTGTTCTGGCTGGCGTTTGTACTCACCAGGCCTTTCGGCGCGACCCTGGGCGATTTCCTGACCAAGCCCCATGAAAAGGGTGGGTTGGATTTTGGCACCATCGGTTCATCGGCAGTGTTGGCGGGGGTGTTGGTGGTGATGATTGCGGGGGCGAGTTATGCGCAGCGGCGGTATGGGCGTCAGGACGCCGAGCTGAGCTGACCTCATTCAGACAGACGATAAACAACTAAATGTGGGAGCGGGCTTGCTCGCGAATGCGCAGTCTCAGTCACCGGATAGGGTGACTGATCCACCGCTTTCGCGAGCAAGCCCGCTCCCACATTTTTACTGCATCAAGCTGTTAGTCCGTGGTAATCCGTGAGTGCTTGCGGGTGTCTTTCATGGTCACGTAGACCACCAGCGACACCGCGATGCATGCGGTCACGTACCAGTAGTAGCCGGTTTCCATGCCGATGCTCTTGAACCACAGCGCGATGTATTCAGCGGTGCCGCCGAAAATCGATACGGTCAGTGCATACGGCAGGCCTACGCCCAGGGCGCGGATTTCGGTTGGGAACAGTTCGGCCTTCACCACCGCGTTGATCGAGGTGTAGCCGCTCACGATGATCAGCGCTGCCATGATCAGGAAGAACGCGCCCCACCAGGTCTGGATGGTGTGCAGGGTGGTGAGGATCGGTACGGTGCAGAGCGTGCCGAGGATACCGAAGGCGATCAGGATCGGCCGACGACCGACCTTGTCCGACAGTGCACCGACCAGGGGCTGTATGCACATGAACAGAAACAGCGTCGCCGCCGAAATGGTGGTGGAGTCGGAGATGCTCATGCCGACGGTGTTCACCAGGTATTTCTGCATGTAGGTGGTGTAGGTATAGAAGGCCAGGGTACCGCCCATGGTCAGGCCGACCACGGTGAGGACTTCCTTGGGGTGACGCAGCAAGGTGCGCATCGCGCTTTCCTTGGCTTTTTCCTTCTTGGTGAACGACTCGGTTTCTTCCATGCCGCGACGCAGGTACAGCGCGACGACTGCGCACAGGGCGCCGATGGCGAACGGGATACGCCAGCCCCAGGCATACAGCTGCTCGGTGGTCAGCACTTGTTGCAGCACGATCAATACCGCCAGGGCGATGAGCTGGCCGGAGATCAGGGTCACGTACTGGAAGCTGGAGAAGAAACCACGACGTTCCTTGGTCGCCATTTCACTCAAGTAGGTGGCCGAGGTGCCGTACTCACCGCCGACCGACAGGCCTTGCAGCAAGCGTGCGAGCACCAGCAGGATCGGTGCGCCGATGCCGATGGTGTCGTAGCCCGGGGTCAGGGCAATCAGCAATGAGCCGAAGCACATCAGCAGCACCGAGGCCATCAACGCGGCCTTGCGGCCTTTGTAGTCGGCGTACATACCCATCAACCAGCCACCGATCGGGCGCATGATGAAACCCACGGCAAAGATCGCGGCGGTGTTCATCAACTGGGCGGTGGAGGAGCCTGCAGGAAAGAAGGCCTTGGCGAAGTACAGCGAGAAGGCGGCGTAGACGTACCAGTCGTACCATTCGACCATGTTGCCGACGGAGCCGCTGAAAATCGATTTGATCCGGCTGGAGGTGGTGCGTTCTTTCGCCGGCGCAGCCGCCGACCCCAGAGGCAAGGTGTTGGAGTTATCCATTGAAGGATCCTTCATCTAGTTGTTTTTATGGAGCGGCGCGTGCGCAGCCTGACTGGGGCTATAGCAGGAGCTGTGCCAGGTAGGTGAAGGCCCGGTCTAGAAGGGTTTACGGATTTTTCTGAGCGGAAAGTCGCTGATGGTTTGAGGGTGGTGAGCGGAAATCCGCTTATGGCTGCTGCCGCCATCGCGGGCAAGCCCGCTCCCACATTTGACTGTGTTCACCCATCGAAATGTGGGAGGGGGCTTGCCCCCGATGGCGGCCTGAAGGTCGCTAGAGAAACATCTCCCGCACCAACCCATGCCGCTGCATCTTTTCATTGAAGGTACGCCGCGGCAGTTGCAGCTCGGCCAGCACTGCCTTGATGTCGCCTTTGTGCCGGGTCAGCGCGGCTTTCAGGCAATGCGCCTCGAAGGCTTCCTGCTGTGCGGCCAGGGATTGCCCGGCCTCGATGCCCTCCGGCTCCGTCTCCGGCTCGCTAAGGCCCAGCACCTGGCGTTCGGCGACGTTGGCCAGTTCACGCACATTGCCGGGCCAGTCGTGGCTGAGCAGGCGTCCCAGTTGCGCGCCGCTCAGCGGCTCAACGCTGCGGCCCAGGCGTTCGGCGGCGCTTTGTGCGAAGTGGTCGAACAGCAGCGGGATATCTTCACGGCGTTCGCGCAGGGGCGGCAGGCGTAGCTGCGCGACATTCAATCGATACGCCAGGTCCTCGCGAAAACGCCCGGCGCGGGCTTCTTCCAGCAAGTCCGGTTTGGTGGCGGCGATGATGCGCAAATCCACCTGAATACTTTGATTGGACCCCAGCCGCTCCAGCTTCTGTTCCTGAAGCACCCGCAACAGCTTTACCTGCTGAGCCAGGGGCATGCTTTCAATTTCATCGAGGAACAGCGTGCCGCCATGCGCGTATTCCAGCTTGCCGATGCGCTTGCCCTGGGCGCCGGTGAACGCGCCGCTTTCGTGGCCGAACAGCTCGGCTTCAAACAGCTGCTCGGGGATGGCCGCGCAGTTGAGCGCTACAAAGGGTTTTTTCGCCCGCGGGCCAAAATCATGCAGGCAGCGCGCGACCAATTCCTTGCCGCTGCCGGTTTCACCACGGATCAGCACGTTGACCGGCAAGCTCGCCAGGTCCAGCACCTGGCGGCGCAGGTTCTGTAAGCCACGAGAGACGCCCAGCAGGCTGTTTTCCAATTGCGCACGATGGTCGGCCTGTTGGTGCAGGCGACGGTTTTCGAGGATCAGCCCGCGTTTGTCCAAGGCGCGGCGCAGGCTGTTGAGCAGGGCGTCGGGGCTGAAGGGTTTTTCCAGGAAATCGTAGGCGCCGTCGCGCATGGCTTCGACGGCCATCGGCACGTCGCCGTGACCGGTCAGCAGGATCACCGGCACGTCGGCGTCACGCCGTTGCACTTCGGCCAGCAGCTCCAGGCCACTGAGCCCGGGCATGCGCACGTCGCTGAGGATCACGCCCGGAAAGTCCTTGGGCAGTTTCGCCAGGCATTCCTCGGCGCGGCTGAACAGCTGCACATCAAACCCGGACAGGCTCAACCATTGCTCGACGGCCGTGCGAATGCTGGCTTCGTCATCGACCACAATCACCGCGTTCAACATAGGTCGGGCGTCTCCAGCGCGATAGGCAAGGTCAGGGTAAACACCGCGCCGTCGCCACGGTTGCCGGCGCTCAGGCGGCCACCCAGTTCATGCACGATAGCGTAGGACACCGCCAGTCCCAGGCCGAGCCCGTCACCCACCGGCTTGGTGGTGAAGAACGGGTCGAACACGCTGTTCAGGTGTTCGTCGGCAATCCCGCCGCCGCTGTCGCTGACGGTCAGTTGCCACAGTTGTTGGTCGGCGTGCAGGCGGATTTCCAGGCGTTTGCGCGGCTTGTCGGCCATTGCGTCGAGCGCGTTGCGCAACAGGTTGATCAACACCTGTTCGAGGCGGATCGCATCGCCCCGCACCCAGGCCGGGCGGGCCAGGTCGAGGACCACGCCGATGGCTTCATCGCGCAGGCGCGCATCCAGCAGGTGCAGGGACTGGTCGACCACGGTGGCCAGGTCGAGCCTTTCGCGCAGGCCGCTCGGGCTCTTGCGCGCGAAGGTCTTGAGATGGCCGGTGAGCGCGGCCATGCGCGTGAGCATATCGTCCAGCGGCGTGAGCGCCTGGTAGGCGTCGTCCACACGACCGTGGTCCAGCAGCAGGCGCAGGGTCGCCAGCTGCATGCGCTGGGCCGTCAGCGGCTGGTTGATTTCATGGGCGAGGGCGGCGGACATCTGCCCCAACGCCGCCAGCTTGGCTGACTGCACCAGGCCGTCCTGAGCGGTGCGCAGGGCCTGGGTGCGTTCCTCGACCAACTGCTCAAGCTCCTCGCGGCTGCGCTGGCGCAAACGGGCCAGGCGCCAGCGTTGGGTGAGGAACAGCAGCAAAAACACCAGCGCCAGCCAGGAACCGGCGGCGGCCAGGCCGGCGTTGCGTTGGTCTTCAAAGGCGAACTGCGGTTTGCGCAGCAGGTGCAGGGTCCAACCTTCGGCCTTGAGTGGCAGGGATTCCCAGATGTAATTGGCATTGCCATCGGGGCCGTTGACGCGCATCAGGTGGCTGTTTTCGTCGAAGCGTTGCAGCTGTTGAGTCTCGAGCGGCTGCAATTGTTTCTTGTCGTATTGGCGGGTGGCCCTGACCTCGGCCAGGTCGGTCTCCGACAGCGGCCGCAGGTTGCGGTAGCGCCAGCCGGGCTGGTTGGCGATAAACACAATGCCGCGCGCGTCGCTGACCAGCAGCAGGTCATTGCCTTGCGCCCATTCGCGCTCAAGTTCGGGGAACTCCAGCTTTACCACCATGGCGCCGAGGAACTGCTCGTGTTCATCCACCACTGCGCTGGAGAGGAAGTAACCCGGAATGCCGGTGGTCACCCCCACGGCGTAGAACCGGCCGGTGCCCTGGCTCTTGGTTTGGATGAAGTACGGTCGGAACGCGTAGTTGTGCCCGACATAGCTGCTCGGCAAGGCCCAGTTGCTGGCGGCCACGGCCAGGCCGGTGCGGTCCATCAATTCCAGGGTGGAAGACTGTGCGGCGCCATTGATGCGCTCCAGCTTGCGGTTGAGCAGATCCTGGGTGGTGGCATCCAGCGGGCCCTTCAAGGCGCTGATCATTTCCGAGTCCAGCGCCAGTACGGCGGGCAGGGCACGGTAGCGTTCGATCAGGGTATGCAGCGAGTTGGCGTACAGCGCAAGCTGCTGGTTGGCGCGGGCGGCGTCGTCCACCAGGGCCTGGCGCTCGGCATGGCGGGTGGCCAAGGCGGCGGCCAGCACGGCACCGGCGATGATCAGCAGGGAATAGAAGGTCAGGCGCAGGGGGCGAGGGATCGCGATCATACGGATATGAACAGCTGCAATTAGGGGGGAGCACCATACCATGTGCTGCCTGGGTCTTGTGGCGAGTGAGCTTGTGTGGGAGGGGGCTTGCCCCCGATGACGGAGTGCCAGTGAATGCATGGGTAACTGGCCCACTGCAATCGGGGGCAAGCCCCCTCCCACATGAGAGCGTTGTCGGGCCATAAAAAAGGCGACTGGGCCGTGGGCCGCAGTCGCCTTTCTCCTTGCGGGAGGGTGCTTACTGCACTTCTACCGCCAGGCTTTCACTGATCTTTTTCTGCCAGATGGCAGGACCGGTGATGTGTACGGATTCGCCCTTGCTGTCCACCGCGACGGTGACCGGCATGTCTTTCACGTCGAACTCGTAGATTGCTTCCATGCCCAGCTCGGCGAAGGCCACCACGCGCGACTTCTTGATGGCTTGCGCCACCAGGTAGGCAGCGCCGCCCACGGCCATCAGGTACACGGCTTTGTGGTCCTTGATCGCTTCGATGGCGGTAGGGCCGCGCTCGGATTTGCCGATCATGCCCAGCAGGCCGGTTTGCTCGAGGATCTGGCGGGTGAACTTGTCCATCCGCGTGGCGGTGGTCGGGCCAGCCGGGCCAACCACTTCTTCGCGCACCGGATCAACCGGGCCGACGTAGTAGATAAAGCGACCCTTGAGGTCCACCGGCAGGGTTTCGCCCTTGTTCAGCATCTCGACCATGCGCTTATGCGCGGCGTCGCGACCGGTGAGCATCTTGCCGTTGAGCAACACGGTTTCGCCCGGCTTCCAGCTCTGCACTTCTTCCGGGGTCAGGGTGTCGAGGTTGACGCGACGGGCCGACGGGCCGGCTTCCCAGACGATTTCCGGGTAGGCGTCCAGCGGTGGCGCTTCCAGCGACGCCGGGCCCGAGCCGTCGAGCACGAAGTGCGCGTGACGGGTGGCGGCGCAGTTCGGGATCATGCACACCGGCAGGGAGGCGGCGTGGGTCGGGTAGTCCATGATCTTCACGTCGAGCACGGTGGTCAGGCCACCCAGGCCCTGGGCGCCGATGCCCAGTTGGTTGACCTTCTCGAACAGCTCCAGGCGCATCTCTTCGATACGGTTCTGCGGGCCGCGTTTTTTCAGCTCATGGATGTCGATGGATTCCATCAACACTTCCTTGGCCATCACCGCCGCTTTCTCGGCAGTGCCGCCGATGCCGATGCCGAGCATGCCCGGTGGGCACCAGCCGGCGCCCATGGTCGGAACGGTCTTGAGCACCCAGTCGACGATCGAGTCGGACGGGTTGAGCATGGCCATTTTCGACTTGTTCTCGGAACCGCCGCCCTTGGCCGCCACGTCCACTTCCACGGTGTTACCCGGGACGATGGAGTAGTGGATCACGGCCGGGGTGTTGTCCTTGGTGTTTTTACGCGCGCCGGCCGGGTCGGCCAGGATGGATGCGCGCAGGACGTTTTCCGGAAGGTTGTAGGCGCGACGCACGCCTTCGTTGATCATGTCGTCCAGGCCCATGGTGGCGCCATCCCAACGTACGTCCATGCCCACGCGCACGAACACGGTAACGATACCGGTGTCCTGGCAGATCGGGCGATGGCCGGTGGCGCACATGCGCGAGTTGATCAGGATCTGGGCGATGGAGTCACGGGCTGCCGGCGATTCTTCGCGCAGGTAGGCTTCGTGCATGGCCTGGATGAAGTCAACGGGGTGGTAGTAGGAAATGAATTGCAGGGCGTCGGCAACGCTCTGAATCAGGTCGTCTTGCTTGATCACGGTCATGAGTCGCGCTCCTCTATAAGGGAACATTCAATAAAGGTGGCTTCAGTGAAGTGCATCGGTCGGCTGAAGCCACCTTTCCAAGGCGCGTCGCCAAGAAGAGCAAGTATTGTTGGCGCGACGCTAAAAAGGCGCGGCAGTATAACCCGACGCGGTGGCCGATACACCCGACTATGGTCAAACTCTGATGGGTGTGAATGCAGGCCAAAGGTGGGAGCGGGCTTGCTCGCGAAGGCGGAGTATCAGCCACCCTGTAGGTCGGCGGACACACCGCCTTCGCGAGCAAGCCCGCTCCCACAAAAAGGCCGGTCGCGGTATGGTTAGCGATCTTCACACTGCTTGAGCCTTTATATGCCTGAACTGCACGTCGGCGAACGCCACTGGTCGGTCGCCACCGGCAGCAACCTGCTGGATGCCTTGAACCAGGCGGGTGTGGCCGTGCCCTACAGTTGCCGCGCCGGCAGCTGCCATGCCTGCCTGGTACGTTGCCAGGGCGACGTCGAGGACCAACAACCCGATGCCCTGAGCCCGGCGCAACGCCAGCAGGGCTGGCGCCTGGCTTGCCAGTGCCAGGTGAGTGGTGATCTGCACGTCGAGGCGTTTGACCCGTTGCGTGACGGCTTGCCGGCTCGGGTAGTCGGTGCCGACTGGCTGAACTCGACGGTGCTGCGTCTGCGCCTGCAACCGGAGCGTGGCCTGCGCTATCGGGCCGGACAGCACCTGGTGGTGTGGGCGGGGCAGGTGGCGCGCCCGTACTCCCTGGCCAGCTTGCCGCAGGAAGAGCCGTTTCTGGAGTTTCATATCGATTGCCGTCAGCCGGGTGAATTCAGCGACATCGCCCGCCAACTGCAGGTCGGGGATCCATTGCGGCTGGGCGAATTGCGCGGCGGCGCGCTGCAATACGATCCCGATTGGCAATCCCGGCCACTCTGGCTGCTGGCTTCCGGCACCGGGCTGGGCCCGTTGTGGGGGGTATTGCGCGAAGCGCTGCGCCAGGATCACCAAGCCGCCATCCGCGTGATTCACCTGGCCCATGATGCCAGCGGCCATTACCTGGCCGAGCCCCTGGCGGCGCTGGCTGCGCAGCATCCCAACCTGTCGGTGGAGCTGTGGACCGAGGCGCAGTTGGCCCAGGCATTGGCGCAACTGCGGCTTGTTTCACGGCAAACTCTGGCTTTACTCTGCGGGCACCCCGTCAGCGTTGAGGCGTTCGCCAAGCGCCTGTTCCTGGCAGGACTGCCGCGTAATCAACTGCTGGCCGATGTGTTTGTGCCCCGTGGTTGAGCGCTGAATTCCACCACCGCGAGACTCGCCATGACCGACGCCATCCTGCAGCAACGCGAACGCGGGGTGCTGACCCTGCAGCTTAATCGCCCCGACAAGAAAAACGCCCTGACCCGCGCCATGTACACGCAACTGGCCGAGGCCCTGGAGCAGGCCGATGCGGATGCAGGCGTGCGCTCGGTGCTGATCCAGGGCAGCAGCGACTGCTTTACCGCCGGCAACGACATCGGCGACTTCCTTGAACAGCCCCCCACCGACCTCGACAGCCCACCGTTTCACTTCATGCAAAGCCTGCTTAATTGCCGCAAGCCGGTGATCGCTGCCGTCGCAGGAGCGGCGGTGGGCATCGGCACGACGCTGCTGCTGCATTGCGACCTGGTCTATATCAGCCGCGATGCGCGCCTGCGCATGCCGTTCGTCAACCTGGGGCTGTGCCCGGAGTTTGGTTCGAGCCTGATCCTGCCGCGCCTGCTGGGGCACGCGAAAGCGGCTGAACTGTTACTGCTGGGCGAGGGTTTCAGCGGTGAGCAGGCGGCGGCGTGGGGGATTGCCACAGAGGCGTTGGGCAGCGGCGAAGCGGCGCTGGCCAGGGCGCGGGAAGTGGCCGAGCGCTTTGAGCACCTGGCGCCAGCGGCGGTGCAGGTCACCAAGCAATTGATGAAAAGTGTTGATCGCGAGCAACTGCGCAAGGTGATCGAAGAGGAGGGCGCTCTGTTTACTCAGCGCTTGAAATCACCGGAAGCGATTGCGGCGTTGTCGGCTTTTATCACTCGGTGATGAATGAGCGTTGGCTGGTCGGACGTCTTCGCGAGCAAGCCCGCTCCCACATTTAACTGCGTACATCCTGAAGAAACGCGGTCGAATGGGGGGAGCGGGCTTGCTCGCGAAGAGGCCAGTGAAGCCAGTACCAAAGCCAATCTGCAATACAAAAAGCCCCGCCATTCACATGGCGGGGCTTTTGTTTTTCAGCGAATCAATCAGACCATTGGGTCGCCAACGTGCAGGATCTTCATGCCGTTGGTACCGCCGATGGTGTGGTAGCTGTCGCCCTTGGTCAGGATGACCCAGTCGCCTTTCTCCACAACGCCACGCTTGACCAGTTCGTCGATGGCCGCCTGGCTGACTTCGTGCGGCGGCAACGAGGCCGGATCGAACGGTACGGTGTACACGCCACGGAACATGGCCGCGCGGGCCTGGGTTTCGCGGTGCGGGGAGAACGCGTAGATCGGCACCGAGGAACGGATACGCGACATGATCAACGGCGTGTAACCACTTTCAGTCAAGGCGATGATCGCTTTCACACCCGGGAAGTGGTTAGCGGTATACATGGCCGCCAGGGCGATGCTCTGGTCGCAGCTTTCGAACTCTTTGCCGATGCGGTGGCTGGAGGTTTTGCTGGTCGGGTGCTTTTCGGCGCCGATGCAAATACGTGCCATGGCTTGCACTGCTTCCAGCGGGTAAGGGCCTGCAGCACTTTCAGCCGAGAGCATCACGGCGTCGGTGTAGTCGAGCACGGCGTTGGCCACGTCGGACACTTCGGCACGGGTCGGCATCGGGTTCTGGATCATCGACTCCATCATCTGGGTCGCCACGATGACGGCCTTGTTGTGGCGGCGTGCGTGCAGGATGATTTTTTTCTGGATACCGATCAGCTCGGCGTCGCCGATTTCCACGCCCAGGTCGCCACGGGCAACCATCACGGCGTCGGAAGCCTTGATCAGGCCGTCGAGGGTTTCGTCATCGGCCACGGCTTCGGCGCGTTCGATCTTAGCCACCAGCCAGGCGGTGCCGCCGGCTTCGTCGCGCAGTTTACGGGCATATTCCATGTCGGCGGCGTCGCGCGGGAAGGACACGGCGAGGTAGTCCACTTCCATTTCGGCGGCGAGCTTGATGTCGGCCTTGTCTTTTTCAGTCAGGGCCGGCGCCGTCAGGCCACCGCCGCGACGGTTGATGCCTTTGTGGTCGGACAGCGGGCCGCCGATGATCACGGTGCAATGCAGCTCGGTCGGGGTCGCGGTGTCGACGCGCATGACCACGCGGCCGTCGTCCAGCAGCAGTTCGTCACCGACGCCGCAATCCTTGACCAGGTCCGGGTAGTCGATACCCACTACTTGTTGGTTGCCTTCGGTCAGCGGGTGGCTGGTGGAGAACGTGAACGTGTCACCGATCTTCAGCTCGATTCGCTTGTTGGCAAATTTGGCGATACGGATTTTCGGGCCTTGCAGGTCACCCAGCAATGCCACGAAGCGGCCATGCTTGGCGGCCAGGTCACGCACCAGCTTGGCGCGAGCCTTGTGCTCGTCCGGGGTGCCGTGGGAGAAGTTCAGACGGGCAACGTCCAAACCAGCCAGAATCAGCTGTTCGAGGACTTCCGGCGAGTTGCTGGCCGGGCCAAGGGTGGCGACGATTTTGGTACGACGGACGGACATGCACAGACTCCTGAGTTCAAGCGCTGAGGAAGGCTACTATGCTCTTTCGTTGTAGTCATTGTTCGTTTGCACTACTTATCGACGATCGGCTTGTTTTCTCAGATGCTGAATAGACCAACAACCTTGAAGATTTTCGACGCGGGGTCGATACACTGCACAAGACAGGAGAACCCTCATGCGAATTTTGCTCATTGCTGCCCTGGCCGTCAGTGTTGTCGGCTGCACCCGTTGGTCTATGGACCACCATTTGAACAACGCCTATCGCGCGTACAAGGTCGGCGATTGCGAGCGTGTCACCCTGGAATTGTCCCAGGTAGATCGCGAAAGCCGTACCCGCCGATACGTACAGCCAGAGGTCTCGATGTTGCGCGGGCAGTGCCTGGAACGCCAGAAGCTGTTCGTCGACGCAGTGCAGACCTATCAATTCATTATCAATCAGTACCCGTCGAGTGAGTATGCCTATCGTGCTCGCGCAAGGCTGGACACGCTGCAACAACTGGGGCATTACCCTGGCGCCAGCGTCGCCCAGCCGCGTCCTGCATCTTTATAATGACATTCGTCATTTGATAACTGGCCCGTCGCCAGTCTTGGGCTATCCTTTGAATATTCATTTGTACAAGTTTCCACTTGAATGAATGCGGGGCCTGGACTCGGCGGCTGTCTGGTGACAAAGGCGTGCCTGTTGTCATACCGAGGTCCGGGGAGGGCGAGCGGTTTTTGTTCGTTCCGAATCACTGGCAAGGCCAGAGTCATGGCCACAGGATGGCGATCTCACCATGTTTACCGACCGACGGATCGAGCGGCATCAGTTACCTTATTTCTTGCAGGTGTTTAACCGTCTCACCGATAAACCCATTGGGTTTCTGGGGAATGTCTCGGAAGACGGGCTGATGTTAATCAGCCAGTTGCCCATGATGGTGGACGTGGACTTCGAGCTGCGTTTAAAAATTCCTGCGGCGGACGGCACCTTCCATGCCATCGACCTCACGGCCACCTGTCTGTGGAGCCACGAGGATATCAACCCGCAACATTACGATTCCGGGTTCAGCGTGCTTCAGGCGTCCGAGGCGTATGGGCAACTGATTAACGTGTTGTTGAATTACTTCAGTTTCGATCCCTTACAGGCTTCGGCCTAGGTTCAGCGCGCTGTCGACCCGGCTCGGGCGTTATTGCCCCGGCTGTGGTCGCGCGCGCTTTTTTTCAGCGCGCCTTGTTTAGAGTACACCGGCCTTCTTCCACCCCAGGTAACGCGTGACCAAAGCTGCGCCCAAGTCAGCTGGCGAAGTGTCCAGCACCGACAGGCCGTGGGCGTTCAAGCGGTCATGCAGTTCGTCTCGGGTATTGAGGTAATCGACGGTGCCGCTATAGGCCAGAGCTTCCGATAGCGTTTGTACGGGGTGTTGGCGTAATTGGTCGAGCACGTCCTCGCGCAAACTGGCCACCAGTACCCGGTGCTGGCGACTGATGCGCTTGACGGCAGCCAGCAACGCTTCATCGTCCTCATCTCTCAGGTTGGTGACCACAATCACCAATGCCCGACGTTTTTGCCGGGCCAGCAGCTGGCTTGCCGCCGCCTCGTAATCGGCCGTTCGCCGGGTGCTGTCCAGGTCGTATACCGAATTGAGCAACAGGTTCAGTTGGCTGCTGCCCTTTACGGGGGCCAGGTAGCGTGGCTGGTCCGCAGCAAAGGTACACAACCCCACTGCATCACCCTGGCGCAAGGCGACATAGCTGAGCAGCAGGCACGCGTTAAGGGCGTGGTCAAAATGCGACAGCTCGCCATCCTGGCTGCGCATGCGTCGGCCGCAATCAAGCATGAACACGATCTGTTGGTCGCGCTCATCCTGGTATTCGCGGGCAATCGGTGTACGTTGCCGTGCGGTAGCCTTCCAGTCTATCTGCCGCAGGCTGTCACCCTCACGAAACTCGCGTAGTTGATGAAACTCCAGCCCCAGCCCCCGTCGTTGGTGTTGCCGCACCCCCAACTGGCTCAGCCAGTTATCCACGCCCAGCAGCTGAGCGCCATACAGCCGGGCGAAATCCGGGTAAACGCGGGTCGCATCGCTGACTTCGATAAACCGCCGTGCCGACCATAAGCCCATGGGGCTGGGCAGGTGGATTTCGCAACGGGTGAAACTGAAGTGCCCGCGCCGCAGCGGGCGAAGGCGATACCCCAGCTCACTTCGCTCACCAGGGCGCAGCTCGATGGACTGGGGCATGTTCTCTACCGTCAGCCCGTCTGGAACGTGATCGAAAACCTGCACTGCCAGTGGCTGTGGGTAGTCATGTTCCAGGACCAGGCGTACTTCACCCCAGCGGCCCAGGGCCAGACTGCCGGGCATCTGCCGTTGTACGCGCGGGGACGGGCGGCGCTGCAGGCGCAGGGCGTCCAGCAAGGCCAGCAGTAACAGCGCCAGGAGCAAACCCCACGCCACGGAATGCAAGGTGTCGGGCACCTTGAACTGCAACGCTGCCACGGCGCCGAGCAGAATGCTTAAGCCCAGTAGCACGCCCAGCCAGGTCAACAGCAGACGGGTCGGTTTCATGGGCGCGTCATTGCCGGGGGGCTGGAATCTGGTCCAGCAGTTGCTGGAGCACCTGGTCGACCTCCAATCCGTCGATATCCAGCTCTGGCGCAATCCGCACCCGATGGCGCAGTACCGCAAGGGCGCAGCCCTTGATGTCATCCGGGGTGACGAACTCACCGCCGCGCAAGAGTGCCCGGGCGCGGGCGCCACGGACCAGTGCAATGGAGGCCCGTGGGCCGGCGCCGATGGTCAGCCCGGGCCAGCTGCGGGTGGCTCGGGCCAGGCGTACGGCGTAGTCGAGTACGTGTTCATCCAGGGCAAGTTCACTGGCGATCTGTTGCAATTGCAGTACGTCCTCGGCCAGCAGCACCCTTTGCAGCGGATGCACATCGAGCATGTCGGCCCGGGACGAGCGCGTCACTTCGCGCACCATCTCAAGTTCCTGCTGCGCGTCCGGATAGCCCATGCGTACTTTCAGCATGAAGCGGTCCAGCTCAGCTTCGGGCAGAGGGTAAGTGCCTTCCTGTTCGATGGGGTTCTGGGTCGCCAGCACCATGAACGGCTGGCCGATGGGCAATGCCTCGCCTTCGAGGGTGACTTGCCGTTCCTGCATGGCTTCAAGCAGGGCTGCCTGGGTCTTGGCCGGGGCACGATTGATTTCATCGGCGAGCAACAGGTGGGTGAACACCGGCCCTTTGCGCAACTTGAACTGTTCGGTGTGCAGGTCGTACACGGCGTGTCCGGTTACATCGCTGGGCATCAGGTCGGGTGTGAATTGGATGCGCGCGAAATCGCCATCGAAACAACGCGCCAACGCACGTACCAGCAGCGTTTTGCCCAGGCCCGGCACGCCTTCGAGCAAGACATGGCCGCCAGCAATCAATGCGGTAAGGACATCGTCGATCACCTGGTCCTGGCCAATCACCGCCTTGCGCAATTCGACGCGCAGGGCCTGCGCTTGCTGGCTGGCACGCTGCAGGCTTTCGCTGGTCAGGGCAGTGGCACTTGGAGTTTCGCTCATAGGGCATTCCTGAGTGTTTGCAGGCATGCCACCCGGCGGCTGAAATCGGCGTTTGAAAGCCGTTTTGCCGAGAGTGGGCCGAGGGCCTGGCTGATGACGTGAGAGGGTTGGCGCGTCAGGTGTTCAAGCACCTGCCACTGTCTGTCGTTGTCGAGGTGTTCAAAGCCCGGGTGACGCCGCCGGGCGGTGCGCAGGATGTCGCGCTGCAAGGCGTGCAACAGCGTGCCTTGGCCGCTGCGGCGCAGCAGGAAATCGGCGCTGGCCTTCAGGTGTTCCTGCAACTGTCGACGTGCCTTGGAGGCGGGCGCCTGGATCGGCCCCTGACGCATGCCGACGTGCCAGAGTGCCAGGACGACCGCGGCCAGGAGTGCCACCAGCGCCTGGGGAAAATACCGCACCAGCAGGGTGAACAGATCGTCGACGTCGCTGTTGAACAGCAAGGTCACGGCAGTGCCCTGGTTCAGGTACCACAGCAGCCAGGCATTGTCGTGTTTGCCGATGTCCGGGGTTTTCCACAGGTCACTGTCGGTAATCACCGTGACACTGCCGTCGCCGAGGTCGAGTTGCATCAGGTGGCTCGACCTGGCGCTATTGGCCGAAAATTGCGCCTGGTGCTTGGGGTCGGCGAGGTTGAAGTCGGTGTCGAAGCTGAAATAGGCCGGAGCGGTTTCATTATCGACATACAGCTTGGTCAGATCCGGCGCTTTATTTTTGCGGGCCTTGTCAGGTGCGCTCTCGAGTTCTTCTGGCTCGTCACTCAAGGCCTGGTGGATCGCCAGGCGGTCGAGTAACAGGTCGCCGCTTTTACCCGTTTCTTCATCCCATAGCGCCTCGGCCACCAACAGCAAATGACCGCCGGATTTAGCCCAGCCCAGCAGTTGCTCTACCTGGCGTGGTGACATGTTGCTGCGTTCGCCGAGTATCAACAGGCTGTTGCCCTTTGGCGGCAAGGTAGCCAGCCGCTCCAGGCTATTGGCATGTTCCACGGCTATGCCTTGTTGGCGCAGAAAGTGTTCGGCCGCCAAGTAGGGGTTGGCCAGGGCCTCAGGGGAGGGGCCGCGATCCACCGTTACAGCGTAGGGAATGGCTTTGCTCCAGGCGTAATAGCCGCCGGCACCCAGCAGGCACGCCAGCAACAGCCCTACCCACAATAATGGCCGGTTCATCGGGCGCCTCCCGAATTGAACAGAATGCGCCAGTCATTGCACAACTTTTGCTGGGCTGAGGGCGGGGGAGCGTGATGGCCGTAAGCGAGGTTTTGCCAATGCCGGGTCAACTCCTCGCTGAAGGCTTGCAACTGCGGTTGCTGCAACTGGTGAACACGTTCCAGCACCTGGCTTTCGGTGTCGGCGCTTTTCAGCGGCAGGTTGAAGTCATGCAGCAACCGGCTGAGCAGGCCGCGATACAGAAGGCCCAGGGCTTCCCTTGGCTGGCTGACCCATAATTGTTCGGCAGTGCCGGCGATATCTTCGGGCAAGGTTTCGGTGCCCAGTTCCAGGCCAAACAATTGTGTGGGCGCAGGCTTAGGGGCTTTGGGCTTAGATGGCCCGCGTCGACTGACAAAGGCGTGCAACCAGTCGCGATAACGCCACACCAGCAAGGCCAGGCCACCGAGCAGAAGGCTCCATAACAGCACTTCCAGTCCCAGAGCGATGTGCTTGAAGGTGTTGCTGTTGAAGTTGTCCAGCAGGGCTTGTAGCCAGGCCGGAAGTTTGCCGTCGCTGTGTGCCTTGTTTTTAACCGCAGGTTTATCTTCGCCAAAGCGATAGCGGGTGACGGTTTCCGGGTTTTTGAACGGGGGCTTGTCCAGCAGGGACTTGATTGACTGGTTTGCGCCTTGCGTGCTCAGTGGCTTGGCTGGAATGGACGTGTCGGCCATGGGCGGCGGGCTCAACGGTAACAGCGTCAGCCCGATCACCAGCAATAGCAGGGGCGTCACGCTGCTCAGGCGTTGGCGAAGGCGCCGGAACACCAGCTCCAGGTCCCAGGCTTCCAGTACTGTGCGGCGGTTGAGGTAAAGGCTGAACCCACAGGCGACGTAAATAGGCTCCCAAAACACCAGGATCAGGGCGTAGAAAGCATTACCCAAGTGTTCCAGCCACAGCCCCTCCGAGCCTGTTGCCAATGCGAGGCGCTGCCAATCCCAATCCATTTCGAGCTGCTGGGGAATAAACAGATAGAACAGTGCCATGCAACCGAACCACAGGCCAATCTCCAGATGCACTCCGATGGTGGTCAGCCAGCGCGCGGCACCGGCATTGCGTTGTTGCAACACGCCCAGGCGTTTTTGGCGTGGCTGGCCGTCCAGGCCCTCAAGTTGGCTCACCGGCATGACAAAGCTGCGGCTGAGACTGAAGCGCCGCCAGGTCAGGCTGGCCAGCAACTGGCCCTTGAGCAGGCGCGGCCATTGGCGCACGGCCTGTTTGAGGCTGGGCGTTTCGCCAAATAAGGCCTTGGAAAGAATGTACAGCGGCAGGCGGTCGAAGGCTGGCTTGAACCACCAGAACAGGAACATGGCGGTGGACGGGTATTTCCACAGCAGCGCGGTGAGCAAGGCGAACACCGGTAGACTTACCAGCGCCCAACTGCCCATCAAGAGCAAGCGATGCTCCCGGGCCATTAATACGCCAAGGTCCATGGCTTCCCAGGCGGTACGCGGGCGAATCACCACACTGGCATCACTCAGGCGCATGGCGGTTCCTTCCAGCAAGGCTCAGATAGGCGGCCACCAGCAGCCACAGGGCAGCACCCACCCCGTATTTGACCCAGGGTCGGATCCCGGTGGTGGAGGACCAGTAAGCCTCGATAAACGCGGCGATCAGCAGGAATACCATGACACCACACAGCATCTGCACGCTTTTATGTGCGGCCAGCCGCAACGACTCGCCGCGGGTTAGATGCCCGGGGGCGATCAGCGCCCAGCCCAGTTGCAAGCCGGCAGCACCGGCCAGGGCGATGGCACTCAGTTCGAACGCTCCATGGCCGATGACGAAGGACCAGAAGGTCTGCCCATAACCTATTTCGGTCAGGTGCCCGGAGACCGCTCCGATGATGAGGCCGTTGAAGATCAGGAAGAACACACTGCCCAGGCCGAACAGCAACCCGGCGGCAAACGTCTGGAATGCGATGCCGATGTTGTGCATCACGTAGTAGCCGAACATCATCCAGTCTTCGCTGGAGGCGCGTTCCGCGGCACGGCCCAGGCGGCTTGCATCGGGGTCGTACATGCCCTGCATCTCGGCCACCTGCTGGGGGCTGACGATGCTGTAGATCAGGTCGGGAAACAGGTACACCAGCAGGGCAATGCCCGCCAGGCTGCCAAAGAACATCAGGCTGGCGATCAGCACGAAACGCCACTGTTCGCGCACCAGCCGAGGAAAGCCTGCCAGCACAAAACCCAGGATGTTTGCCGCCAATTGGCTGCGATGCCGGTACAGCTGCTGGTGGCCGCGCAGGGCCAGTTGTTGTAGCGGGTCCACCAGGTAGCTGCTGTAGCCACGCTCCTGGGCCAAGGCCAGGTGTTGGCACAGGCGTCGGTACTGATGAGGGAAGTCGGCCATGTCACTGGCTTTGGCCTTGCCTTGTTCCAACTGCTTCAGTTGTTCGGCAAAGGCGTGCCATTGGGGTTGGTGACGGTTTTCGAAGAGGCTCTGTTTCATGTTGGCCCCAACAGGCCACGGGCCACGCCATTGAGTTGCTCCACGGCGCGGGCCGGGGATACCTGCAGGGGTGTGGCCAGGATCGATGCCAATTCGTGGACCCGTTCGGCGGAGAGCTCAGCCTGACGCTCCGCAAAACCAAGGATGGCCCGCTGCTCGTTCAGGTCCAGGGCAAAGGGCAAGCGCAGTGCCGGCGCCGCAGGCACTTTGGGGCGTACAAGGGGTTGTTCACGGTAGATCACCAGTGTGCCGGCGGCCAGGTCGCCCAGGCGCTTGAAGTGCGGATGCTGCAGGCAACTGATGGCGCCGAGGAAGTAGCCGAAAGGCAGCATGTCGACAAACCGCAGCAGGTTGCGGATGAGTGACGCAGACCAGCCGATCGGGGTGCCGTCGTCCTGGACGACGCGCAGGCCCATCACCTGCTTGCCCGGTGAGCGGCCCTGGTTGAGCACCTCAAAGAGCACCATGTACCACCAACTGATCAGGAACAGCAGCAGCGAGCCCAGGCCGATACCTATATTGCCAAGCAAGGCCAGTGGCACCAGAAGTACACCCATGACCACCCCGCGCAGGCCCAGGTCGAAGGCAAAGGCCAGCACGCGTGGCACCAGGCCGGCCGGGCGCAGGGGCAGGTCGATGCCCTCTGGGGTCTCGATCTGGTAGCGGGTGTCCAATGGGGCTGATGGCATCGCAATCCTTGGCAGTGCAAAGCGGCTGGGAGACACGGATGCTAGCAGTGTCGGCGACGGAAGCAACCACCCAAGGTTTTGCTGGATATTTGTACAGGTTAATCGGTGCTGGCCTCGAAGGTTGTTCAGCGCCTAGACTTCGTTGATCTTCAGTACAGGAATAGCCCGTGACCTCCATTTTCTGGTACGACTATGAAACCACCGGCATCAACCCACGCAGCGATCGCCCGCTTCAGGTAGCCGGTATTCGTACGGACCTCCAACTCAACGAGATCGGCGCCCCGGTCAACCTTTATTGCCAGCCCAGCGAGGATATCCTGCCCCATCCTGCGGCGTGCGCGATTACTGGCATCACCCCTGCAATACTCGCGGAAAAAGGCTTGGCCGAGGCCGACTTCATGACCCGGGTGCATGCCGAACTGGCCGCCCCGGGTACCTGCGGCGCGGGCTACAACACCTTGCGCTTTGACGATGAAATGACGCGCTACAGCCTGTATCGCAACTTTTTCGACCCCTACGCACGGGAGTGGCAGGGCGGTAACAGCCGTTGGGACTTGATCGACGTGGTGCGCACCGCCTACGCCCTGCGCCCGGACGGCATTGAGTGGCCGCAGCAGGATGGGCGCGTTACGCTCAAGCTGGAGCGTTTGACCGCAGCCAACGGTATCGACCATGGCCAGGCCCACGATGCGTTGTCCGACGTGCGTGCCACCATTGCGCTGGCGCGACTGCTCCGCGAGAAGCAACCCAAGCTTTACGAATGGCTGTTCGAGCTACGCAGCAAGCAACGGGTGATGGATCAGGTACGCCTGCTCCAGCCGATGGTGCATATTTCCGGGCGGTTTTCTGCCGAGCGTCATTACCTGGGCGTTGTATTGCCGCTGGCCTGGCACCCGCGCAATCGCAATGCGCTGATCGTCTGCGACCTTGGGCTCGACCCCCAAGGGCTGCTGGACCTTGATGCGAATGCCTTGCGCCAACGTCTGTACACCCGCCGTGACGAGCTTGCCGAGGGCGAACTGCCGGTGCCGCTCAAGTTGGTGCATATCAACCGTTGCCCGGTGGTCGCGCCGTTGAATGTGCTGCGGGCCGAAGACCGTGAGCGTCTGAACTTGGATATGAATCTTTATCAGGAGCGTGCGCTGCGGCTAACTGACGCACAGGAACTTTGGCGCGATAAGTTGGCGGCCATTTACGCTGAGGAAGATTTTGTACCAAGTGCAGACCCGGAACAGCAGCTTTACGACGGTTTTATCGGCGATCGCGATCGGCGTTTATGTGAACAAGTCCGGGCTGCCGAGCCGGCGCAATTAGCACGCCAGCAGTGGCCTTTTGATGATCCGCGTTTGCCTGAATTATTGTTTCGCTATCGCGCACGCAACTTCCCCGATACGTTGAACAACGAGGAGCAACAACGCTGGAGTCTTTTCTGTCAGCAACGTTTGTCAGACCCTGAAATGGGCGCTCCGAATACCCTTGAGGTATTTAACCAGGCGCGGCAGGAGTTGGCCGTAAGTGCTACACCGTTTCAGCGTGGGGTGCTGGAGCAGTGGCAGGAATATGCCGATTCTTTAGCCGCACGGGTGAATGTGTAGGCGTTTTTTTACAGGACATTCAGGCATTAAAAAACGCCAGCAAGCTGGCGTTTTTTAATCTGTCGCGTATCTGGCGCAGGCCTTTTGAGCTTAGCCCAGCAGGGTAGCCCAGCCTTCAACCACGTCGCCGCCCCACTTGGCTTTCCATTCTTTCAGGGTCTTGTGGTTGCCGCCTTTGGTTTCAATCACTTCGCCGTTGTGCGGGTTTTTGTATTGTTTGACCTTGCGCGCACGCTTGGTGCCGGTAGTTTTCACAGCGCCACGTGGTGCTTTAACTTTCGACTCTGGATCCAGCAGCGCGATGATGTCACGCAGGGATTTGGAGTATTCACCCATCAGGGTGCGCAATTTGCCTTCGAATTCCAGCTCGGTTTGCAGTTTGTCGTCTTGGGACAGGTTTTTCAAACGGGCTTGCAGCTCTTTGATAGCTTCTTCGGTGGCACGGTATTCGTTGATCAGAGACATGGGGACTACCTTATGTAGAGCGCTGATTGACAGGGAGAGTGGCCCAATAATAGTCAGGCGGTTTGCCCAAGTAAACATTTAAGGTCGCATTTATGTGAATTACGTTGAATGTTTGTAGCAAAGCTATGCAAACGAGTTAATTAGTAGGTCGTAGAGCTAAAGATAATCTCCCTGATTAGTCGACGAACTGCCAAAGGGTGACGCAGTAGATTCATATTAAGGTGGTAAACCTCAGGTGAGTAAGGGACATGGCGTGGGCCGGCGATCAGAATAAGCGTTAACGAATACTGCAGTTTTCCTGCGTAATCGCTAGAATGGCGGCCTTTGCGAAGTTCTGGAGTTTTCCCCTAATGCGCACTTTTCGGCTGGTGATTGCTTGCCCGGACCGGGTCGGCATCGTTGCCAAAGTCAGTAACTTTCTGGCCTCCCACAACGGTTGGATCACCGAGGCGAGTCATCACTCGGACAATCTCAGCGGTTGGTTCTTCATGCGTCACGAAATTCGTGCCGATACGCTGCCCTTTGGCCTCGAGGCGTTCCGCGAGGCCTTTGCGCCGATCGCCGAAGAGTTTTCGATGACCTGGCACATCACCGACACCGAGCAGAAAAAACGCGTGGTGTTGATGGCCAGTCGCGAATCCCACTGCCTGGCCGACTTGCTGCACCGCTGGCACAGCGATGAACTGGACTGCGAGATCGCCTGTGTGATCTCCAACCATGACGACCTGCGCAGCATGGTCGAATGGCATGGCATCCCGTACTACCATGTGCCGGTCAACCCGCAGGACAAGGAGCCGGCTTTCGCTGAGGTGTCCCGACTGGTCAAGCAGCACGAAGCCGACGTGGTAGTGCTGGCGCGCTACATGCAGATCCTGCCGCCGGAACTGTGTCGCGAATACGCCGGCAAGGTGATCAACATTCATCACAGCTTCCTGCCATCGTTTGTGGGTGCCAAGCCGTACCATCAGGCTTCCTTGCGCGGAGTGAAGTTGATCGGCGCAACCTGCCACTACGTTACTGAAGAGCTGGATGCCGGTCCGATCATCGAGCAGGACGTGGTGCGTGTCAGCCACAGCGACAGCATTGAAGACATGGTGCGTTTCGGCCGTGACGTCGAGAAGATGGTCCTGGCCCGTGGCCTGCGTTATCACCTGGAAGACCGCGTGTTGGTGCACGGCAACAAGACTGTCGTGTTCTGATCAAGGCGATTGAAGAATCAAGGGCCGGGGCGTTAAATCGTCCCAGGCCCTTTTTCTTTGCCTGATGTTTGAGGACTGAGCGATGAATGACCCACTGGATAAAGCCACCTCGAAAGCCCCAGCGACACTGGGCGAGGGCTGTTTGAGTCGCTATGACCCGGATGAACTGGGCAGTGAGGACGGCACCGAATTTCCCGGTGCCGCCGAGTTGTGGGAACGAGAGAAGCGCAAGCCCGAGTCCGAGGACGAGTGATCAGATCCGGAAACTGCCCACCAACTGTTTCAGTCGCGCGGCCTGCTGTTCCAGGTCGGCGCAGGCGCGCAGGGTCGATTGCAGGTTTTCCACACCTTCCTGGTTGAGGGTGTTGATCTCGGTGATATCCATGTTGATCGACTCGACTACCGAGGTCTGCTCCTCGGTGGCAGTGGCCACCGACTGGTTCATGCCGTCGATCTCGCCAATGCGCAGGGTCACGCTGTTCAAGCGCTCGCCGGCCAGGTTGGCGATTTCCACGCTGTCATGGCTGTGGCGCTGGCTTTCGCCCATGGTGCTGACCGAGTCCCGGGCGCCGACTTGTAGCTCCTCAATCATTGTTTGCACTTGTTGCGCCGATTCCTGGGTGCGGTGGGCAAGGTTGCGCACCTCATCGGCGACTACCGCAAACCCGCGCCCGGCTTCGCCTGCGCGGGCCGCCTCGATGGCCGCGTTCAGTGCCAGCAGGTTGGTCTGCTGGGAAATGCTGGTGATCACTTCAAGAATCTGGCCGATATTCACGGTTTTGCTGTTGAGCGCTTCGATATTGCTGCTGGACGCGCTGATCATCGCGGACAGTTGGGTCATCGCCTTGATATTGCGTTCAACCACCTGTTGACCGTCTTCGGCCAACTGTCTTGCATCGGTGGCCTGGTTGGAAGCTTGCGCCGCGTTACGGGCGATTTCCTGCGCGGCCGCGCCCAGTTCGTTAATGGCGGCAGCGACACTGTTGGTGCGGTTGGCTTGCTCGTCGGAGTTGACCATCGATGAGTTGGACGCGCTGACCACCCGCAATGCCACTTCATTGACCTGCTCGGTGGCCGAGGACACTTCGCGGATCGAGGTGTGAATCCGCTCCACGAACCGGTTGAAAGCGTTACCCAGCGTGCCGAACTCATCGTGGTTCTGGATGGCCAGGCGGCGGGTCAGGTCGCCCTCGCCATCGGCGATGTCCTGCATGGCGCGGGTCATCACATGCAGCGGTTGCAACAGCACGCGGATCAGCATGCCAAGCAGGGCGATGATGATCGCCACGGCAATGAGTGTGGCGATGATGGCCGAGGTGCGGAATTCGCTGAGCATGGCGAAGGATTTGTCTTTGTCCACGGAAATACCGAGGTACCAATTCACTGAAGGCAGGCCCTTGATCGGCGTAAAGGTCACGATAGTATCCTTGCCGTTGGCCTCGACTTCGCTGGAGCCACCACTGATCTTCGGTGTGTTTTTCGGGTACACGTCGGCCAGGGTCTTCATCACCAGGTTTTTGTCCGGATGCACCAGCACCTTACCGTCGGCACTGACCAAAAAGGCATAGCCGCGGCCGCCGAAGTTCAGCGCGCCAATGTTATCCACCAGGGTTTGCAGGCTGAGGTCGCCCCCGACCACGCCGATGCTTTGGCTGCCGTTGCTGCTTGGGGTGGCAATGGAAATGATCAGCTTGCCGGTGGCGGCATCGATATAGGGTTCGGTCAGCGTTGAACCGTTGCTGCTCTGCGCGCCCTTGTACCAGGGCCGCACACGCGGGTCGAAACCGTCCGGCATCTTGGTGTCGGGGCGGATGGTGAACGCGCCTTTACTGTCGCCGACGTAGGTGGCCATGAACGAGGAGGTCAGGGTTTTCTGGTCCAGCAGGCTGGCTACTGCGGACGACTCAGGGTTGACCGCGATGTTTTGCGCAGCGTTTTCCACCAGGGCAATGCGCCCGGTGAGCCAGGTCTGAATGCTGCCGGCGGTGACATCGCCCATTTCCTGCAGGTAATTGTCGAGGTCGCTGCGAATGGCGTTGCGTTGCAGGTAGTCGTTGTAGAGGGTAAAGAGCGCGAAAGCGGCGATGACGATAAGCGAGGCTGCAAGCAGGATTTTGTGGCTGAAACGCAGATTTTTATTCATGGCTTGTAGGGTCCGCTAAGGTCTTAATATCCGAAGCGCGTCCTCGTGGGATGCGCAAAATGGCAGCGTCAAAAAAGGTGTGATATTTCTTGTGGTAGTTCTAAGGGGCCCTGTAGGAATTACCCGACCTATTTTTAGACTTTGTGGGTCTCACACTGGCCTGTATCGACCTGGCGACACTAAAGATTAACCATGGGTGACGAAATGCCTGACTCCACGCAACTCCTTATCGGCGCAGACCTTTCCGGCCAGCCCATCGCCCAGGCTATGCGCCTGGCCAACCGTCACGGGCTGATTGCCGGCGCGACCGGCACGGGCAAGACCGTCACATTGCAGCGCCTGGCCGAAGCCTTCAGTGATGCCGGCGTGGCGGTGTTCGCCGCCGACATCAAGGGAGACCTGTGCGGCCTGGGCGCGGCCGCCAACCCGCAGGGCAAGGTCGCCGAGCGTATCGCCGGCATGCCATTCCTTAATTACACGGCCAAGGCTTATCCGGTCACGCTGTGGGATATCCACGGGCAGTCCGGTCATCCGTTGCGCACCACGATCAGTGAAATGGGCCCGTTGCTGCTCGGCAGCCTGCTGGAACTGACCGACAGCCAACAGTCGGCCCTGTATGCGGCATTCAAGGTGGCAGACCGTGAAGGTCTGTTGCTGCTGGACCTCAAAGACCTCAAGGCGCTGCTCAACCATCTGCGTTATCACCCCGAGTTGCTGGGGGACGATGCCGCGTTGATGACCACCGGTTCCAGCCAGGCCCTGTTGCGACGTCTGGCAGTGCTGGAACAGCAGGGCGCCGAAGCCCTGTTTGGCGAGCCGGCCTTGCAGCTTGAGGATATTTTGCAACCTGCCAGCGACGGGCGCGGACGTATCCATCTGTTGGACGCCAGCCGTCTGGTGCATGAAGCGCCGAAGGTGTACGCGACCTTCCTGTTGTGGTTGCTGGCGGAACTGTTCGAGCAGTTGCCGGAGCGCGGTGATGCCGACAAACCCTTGCTGGCGCTGTTCTTTGATGAGGCCCATTTGTTGTTTGCCGATACGCCCAAGGCGCTGCAAGAGCGCCTGGAGCAAGTGGTGCGGCTGATTCGCTCCAAAGGTGTCGGCGTGTATTTTGTCACGCAATCGCCGGGCGACCTGCCTGATACCGTGCTGGCCCAGCTTGGCCTGCGTATCCAGCACGGCCTGCGCGCATTCACCACTAAAGAGCAGAAATCCCTGCGGGCGGTGGCGGACGGTTTCCGGCCAAACCCGGCGTTTGAGGCCTTGGCGGTATTGACCGAGTTGGGCACCGGTGAGGCATTGGTGGGCACCTTGCAGGAAAAAGGCACGCCAGAAATGGTCCAGCGCGTGCTGGTGGCGCCGCCGCAATCGCGAATCGGGCCGTTGAGCGAAGCCGAGCGCGCCGCGCTGGTGGCCAGTTCGCCGCTGTTGGGGCGCTATGACAAGCCGGTCGACCGCGAGTCCGCCTATGAGGTGCTGATGGCGCGCAAGGAACTGGGGCCCGCCGAGGACGCCAAGCCTGGCGCCGATGAGCCGAGCTTTACCGACAAGGCCGGGGCGTTTCTGGGTACAACGGCAGGTAAAGCGCTGAAATCAGCCATGCAGCAAGCCGCCAATCAGATGGGGCGGCAACTGGTGCGAGGTTTGTTGGGGGCGCTGCTGGGCGGCAGCAAGCGCAAGTAGTGGCTCAGGCCTTGGGCTTGGCGTGGGCGGCCAACCGCTCCAATGCGGCGCGCAAGCCTGGGTCGCTGATCCCGTCGGCCGTCGCCTGAATGGTTTCGGCCGCAATCGCTGACAAATCCATGGTGTGCCCCACCGCGCCCTGCTGGACGGTGGGCGGTTGCACCTTGAACTGGATGCGCGTCAGGCTGGCGAACTCATCAAATACCAACAATTGACGCTGCAGGCGTTTTTGCTGGTAGCGCAAACGGGTCGCCCAGTGGCCGTCGGTGACAATTAATAGCAAATTACCTTCGCGCCACGACGCCACATGGCAGTGTTCGCGTGCGGCGGGTTGCAGCTGGCTTTCGAGCAGGCGTTGCAAATGGCCCAAGCGTTGCGCATGGCCAAAGATGGCTTTCAACGGCTTGGCTTCGCGAAGCAACACGCTGGGAGCGCGGGCTGTAAGAGGGCGAAATGCCATGTTTAGACACCTTAGGTAACAGAGCAGTCATCTTAACAGAAAGCGCCTGTACGCCCCCATCAGATGCATCCACGGGACTTTGCCCGCGAAATCAATAGGTAACTTCTGCGTTCCATGGGTTGAAGTTCCAGCAAAAGCCCTTATTTTAAACAAGCACTCTCACGGGCCCATGCCAGCATCGGGGAACAACGCCACTTTCCTCACCCACGAATCCGGGTAGAATGCGCGTTCGCATGCGGCCGTGAGGGCTGCTCGGGCCACTCACGGTGCGCCCTCCATCCCTATGTGTGGAAGAACCTGCCGATATGTTTGCGCCTTTGTTAAAGAAACTTTTTGGAAGCAAGAATGAGCGCGAAGTCAAACGCATGCTCAAGACGGTGCAGCTGGTCAATGCCTTCGAAGAGCAGATGGTTGCCCTTTCGGACGAGCAATTGCGCGCCAAGACCGAAGAGTTCAAGGCCCGCATAGCCAAAGGTGAAACCCTCGACAAGCTGCTTCCCGAAGCCTTTGCGGTCGCCCGTGAAGCCGGTAAGCGTGTCATGGGCATGCGCCACTTCGACGTCCAGTTGATCGGCGGCATGACCTTGCATGAAGGCATGATTGCCGAAATGCGTACCGGTGAAGGCAAGACTCTGGTGGCTACCCTGGGTGTTTACCTCAACGCATTGTCCGGCAAGGGCGTGCACGTTGTGACGGTGAACGACTACCTGGCCCGCCGGGACGCCAACTGGATGCGCCCGCTGTATGAATACCTCGGCCTGACCGTCGGCGTAGTAACGCCGTTCCAGCCGCCGGAAGAAAAGCGCGCGGCCTACGCCTGCGACATTACCTACGGCACCAACAACGAATTCGGTTTCGACTACCTGCGCGACAACATGGCGTTCAGCATGGATGAAAAATTCCAGCGCGAACTCAACTTTGCCGTGATCGACGAAGTCGACTCCATTCTTATCGACGAAGCCCGTACCCCGCTGATCATCTCCGGCCAGGCCGAAGACAGCTCGCGCCTGTACACCGAGATCAACAAGTTGATCCCGCGTCTGGAGCAGCACATCGAGGAAGTGGAAGGCGTGGTGACCAAAGAAGGTCACTTCAGCATCGACGAGAAGACCCGCCAGGTCGAACTCAACGAAGCCGGTCACCAGTTCGTAGAAGAGATGCTGACCCAGATCGGCGAGCTGGCCGAGGGTGAAAGCCTGTATTCGGCACACAACCTGGGCCTGTTGACCCACGTTTACGCCGGCCTGCGCGCCCACAAGCTGTTCCATCGCAACGTCGAATACATCGTGCAGGACGGCCAGGTCGTGCTGGTTGACGAACACACCGGCCGTACCATGCCGGGTCGTCGTCTGTCCGAAGGCCTGCACCAGGCCATCGAAGCGAAGGAACACCTCAACATCCAGGCCGAAAGCCAGACGTTGGCGTCCACGACCTTCCAGAACTACTTCCGTCTGTACAACAAACTGTCCGGCATGACCGGTACGGCCGACACCGAAGCGTTCGAGTTCCACCAGATCTACAGCCTGGCCGTGATGGTGATCCCACCGAACAAGCCGCTGGCGCGTAAAGACTTCAACGACCTGGTGTTCCTGACTGCCGAAGAGAAATACGCGGCAATCATCAACGACATCAAGGATGGCTTGGCCCAGGGTCGTCCGATCCTGGTCGGTACCGCCACCATCGAGACTTCCGAGCACGTGTCCAACCTGCTCAACAAGGAAGGCATCGAGCACAAGGTCCTCAACGCCAAGTTCCACGAAAAAGAAGCCGAGATCATCGCCCAGGCCGGTCGCCCAGGCGCACTGACCATCGCCACCAACATGGCCGGTCGTGGTACCGACATTCTGTTGGGCGGTAACTGGGAAGTGGAAGTCGCGGCGCTGGAAAACCCAAGCCCCGAGCAAATTGCCCAGATCAAGGCCGACTGGCAGAAACGCCACCAGGCCGTGCTGGAATCCGGTGGCTTGCAGGTGATCGCTTCCGAGCGTCACGAATCGCGCCGTATCGACAACCAGCTGCGTGGCCGTGCCGGTCGCCAGGGTGACGCCGGTTCGAGCCGCTTCTACCTGTCCCTGGAAGATAGCCTGATGCGCATCTTCGCCTCGGATCGGGTGAAGAACTTCATGAAGGCCCTGGGCATGCAGTCCGGTGAGGCGATCGAGCACCGCATGGTGACCAACGCCATCGAGAAGGCCCAGCGCAAGGTCGAAGGCCGCAACTTCGATATTCGTAAGCAACTGCTTGAGTTCGATGACGTCAACAACGAACAGCGTAAAGTGATCTATCACATGCGTAACACGTTGCTGGCCGCCGACAACATTGGCGAAACCATTGCCGATTTCCGTCAGGACGTGCTCAACGCCACCGTCAGCGCACACATCCCGCCACAGTCCCTGCCTGAGCAGTGGGATGTTGCCGGCCTGGAAGCGGCGTTGAAGAGCGACTTCGGTGTCGACTTGCCGGTCCAGCAGTGGCTGGACGAAGACGACCATCTGTACGAAGAGACGCTGCGCGAGAAGCTGATGACCGAGCTGCTGGCCGCGTACAACGAGAAAGAAGAGCAGGCGAGTGCCGAAGCACTGCGCACCTTCGAGAAGCAAATCGTACTGCGCGTGCTGGACGACCTGTGGAAAGACCACCTGTCGACCATGGACCACCTGCGTCACGGCATCCACCTGCGTGGCTATGCCCAGAAGAACCCGAAGCAAGAGTACAAGCGCGAGTCGTTCACGCTGTTCTCCGAGCTGCTGGATTCGATCAAGCGCGATTCGATTCGCGTGCTGTCCCACGTTCAGGTGCGTCGCGAAGACCCGATCGAGGAAGAAGCCCGCCTGCGTCAGGAAGCCGAGGCACTGGCGGCGCGCATGCAGTTCCAGCACGACGAAGCACCGGGCCTGGAAGCCCCTGAAGTATTGGGCGAGGAGGTCGATGTGGCCTTGGCTCAAACCCCGGTTCGCAACGATCAGAAACTGGGCCGCAACGAACTGTGCTGGTGTGGTTCGGGCAAGAAGTTCAAACACTGCCACGGCGAAATCAACTAAGATTTTTGCCTGACGCTGCTACACCCTGCGCCGCGACCGGCCTCTGCCGTCGCGGCGTTTTTGCCATTAATTTCACCGTCGATAATGACGGCACAGACATCATCTATTTTTAAGGAGCGCATTCATGGCTGTTGGTCTTGGTCCTTTGCCCACATTGCACCCGGTTGCCGGTTTTGAACTCGGTATCGCTTCGGCCGGCATCAAGCGCCCGGGGCGCAAGGATGTGGTGGTGATGCGCTGTGCCGAAGGCTCGACCGTCGCGGGTGTGTTCACCCTCAACGCCTTCTGCGCTGCACCGGTAATCCTGGCCAAGCAGCGTGTTGCAGGCTCTATCCGCTACCTGCTGACCAACACCGGCAACGCCAACGCCGGTACCGGCGAACCTGGCCTGGTGGCTGCTGCACGCACCTGCGCCAAGCTGGCTCAGTTGACCGGTGTGGACGCCAGCCAAGTGCTGCCGTACTCCACCGGTGTTATCGGCGAGCCGCTGCCGGTCGAGAAAATCGAAGGCGCGCTGCAAGCCGCGCTGGATGACCTGTCTGTGGATAACTGGGCGGCCGCCGCGACCGGCATCATGACCACCGACACCCTGCCAAAAGGCGCGAGCCGCCAGTTCGTGCACGACGGCGTGACCGTGACCGTGACCGGTATCAGCAAGGGCGCGGGCATGATCCGCCCGAACATGGCGACCATGCTCGGTTACATCGCCACCGACGCCAAAGTTTCCCGCGATGTGCTGCAAAGCCTGATCCTGGACGGTGCCAACAAGTCGTTCAACCGCATCACCATCGATGGCGACACTTCGACCAACGACTGCTGCATGCTGATCGCCACCGGCCAGGCCAACGTGCCGGAAATCACCTATGCCAGCGGGCCGCTGTTCACCGCCTTGAAGCAAGCCGTGTTCGAGGTGTGCATGGAGGTCGCCCAGGCCATCGTGCGTGACGGCGAAGGCGCGACCAAATTCGTTACCGTTGAAGTCAACGGCGGCGGCAACCACCAGGAATGCCTGGATGTGGGTTACACCGTGGCCCACTCGCCACTGATCAAGACCGCATTGTTCGCCTCTGACCCGAACTGGGGCCGTATCCTCGCCGCCGTCGGCCGGGCGGGCGTGCCGGACCTGGACGTGAGCAAGATCGACGTGTTCCTCGGTGACGTGTGCATCGCCAGCCGTGGCGCCCGCGCCGAGAGTTACACCGAAGCCCAGGGCTCGGCGGTGATGCAGCAGGAAGAAATCACCATCCGTATCGAGTTGGGTCGTGGCGAGTGCAGCGAAACCATCTGGACCACTGACCTGTCCCACGAGTACGTGAAGATCAATGCGGAATACCGCACCTGATAGCAAGAGGATGAGCGCGGTGAAACGAGTGCATGTAGCAGCAGCGGTGATCCGCGGCGTCGACGGCAGGATCCTGCTGGCGCGCCGTGCCGATACCCAGCATCAGGGCGGCCTCTGGGAGTTTCCCGGCGGCAAGGTGGAGGCCGATGAGTCGGTCGCCACGGCCTTGTCCCGCGAATTGCAGGAAGAACTGGGTATCCAGGTCACCACGGCGCGGCCGCTGATCAAGGTGCAACACGACTACCCCGACAAACAGGTGTTGCTGGATGTCTGGGAAGTGTCGGCCTTTACCGGCGAGCCCCACGGTGTTGAAGGGCAGCCGCTGGAATGGGTGGCCCCTCGGGACCTGATCAACTATGAGTTCCCGGCGGCGAACGCGCCGATTGTGGCTGCTGCACGCCTGCCTGCGGACTACCTGATCACCCCAGGCGAGCTGGAAGGTCCGGCGCTGTTGCGCGGCATTCAGAAAGCCATTGCTGGCGGTATCAAGCTGGTTCAATTGCGTGCACCCAATGGTTACGACCCCAAATACCGTGACTTGGCGGTGGACGCAGTAGGCCTGTGCGCGGGCAAGGCGCAGTTGATGCTCAAAGGCCCGTTTGAGTGGCTCGGGGATTTCCCGGCGGCCGGCTGGCACATGACCTCGGCGCAATTGCGTAAGTATGCGAGCAAGGGCCGACCACTGCCGAAGGATCGCTGGTTGGCGGCTTCTTGCCACAACGCCGAAGAGCTGGCGCTGGCGGAATTGATGGATGTGGATTTTGTCACGCTGTCGCCGGTGCAACCGACTCAGACTCATCCGGATGCACAGCCGTTGGGTTGGGAGCAGGCGGCAGGGTTGATCAGCGGGTTCAGCAAGCCGGTGTTTCTGTTGGGCGGGGTTGGGCCGGCTGAGCGGGAGCAAGCTTGGGAGGCTGGGGCACAGGGGGTTGCTGGTATCAGAGCGTTCTGGCCGGAAGCTTGATAGGGTTCTGACTGGCCTCATCGGGGGCAAGCCCCCTCCCACATTTGACCGAGTTCCACCCTTGAAATGCAGGCCAGTGTGGGAGGGGCGGTGCGACGATTCGACTTGCCCCCGATGAGGCCCTATCAGTCACCTGAAAAACATCAGTGCGGTTTAGCCGCCGCCTGCCACAACACCTCCGCCACACCCTGGCGCCTGGCAATCACCCGGGCCGCTACAAACAGCAAATCCGACAACCTATTGATATACGCCAACCCCACACCTTCCAGCGGTTCGAGCGCATTCAAGTGCTGACAGCGCCGCTCGGCACTGCGCGCCAGGCTGCGGCATACATGGGCCTGGGCGATCAACGCTGAGCCCCCGGGCAGGATGAAATTTTCCAACGGCCCGACCTCTTCATTCCAGCGATCGATCGCTGCTTCCAGCCGATCCACCTCCGCCGCGTTCAGCGCCTTGTACACCGGCATCGCCAGTTCGCCGCCCAAGTCAAACAGACGATGCTGGCACGGGCTCAGTACCTCGATCACATCCTTCAGTTCCGGGTGCTGGCCACTCTGTTCCTCAAGGCCGGCCAACAGCAACCCCAGTTGACTGTTCAGCGTATCGACTTCGCCAATGGCCTCCACCCGCGGGTGGTCCTTGGGCACGCGGCGGCCGTCGCCAAGGCCGGTTTCGCCCTTGTCACCGGTGCGGGTGTAAATCTTCGACAGGCGAAAGCCCATGGTCAGTGCTCCAATTGGGTAAGTTCGTAAGGTGGCAGCTGGCTACCGGCCAAGGGCAGACGCAGGGTGAAACAGGTGCCCTGGCCGAGGGTGGAATGCACTTCCATCTGGCCCTTGTGGTTGTTGGTGATGATGAAATACGACACCGACAGCCCAAGCCCGGTGCCCTGGCCAATTTCCTTGGTGGTGAAGAACGGCTCGAACGTGCGTTTGCGTACGTTTTCGCTCATGCCGATGCCGTTGTCTTCCACCTGGATTTCCGCCCACGGCGGGTTGAGGCGGGTGCGCAGGATGATACGCCCCGGCTCGCTGTCGTCTTCACGCAAATGAATCGCCTGCGCGGCGTTTTTCAGCAGGTTGAGCAGCACCTGCTCCAGCTCGTTGGCCGTGCCGGGCACCGGACCCAATTGCGGATCGAATTGGCGGATGATCGCCTGGCCCTTGAAGTCGAAGCCGATGGTCAGGTCGAAATCATTGCCGGCGATTTCCACGGCCTGATCGATCAGTGCCGGCAGGTCGCAGGGCGCCATCTGTCGGTTACTGCGACGGCTGAAGCTGAGCATGTGGGTGACGATTTTCGCCGCCCGTGCCCCGGCCTGCTGAATACCATCGAGCAATTGCGGCACTTCGCGGCCCTCCAGGTAGCGGTTGACCGTCTCTAGCGCGATGCCCGCCTGCTCAGCGTGCTCCAGGTTCTTGGGCAAGTCGGGCGACAGCCGGCGGCGAATGTTTTGCACGTTGTGCAGGATCGCCCCCAGCGGGTTATTGATTTCGTGGGCCATGCCGGCGGCGAGGCCGCCGACCGAGAGCATCTTCTCTGACTGCACCATCATTTCTTCCAGGGACAGGCGCTGGGTGATGTCATCGATACGGATCACCACGCCACGCCCGGCCCCGCCCATCAGCGGGTAGAAGGTCAGCGCGTAGTGCTTGGGCTCATCGTCCTTGATCCAGGTGACGCGTTCGATGCGCTCCACCGTGTGTTGCTCCACCGTGGCCTTGATCTGCGGCAGGTACGGCTTGAGCGGTTGGAAGGCGAGGTAAATCGGCTGGTTCAAGGCTTCATCCAGGCGCGTGCCGGAAAGCGCGCTGGCTTCCTGGTTCCACTGGGTGACGTAGAGCTGTTCGTCCAGGGCGATCAGCGCCGAGGGCATCGAGTCGATGATGCTGTTCAGATAATTCTGAAAACCGGTGAGTTTTTTCTCGATTTTGCTGCGAACCTGCACTTCCAGTTCCAGCTTACGGTTGGTATGGCGGGTTTCTTCGGCCAGGCCTTGGGCCTGGTCGTAAGCCGCCTGGGAATCGTCCCGCGCGCGCTTGAGCTGCTGCTCGCGCGCTTCGATGCGCGACAGCATGGTGTTGAAGGCTTCGGCCAGGCTGCCGATTTCGTCATGGTTGCCACGGCCGGCGCGCAGGGCGTAGTTCTCTTCCCGCGTGACCTGGCGCGAAAGTTCTTCCAGTTCGTGGATGGGCCGGGTGATCAGGCGTTTGATCTGGCGGGCGATGATCAGCCAGAGCAGCACACTGAAAATCAGGATGCCCAGGCTGGCCGTCAGGGTGCCGGTATAGAAGGCCACCGGCAGTTCACTGCTGGCCACCAGCAACAGGTGCCCGGACGGCTGGCCAGCGCGGGGTAGGGTGATGACCTGGTTGCTGCGAAATTCGGTCACCCGCCAGGCTTCGATATGCCGATAGTTGTCCGGCAGGTGCAGGCGGTCGCCGTGCTGCATCTGCGCCAGGCGATTGCCCTCGCCGTCGTACAGGGCGGCGGCGCGCAGGGGCGAGTAACTGGTCAGCTCATTGAGCAGGGCATTGGCCTTGGCCGGGGATTCCAGGGCGTCGGCGGCGAGGGCCGGGTTGGACACCAGGCGGCCGATGGCCTGCAAGGCCTGGGGCGCCATGCTTTCCTGGGAGATCCAGTAGGCGGCGCTGATAAACGTCAGGTTGGCCACCAGCAATACGGTGGTCAACAACACCAGCAGGGCGGCCAGCAGCTTCTGCCCTACCGGTAGATTTTCAAGACGCTGGCGCAGTGGCATCAGGGTTTTCCCAGGTGATAGACAGGTAGGCAGGGTAGCGCGTGCCTCAGTCGCTGGCCAATCCGTGTGCGCGTAAGTGCTCGACCAGGCGTGCCTGCAGCTGTTGCAGGTGCGGCAGCACCAATTGATGGCGCGCCGCCGCCAGGCAGGCATAACCCAGCAGGTAGCTGATTTCGGTCCGTCGGGCGTTGGCCATGTCCTGAAACATGGAGGAGTAGTTGGCGGCCGTGGCCTGGATCACGCGTTCGACTTCGCTGTGCAAATCCTCGGCGGCGGCTGGCTGACCGCAACGTTCAAGCAACTCAGTCAGCTCACCGCACAAGGTCGCGACCTCACAACGATGGCTTTGCAGGCCGCCGTTACGGCAGTGGTACAGCACGGTCAGCGGGTTGATCGCGCAATTGAGCGCCAGCTTGCGCCACAGCCGCGTAAGAATGGTGGTGCTCCATTCGTGGGGGATGCCGGCGGCGTGCAGGTCGTCCAACCACAACGGCGGGGTAGGATGGCCCGCATCCCCCAGCCAGGTGTAGCCATGGCCGGCAAACACCACGCGCCAGTCGCCATCGCGGAAAGCGCCTTCGGTGCTGGAGGCAAAGATGCAATGGGCCTGGGGCAGTTGCGCGGCCACTGCGTCCTGGCTGCCGAGGCCGTTCTGCAGCAGGATCAGCTCGGCATTCGCTGCCAGTCGGTGTTGCAGCTGGGCGACGGCACTCTGTGCGTCGTAGGCCTTGCACGCCACCAGCAGGCGCTGAATCGGCTCCGGGCTGTGGGGCGTTTCGCCGATCACCGGGTAAGTGTGTTCGACACCTTGCTCCACCAGGGTCAGGCCGTTGCCCGCCTGATAGCTGGCCAGGCGGGCGTCATCGCGCAGGATCAACCGCACGGGCAGGCCGGCGCGAGCCAGGCGTGTGGCCCAGAGGGTGCCCAGGCTGCCGGCGCCGAGAATATGCCAGGTGGTCGACATCAGTTTTTACTCCGTAGGGTCGCCCGCAGTGAACGCGACGAAAGAACCGCTATAATGCCCCGGCATTTTAGCTCGGGCGCGCTCCATCTCTACTGAGCCCGCCCCTTATATTGGAGAAATCACATGCCTTCGTTCGACGTGGTATCTGAACTGGACAAACACGAAGTCACCAACGCCGTCGAGAACGCCGTCAAGGAACTGGACCGTCGCTATGACTTGAAAGGCAAGGGCAGCTTCGAATTCAAGGAAAAGGAACTGACCGTCAACCTGACCGCTGAAGCCGATTTCCAGCTGGAAGCGATGATCGAGATCCTCAAGCTGTCCCTGGTCAAGCGCAAGATCGACGCCCAGTGCCTTGAAATCAAGGACGCCTACGCTTCCGGCAAGCTGATGAAGCAGGAAGCCGTACTCAAGGAAGGCATCGACAAGGAGCTGGCGAAGAAAATCGTCGCCCATGTCAAGGATGCCAAGCTCAAAGTGCAGGCCGCCATCCAGGGTGAGCAGGTGCGTATCACCGGCAAGAAGCGTGACGACCTGCAAGAGGCCATCGCCGCCCTGCGCGCCAAGACCTTCGACATGCCGCTGCAGTTCAATAACTTCCGCGACTGATGGCACATTGGGGAACCTGCGGGCGTTTTTGACGTCCCACGCCCCAGAACCTGCGCCTACGATTGAGCCCCACGGGGCTCAATTGCATTTATGGGCAGCTAATACGCCGAACATCCGGTAACCAGGAGAAGATAGATGGATTTGAATGCTGAAGTGGATCACCTGATCAAGACCTCGCAATCGTGGGTGCCGATGATCATGGAATACGGCAGCCGGTTTTTGTTGGCAGTGCTTACCCTGGCCATCGGTTGGTGGCTGATCAACGTTTTGACCCACCGAGTGGGGCGTTTGCTGGCACTGCGTAATGCTGACCTGGCGCTGCAACACTTCATTACCAGCCTGGCGAACATTGCGCTCAAAGTCATGCTGGTGGTCAACGTCGCCTCGATGATCGGCGTGGCAACCACCTCGTTCGTTGCGGCGATTGGTGCCGCCACCCTGGCCATCGGCCTGGCATTGCAAGGCAGCCTGGCAAACTTCGCCGGCGGCGTGCTGATCCTGTTGTTCCGCCCGTTCCGCATTGGTGACTGGATCGAAGCCCAGGGCACTTCCGGTACCGTCGACAGCATCCAGATCTTCCACACCGTGTTGCGCACCGGCGACAACAAGACCGTGATCATCCCTAACGGCAGCCTGTCCAACGGCCTTATCACCAACACCAACCGTCAGCCGACCCGCAAGGTGGTGTTTGACGTGGGTGTGGACTATGAGGCCGACCTGCAGAAAGCCCGTGAAGTATTGCTGGAGCTGGCCAAAGACCCGCGCGTGCTGGCTGACCCTGCGGCAGTGGCCGTGGTGTCGACGTTGGGTGACAGTTCGATCACCGTGTCCCTGCGCTGCTGGACCAAGACCGCAGATTATTGGGATGTGGTGTTTATGTTGAACGAACTTGCACGTGACCGCTTGAAAGCGGCAGGAATTGATATTCCGTTTCCGCAGCGGGTTATTCGCGTAATGCAGGAAGCACCGACGAAGTAATAGAGCCGGTTTAACTTGGCCAAGAGGTCAGGTTAAACGTGTCAGCCTAATCTCGTTAGTTAGCTTGCTAGTTATGTGTTAGCTGCAACAAAATTGAAATAAAAAAGCCGCTCCCTTGCAAAACAGGGGAGCGGCTTTTTAGTTTAAGGCCTGGGCCTTAAGTCATCGTTGTAATTAAACCGACAATTACAGGATGTTCAGCGGGTATTGCGCGATCAGACGCAGTTCGTCGAGAGAACCCGAGTAAACCTGATCAGACGAGCGATAGGTCGCTTGACGTACGCGCAGGCTCAGGTCTTTGGCTGGGCCGCTCTGGATCACGTATTTGGCTTCGATATCGCGTTCCCACTCTTTACCGTTGTTAGTGGTAGAGGTGTTGGCGCCGGTACCTTTCACGTAACGAGTCATGAAGCTCAGGCCGGGGATGCCAAAGGTTGCCATGTTCAGGTCATAGCGAGCCTGGTAGGACTTCTCGTCTTCAGCGTTGAAGTCGGAACGGGCGATGGAGTTGGCCAGGAAAATCGTGCCGCCGCCGTCTACGCCATAACCGTATTGGCCGTCGCCGCTGACCTTCTGTGCTGCCAGGGTGAAGGTGTGAGCGCCAATGGTGTACGCACCCTGCAAGCTGAATGCACGGTTGTCGAGTTTGGTCGTGCTGTCTTTATCAGCACGTACCAGGCCAGCGCCGTCGCTCTTGGTGTCGTAGATGTTGAAGTCGACAGCTACGGATTGGTCATCGCTAAGTGCGTGGGTCCAGTTCACGTTGGCGTAGAGCTTCTTCCAGTAGTCTTCGACTTTCGAGTAGTAGAGGCTGGTAGTGATCTCTGGGGTCCAGGAGTAGACGCCGCCCACGAAGTTGGCATCGCGCAGCCCACGGTTTGTGCCAGGCTCGGCGCTAGCGATACTGTCGCGGTAGGTTTGGTCCTGGGCAACGATCGAGGTGAAGTGACCGGCTTCCAGTTTCAGATCTTTGATTTCGTTGCTGGTGATGGAAACGCCTTGTGGCAGTTCCGGCAGCAAACGGCTGTCATCGGAGGCGAACACTGGAGCGGTGGTGTATTGATCACCAACTTTCAGGACCGTGTTGGAAATACGGAACTTGACGGCAGCGCCGGCTTTGGAATAGTCGTCCTGCGAACGGCCGTCGGAACCCTCTGGGAACAGGCCGGTACCGGCGCGACCCTTGCCGCTGTCGAGTTTGACGCCCAGCAGGCCGATGACATCGACACCGACACCGATGGTGCCTTGGGTGTAACCCGAGCTGAAGAGACCGTGGAAGCCCAGACCGGTTTCTTCGATACGGCTTTGCTCCGCATCGTGGTTACGGCGGTCACGACTGAAGTACAGCGTACGAGTCAGAATGCTGGCTGTACTGTCTTCAATAAAGCCCTTGGAATCGTCTTGGGCGGACGCCATTGCGAACTGCGAGGTGCCTGCTGATACAGCCAGGGCGATCATGCTCCACTTCATCACGCGCATCGTGATTTGCTCCTTTGGTTTTAGGAAGAGTACTGCCGTCCCACCTGTATTTTTATCTGGGCGGCTCTTTCTTTTTTGTGTCGGCGCAAAGTTATATCACGCAGACTGTATTGACGATACTTACCCATCTATCCTTTCAGCTTCTTTACGAGGCTGTCGTAAATTGCTAGCTCCATGTCGCAAATTCACAGCCCGAGTGTAACCGGGCTGACAACTTCAATACTGTTTTCAAACCTGTTTAGAAGTTTGAACTCGTCCTTGGTACATATTGAAACGCCACCGTTTTTATCGCGAAACACCTGCATCCCAGCGAGTGTCGTTGCCGACGATATGAGTGTGAATGCAACAAGCGCGCCCAAACCGGTAACCGAATGTCATTTTTTCGTGAAAATCGTTACGCCCGTGTAAAAACCGCATAAGCACGGGCTTTTTACGCCGTTTGGTTTGGGCTTGACGCCCAGGTGTTACACCTGTTCGCACCGGCAAAAAGCCAGTGCTGTAGGAAAACGTTACCGGTCCACCCTGCAGAGTGGGTAGTTGGCGGATCTCTTTGAAGCACAAGTGGGTCATTTTGGTGCATCCCGTTGAGGCCCGATTTAGCCTAGCTCAAATATGCAATTGCCTCTAAACGGTGCGGTTTTTTTCTCGGCTTGCTTCCCGGAGCCCTGCATTGGCCGTGAAGCCGCAGGCATTCGAAGGTATGCTGGGGCCACTGAACTTGACCTGCCGAACGGAGTGCCCGCGGTGTTCGCCTTAGATCAACGCCTGCAACAAGACACACTGGTCATCGGGGACTTCCCGCTGAGCCGCCTACTGCTGTCCAACGACTCGAACTACCCCTGGTTTATCCTGGTGCCACGGATCAACGCTATCAGCGAAGTGTTTCAGCTGGATGTCGCCGATCAACAGGTGCTGTGGCAAGAGACCACTGCCCTGGCGCAGTTGCTGAACGAAGGTTTGGCTGCCGACAAGATGAACATTGGCGCGTTGGGTAACGTAGTCAGCCAATTACATGTGCATGTGATCGTGCGCAAGCGTGACGACGCCGCCTGGCCGGCGCCCGTGTGGGGCAAGCACCCGGCCCAGCCATACACCGAAGAACAAGTAGCGGCTATCCGCGCGCGTATGCGTGAGTTGCTGCCTGCCGACTTTATTTTTGCGCAGGACTGAACCATGGATTTGCAAGACCGCGTGACGGATCTGGAAAGCCGCCTGGCCTTCCAGGACGACACCATCGAAACCCTCAATGACATCCTGGTGGCCCAGCAGCGGGCGGTCGAGCGCCTGCAATTGCAGATGACCGCGTTGCTCAAGCGTCAGGAAGAAATGGGCGGCCAGTTCGAAACCAGCGAAGAAGAAGCGCCGCCGCCTCATTATTAAGGCGTTGCCATAAATAGCCGCGCATAAAAAACCGCGATCCAGTCAGCGCTGGATCGCGGTTTTTTTATGCTGCGAAGGCTGGAATCAGCGACGCGGCAGGGCAGCGATCACGTCTTCGGCCTGCAGGCCTTTGTCGCGATTCATTACGGAGAACTCCACGCGCTGGCCTTCCACCAGGACACGATGGCCTTCGCCGCGAATAGCCCGGAAGTGGACGAAGATATCGTCGCCCGAATCGCGGGAAATAAAGCCGAAGCCTTTGGAGGTGTTGAACCACTTGACGGTACCGGTATCCCGATTGGTCATGTCGTAGTTTTGCGACGCGGCCGATGGAGACGAACGGTAGAAGCTGATGGCCAGGTGAAGAACGATGGCAGCCACAGCAATCACCAGGCTGAGCAGGATGGCCGGGTGGCCGCCGACTTCAGGCATTGGTGCCAGGAGGGTGAGGGTTTGAACGACAACGGTCAGTACCAGCAGCGCGCTGACCAGGTTTTGCAGTTGATGACGTGTGCCTTTGTTCCAGTAAGGGATCACCGGTGCCAGCGTCAGGTTAAGAAGGCCGAACAAGGCCAGGTACAGAGCGTCGTGTTGTTCCAGGTAGGGAGGGCTTCCCTGTTGCAAGCTCGGTATAAAGGACAGCAGCAAAGCTGCAACGCCCGTTAGCAGGTGGACGATTTTCAACATTTTGATTAACTCACGTTAAGACGGATCACAAGGAAGAGCTGACTGGCACGGTTCGCTTCTGAACAATGGGAGGCGTTGGGCACGTGCGCGGGGTATCAGCCTATGCCGCTGGCCGCGGAAATGAACGGCAGTGGCACGCCGCCTATTTAACAGCAAAGGCTGTGCCTACTCAAATCAAGCATTTCCGGGTGTTGCAAGGAGCACGGCATTTCTGCACCAAACACTTGTCCTAGACACGTGCAGGCTTTTTTGTGGCGAGCGGGCTTACCCGCGTTGGGCTGCGCAGCAGTCCCCGAACCGGCGCCACAGGGGCAATTTGCCGCACATCACCTGGGTGTGCCGGGCTGCACCTCACCAGCAGGCTTGCTAGAGTGGACCTGCACCTGATCAATGAATGCATGTCAATTGAAGGGGATAAACATGGCTATCGATATCGGTATCAGTGAAGAAGATCGTAAATCCATCGTTGATGGGCTTTCGCGGCTGCTTTCCGATACCTATGTACTGTATCTGAAGACCCATAACTTCCATTGGAACGTCACGGGCCCGATGTTCCGTACGCTGCACTTGATGTTCGAAGAGCAATACAACGAACTGGCCCTGGCGGTGGACTCCATTGCCGAGCGTATCCGTGCCCTGGGCTTCCCGGCACCGGGTGCCTACTCGATCTATGCCCGGCTTTCGTCCATCAAGGAAGAAGAAGGTGTGCCCGGCGCTGAAGAAATGATCAAGCAACTGGTGGCCGGCCAGGAAGCGGTCACGCGGACTGCGCGGGGTATCTTCCCCTTGCTCGACAAGGTCAGCGATGAGCCGACGGCCGACTTGCTGACCCAGCGCATGCAAGTGCACGAGAAAACCGCGTGGATGCTGCGTTCCCTGCTCGAAGGTCAGTAAATATCCGCCCTGAGTGGCGCCGCCCTGGCGCCCCTCGCTTGTTTCCACGCATTTCCTGGCGTTGTCCTACATCTATCAACGCCCCGTCTTCTGGCGACCCGCTTCTGCCTGCTGTTTTATAGGGCCATTACCCAATGGGAGCTCCCATGGGCGGCTGTTTGGCAATGGAGTGTCAGGTGTATGTCATGTGGCGTCGGTAATGGAGTGATGGAAACCGGTGGTTTTCATAAGATAAAGGTCGACCCCTTTGCAAAAGGGTTCGATATGGGGCTGGCCAAGCCATTGTCCCGGTCGGTCAGGCTCAACGGGTTTTCCACGTGCCTGCGGCTGGAGCAGATCTATTGGAATATTCTCGCTGAAATCGCCAGGATCAATGCCTGCTCGGTCAGTGCGTTGCTGTCGTATGTCGATCGGGAAGTGCACTTGCGCTATGGAGGTGTGAAGAACTTCAGCGGGCTGGTCAGGGTGGTGTGTGTCGTTCACCTGTTGAAAGGTCGGGTTGGCGCGCCGAACCCTGAGTAATCGGCTGGCGCCGGGGCCGGCCCGCCGTCGAGGTGGGCGAGGCCCCGGGCAGAATGCCGGCTGCGCTGCCTCGATTTACCAGATATAATCCCGCGCTTTGCTGCGCATGCGCGTGGCGCAGTAACCTGATCGCCGAGACATCTCCATGCCCATGTACGACTATCAATGTGCTTCCTGTGGTCATCAGTTGGAAGCCATTCAAAAGATCAGCGCCGCGCCGCTGGTCGATTGCCCTGCTTGCCAGGCTCCTGAGCTGAAGAAGATGTTGTCCATGCCGGGCTTCCGTCTGAGCGGTAGCGGCTGGTACGAGACCGATTTCAAGACCGGCTCCAAGAAGAACCTGGCGGGCGGCGACAAAGCAGACTGAGTTGAAACCCATGCGCAGGCTCCTGCATTATCCGTCCCCTGCTTAACTGTACGGTGACGAGGCGGGCCTCCACCGAATTTCGAATTACGAGAAGTGAAACCACTACCATGATGCGCAGCCACTATTGCGGCCAACTGAACGAGACCCTGGATGGTCAGGAAATCACCCTTTGCGGATGGGTTCACCGTCGCCGCGACCACGGCGGGGTAATCTTCCTCGATATCCGTGATCGTGATGGTCTGGCCCAGGTGGTGTTCGACCCGGACCGCGCCGAGAGCTTCGCCGCCGCTGACCGCGTGCGCAGCGAGTACGTCGTGAAGATCACCGGCAAGGTTCGCCTGCGTCCGGCCGGTGCCGTGAACGCGAACATGGCGTCCGGTGCCATCGAAGTGCTGGGCTATGAGCTTGAAGTGCTGAACGAGTCGGAAACCCCGCCGTTCCCACTTAACGAATACTCCGACGTGGGCGAAGAAACCCGCCTGCGCTACCGCTTCCTGGACCTGCGTCGCCCGGAAATGGCCGAGAAGCTGCGTCTGCGTTCGCGCATGACCACCAGCATCCGCCGCTTCCTCGACGAGAACGGCTTCCTCGACGTCGAAACGCCGATCCTCACCCGGGCCACCCCGGAAGGCGCGCGTGACTACCTGGTACCGAGCCGTACCCACGCCGGTTCGTTCTTCGCGCTGCCGCAATCGCCGCAGTTGTTCAAGCAACTGCTGATGGTGGCCGGCTTCGACCGTTACTACCAGATCGCCAAGTGCTTCCGTGACGAAGACCTGCGCGCCGACCGCCAGCCGGAATTCACCCAGATCGACATCGAGACCAGCTTCCTCGATGAAAAAGAGATCATGGGCCTGACCGAGCAGATGATCCGCAACCTGTTCAAGGAAGTGCTGGACCTGGAGTTCGGCGAATTCCCGCACATGACCTTCGAAGAAGCCATGCGCCGCTACGGTTCCGACAAGCCAGACCTGCGTAACCCGCTGGAACTGGTGGACGTGGCCGACCAGCTCAAGGCGGTCGACTTCAAGGTGTTCAGCGGCCCGGCCAACGACCCGAAATGCCGCATCGCCGCCCTGCGTGTACCTGGCGGCGCGAGCATGCCGCGCAAGCAGATCGACGACTACACCAAGTTCGTCGGCATCTACGGTGCCAAGGGCCTGGCGTACATCAAGGTCAACGAGCGCGCCAACGGTGTTGATGGCCTGCAATCGCCAATCGTCAAAAACATTCCGCTGGAAAACCTCAACGCGATCCTGGATCGCGTCGGTGCAGTCGATGGCGATATCGTGTTCTTCGGTGCCGACAAAGCCAAGATCGTCAGCGAGGCCCTGGGCGCGCTGCGCATCAAGCTGGGCCACGACCTGGACCTGCTGACCTGCAAATGGGCACCGATGTGGGTTGTCGACTTCCCGATGTTCGAAGAGAACGACGACGGCAGCTTCAGCGCCTTGCACCACCCGTTCACCGCGCCGAAGTGCTCGCCTGAAGAGTTGGAAGCCAACCCTGCAGGCGCGCTGTCCCGCGCGTACGACATGGTGCTCAACGGCACCGAGCTGGGTGGCGGTTCGATCCGTATCCACCGCAAAGAGATGCAGCAAGCGGTGTTCCGCCTGTTGGGCATCAACGAAGCGGAACAGGAAGAGAAATTCGGCTTCCTGCTCGACGCCCTGAAATACGGCGCACCACCCCACGGTGGCCTGGCTTTCGGCCTCGACCGCCTGGTGATGCTGATGACCGGCGCCCAGTCGATCCGTGAAGTGATTGCCTTCCCGAAAACCCAGAGTGCTGCGGACGTAATGACCCAGGCCCCGGGTGTGGTGGATGCCAAGGCGCTGCGCGAACTGCACATCCGTCTGCGCGAGACGCCAAAGGCTGAGTAAGGCTGCTGCGTGAAAGCGCACTGAGGTTTACGCAGTCTAAAAAGGCGCATCTTCGGATGCGCCTTTGCGTTAAAGGACTACCTCCCGCCTGGGGCGGGGTTGATCAAGGTTTCTAGAGAATTTCGGAGTTGTGTTATGGCTGGCCATTCCAAGTGGGCGAACATCAAGCACCGCAAAGAGCGTCAGGATGCCAAGAAAGGCAAGATTTTCACCAAGTGGATCCGCGAGCTGACCGTCGCTGCCCGTCAGGGCGGTGGTGACCCGGGCTCCAACCCGCGCCTGCGCCTGGCGCTGGACAAGGCCCTTGGCGCGAACATGAGCCGCGACATCATCGACCGCGCCGTGGCCCGTGGTGCCGGGGCAGCCGACACCGACGACATGGTCGAGCTGACCTACGAAGGCTACGGCCCGGGTGGCGTGGCGGTGATGGTCGAGTGCATGACCGACAACCGCAACCGTACCGCAGCTGCCGTGCGCCATGCGTTCAGCAAATGTGGCGGCAACCTCGGCACCGACGGTTCGGTGGCCTACCTGTTCGAGCGCAAGGGGCAGATCACCTTCGCTCCGGGTGTGGACGAAGACGCGCTGATGGAAGCGGCGATGGAGGCGGATGCCGACGACGTGGTAACCAACGAAGACGGCTCCATTGACGTGTTCACCTCGTTCGCCGGGTTCTATGCCGTGCGTAACGCGCTGGAAGCCGCTGGTTTCAAGGGCACCGACGCGGAAATCGTGATGCTGCCGACCACCAGCGCCGAGCTGGACCTGGACGGTGCGCAAAAAGTGCTGAAGATGCTGGATATGCTCGAAGATCTGGATGATGTGCAGAACGTTTATTCCAACGCTGACATCCCGGAATCGGTAGCCGAACAGCTCAGCTGAGAACAATGAGAGTTCCCTGTGGGAGCGGGCTTGCTCGCGAATGCGGTGTGTCAGTCACCTGATGCAGTAACTGAATGACCGCTATCGCGAGCAAGCCCGCTCCCACATTGGGTCTATGTGTATCCAAAAAACCGCAGGCGTTATGACTTTAATCCTAGGTATCGACCCCGGTTCGCGCATCACCGGTTTTGGCGTGGTGCAACAGACCCCGCGCGGCTGCATCTACGTCGCCTCGGGCTGTATCCGCACCGGTGCGGGCGAGTTGGCCGAGCGCCTGCAGATCGTCTATCGCGGCGTACGTGAAGTCATCCAGACCTATGGTCCGGTCACCATGGGCATCGAAAAAGTGTTCATGGCGAAGAATGCCGACTCCGCATTGAAGCTCGGCCAGGCCCGCGGTGCTGCTATTGTGGCCGGCGCGGAGGAGGGCATGGAAATCGCCGAATACACCGCGACCCAGGTCAAACAGGCCGTGGTCGGCACCGGTGCGGCGAATAAAGAGCAGGTGCAGATGATGGTCATGCACATGCTCAAGCTCACCGCAAAACCGCAGATCGACGCCTCCGACGCCCTGGCCATCGCCATTTGCCACGCGCACACCCGTTCCAGCCTGTTGCCCCACGGCCTTGGCACTGCACGCAGTCGTGGCGGGCGCCTGCGTCTCTGATAGCATCAGCGCAATCGTTATTTCCGGTCAGGCCATGATCTGACCCCCAAGCTTTAAGGATCTGAACCGTGATTGGACGCTTGCGCGGCACCCTGGCTGAGAAACAGCCGCCGCACCTGATTCTGGATGTAAACGGGTTGGGGTATGAGCTGGAAGTGCCCATGACCACCCTCTATCGCCTACCGTCGGTCGGCGAGCCGATAACCTTGCACACACACTTGGTGGTGCGCGAAGACGCACAATTGCTCTATGGTTTCATCGGCAAGCGTGACCGGGATTTCTTCCGCGAGCTGATTCGCCTGAACGGTGTGGGCCCCAAGCTGGCCCTGGCGCTGATGTCGAGCCTGGAAGTCGATGAGCTGGTGCGCGCGGTATCCGCCCAAGACACCTCGGCGCTGACCAAGGTGCCTGGCGTGGGCAAGAAAACCGCTGAGCGCCTGCTGGTGGAACTCAAGGACCGTTTCAAGGCCTGGGAAGTGGTACCGAGCATGTTTGCCCTGGTGCCGAACCAGCCGGATATGCCGGCGGGCCAGGTCGCCAGCGCCGAAAGCGATGCTGTCAGCGCGCTGATCTCCCTGGGCTACAAGCCGCAGGAAGCCAGCAAGGCCGTATCGGCCATCAAGGACAAGAATTTGAGCAGCGAAGACATGATCCGCCGAGCCCTGAAGGGAATGATTTAAGTGATTGAAGCTGATCGTCTGATCGCGGCCACCGGCCCGCGCGACCGTGAAGAAGTCCAGGACCGGGCTATCCGCCCCCTGAGCCTGGCCGAGTACATCGGCCAGCCCACCGTGCGCGAGCAGATGGAACTGTTTATCCAGGCTGCGCGCGGGCGCAATGAGTCGCTGGACCACACCCTGATCTTCGGTCCGCCGGGGCTGGGCAAGACCACCCTGGCCAACATCATTGCCCAGGAAATGGGCGTGTCGATCAAGTCCACCTCCGGCCCGGTGCTGGAGCGGCCGGGTGACCTGGCGGCGCTGCTGACCAATCTTGAGCCGCATGACGTGCTGTTTATCGACGAGATCCACCGGCTGTCGCCGATCGTCGAGGAAGTGCTGTACCCGGCGATGGAGGATTTCCAGCTCGACATCATGATCGGCGAGGGCCCGGCGGCCCGCTCGATCAAGCTCGACCTGCCACCGTTCACCCTGGTTGGCGCGACCACGCGCGCGGGTATGTTGACCAACCCGTTGCGAGACCGTTTCGGCATTGTTCAACGTCTAGAGTTCTATAGCACCGCCGACTTGGCGACCATCGTCAGTCGTTCGGCGAGCATTCTTGGCTTGCCCCTGGACCCTGAAGGCGCGTTTGAAATTGCCCGCCGGGCCCGCGGTACGCCACGCATCGCCAACCGTTTGCTGCGCCGCGTGCGCGACTTCGCCGAAGTGCGGGCCAAGGGGCATATCACCAAGGCCGTGGCCGACCTGGCGTTGAACCTGCTGGATGTGGATGAGCATGGCTTCGATCACCAGGATCGGCGGCTACTCTTGACCATGATCGAGAAATTCGACGGTGGCCCGGTGGGCGTCGACAGCCTGGCCGCGGCCATCAGCGAGGAGCGCCACACCATTGAGGATGTGTTGGAGCCGTACCTGATCCAGCAGGGCTACATCATGCGTACGCCAAGGGGGCGGGTGGTGACGCGGCATGCCTACCTGCACTTCGGGTTAAACATTCCGTCACGATTGGGTGAGATGCCCGTGGTAGACGAATTCCTCGATGCAGTGGACGATTAAAAGCAGTTAGTTCGTCGATTTATTCGAGGATTGTGCTGTCCTAGTGGCTGGCGTCGTCATTCAGTCATTAGAAATGTTTCAGCATAAGAAAAAACAGTTGCCCAGCCGGATTGGCAACCTGAGGAGTAAGCACTAGAGTATGCGCGCGCAAAATGGGGATCCGTCGTTCGCACATCGCTGTCGCGTTTATTACGAGGACACCGATGCGGGCGGCATCGTGTATTACGTCAATTACCTCAAGTTCATGGAGCGGGCTCGAACCGAGCGGCTACGGGAGCTGGGCTTTGCCCAATCCTCGCTGGCAGGGGAGGACCTGTTGTTTGTCGTGCATTCCAGCGAGGCTCGGTATCACGCGCCGGCGCGATTGGACGATGAGCTGCTGGTCAGTGCTGAAGTAATCGAATTGAACCGTGCCAGCCTGCGATTCAAGCAGCAGGTCAGGCGGGCAACGGATGCAACGCTGCTCTGTGAGGGGCAGTTCCTGGTGGCGTGTGTGCGCACCAACAGTTTGAAACCTCGGGCCATTCCCGAAACTCTACGTGCGGCCTTTGCCGCCGTGAGCGGCGCGGGTAAACAATCAAAGCAGGAGATTTAGCGTGGAACCTACCGTCGTCGACCATTCCTCCATGTGGAGCCTGGTCAGCAATGCCAGTGTTGTGGTTCAACTGGTCATGCTGACCCTGGTAGCCGCATCGGTTACCTCTTGGGTCATGATTTTTCAGCGCAGCAACCTGCTGCGCGCCGGTCGACGTGCCCTGGAGAGCTTTGAAGAGCGCTTCTGGTCGGGTATCGACCTGTCCAAGCTGTACCGCCAGGCCGGCAGCAACCCAGACCCGGATTCGGGCGTCGAGCAGATCTTCCGCGCCGGCTTCAAGGAATTCTCCCGCCTGCGCCAGCAGCCAGGTGTTGACCCGGAAGCGGTGATGGAAGGCGTGGCCCGTGCCATGCGCGTTGCCATCTCCCGCGAAGAAGAGAAACTGGAGCAGAGCCTGCCGTTCCTCGCCACCGTGGGTTCCGTCAGCCCGTATATCGGCCTGTTCGGTACCGTGTGGGGGATCATGAACTCCTTCCGTGGCCTGGCCCAGGCGCAGCAAGCGACCCTGGCCACCGTGGCCCCGGGTATCGCCGAAGCCCTGATCGCCACCGCGATCGGCCTGTTTGCCGCTATCCCCGCAGTAATCGCCTACAACCGTTTTGCTGCAACCAGCGAAACGCTGATCGGCCGTTACTACACCTTCGCCGATGAATTCCAGGCGATCCTGCACCGTAAAGTGCACACCAGCGAAGAATAAGCAGGTAATTCCCAATGGCTTTAATCGCTCGAGCTCGCAAAAAGCGCAAGCCGGTCGCCGAGATGAACGTAGTGCCTTACATCGACGTGATGCTGGTGCTGCTGGTGATCTTCATGGTGACCGCGCCGATGCTCAACCAGGGTGTGAAGGTTGATCTGCCCAAGGTTTCCAGTGAAGCCTTGCCGCAGGACAACAACACCCAGGTGCTGACCATTTCGATCAAGTCTGACAAGACCTATTACTGGAACCTTGGCAGCGAAGTCGACACCCAGAAACAACAGGACAAGGCCTTGACCCTGCCGGCGATGACCGATGCGGTAACCAAGATCATTCGCTCCGGCAACGAAGGCGGCAAGCACACCCAGGTGTTCATCCGCGGCGACAAATCTGTCGACTATGGCTCTGTCATGGGCGCCATGGGCGGGCTGCAGAAGGCCGGCGTCGGTAACGTTGGCTTGATTACCGAGGCGCCCTGATGCAGCAACAGCGAGAGCCGTCCGCCTCGGAAAGCTTCTTCTGGCCTAGCGTCTGGGCAATTGCCCTGCACGTCCTGGTTTTTGGCATGCTGTTTGTCAGCTTTGCCATGACCCCGGACCTGCCGCCAGCCAAGCCGATCGTGCAGGCGACCCTGTATCAGCTGAAATCGAAAAGCCAGGCCACCACCCAGACCAATCAGAAGATTGCGGGTGAGGCCCAGAAGTCGGCTGCGCGCCAGACTGAAGTCGAGCAGATGGAACAGAAGAAGGTCGAGCAGGAAGCGGTGAAGGCTGCTGCGGAACAAAAGAAAGAAGAGGCGGCTCAAAAGGCCGAGGAATCGAAAAAGGCTGACGAAGCGAAGAAGGCCGACGAGGCGAAAAAGGCTGATGAAGCCAAGAAAGCCGAGAAAGCTGCCGACGCCAAAAAGGCCGAAGAGAAACAATTGGCTGATATAGCCAAGAAGAAAGCCGAAGACGAAGCGAAGAAAGCTGCCGAAGAAGAGGCCAAGAAACAGGCCGCTGAAGACGCCAAGAAAAAGATTGTCGAAGACGCGAAGAAGAAAGCCGCCGAAGACGCCAAGAAAAAAGCTGAAGCAGACGAGGCGAAGAAGAAAATCGCCGACGACGCGAAGAAGAAAGCTGCCGCCGACGCCACCAAGAAAAAGGCCCAGGAAGCAGCGCGTAAATCCGCCGAAGAGAAAAAGGCCCAGGCCTTGGCAGATTTGCTCTCCGACACGCCGCAGCGTCAGCAAGCCTTGGCCGATGAACGTGGTGATGAAGTCGCGGGCAGTTTCGACGACCTGATTCGGGCACGGGCAGCAGAAGGCTGGACACGTCCACCTTCGGCACGCAAAGGCATGACAGTCGTATTGCAGATCGGCATGTTGCCGGACGGCACGGTGACTTCGGTCAGCGTGGCCAAGGGCAGTGGCGATGCTTCGTTTGACAGTTCAGCGGTTGCAGCGGTCAAGAACATTGGCCGGTTGACCGAGATGCAGGGAATGAAACCAAGCGACTTCGCTCCCTATCGTTCATTCAAGATGACATTCACACCTGAGGATCTAGCCTTGTGAGAAACCTTCTTCGAGGAATGCTTGTCGTTATTTGCTGTATGGCAGGGATAGCGGCGGCGGATGAAAAGAACATCCTGGTCACCAGCGGTAGCGATCGGGCCACCCCGATCGCGGTAGTACCGTTCGGCTGGCAGGGCGGCAGCGTGCTGCCGGACGACATGGCCCAGATCGTCAGCGATGACCTGCGCAACTCCGGTTACTACGCGCCGATTCCGAAAGGCAACATGATCAGCCAGCCTACCCAGGCCAGCGAAGTCATTTTCCGTGACTGGAAGGCAGTTGGCGCCCAGTACCTGATGGTCGGCAGCATCACGCCGGCCGGCGGTCGCCTGCAGATCCAGTACACGTTGTTCAACGTGGCCACCGAGCAGCAGGTTCTGACCGGCAGCGTATCGGGCACCGCCGAACAACTGCGCGACATGGCCCACTACATTTCGGACCAGTCGTTTGAAAAACTCACCGGTATCAAGGGTGCGTTCTCGACACGCCTGCTGTATGTAACGGCTGAGCGTTTCTCCGTAGACAACACTCGTTACACTTTGCAGCGCTCGGACTACGACGGTGCTCGCGCCGTGACCCTGCTGCAATCCCGTGAGCCAATCCTGTCGCCGCGCTTTGCGCCGGACGGCAAGCGTATTGCCTACGTGTCTTTCGAACAGAAGCGTCCGCGTATCTTCGTCCAGCACATTGACACTGGTCGTCGTGAGCAGATCACCAACTTTGAAGGCCTCAACGGTGCGCCGGCCTGGTCGCCGGATGGTTCGCGCCTGGCGTTCGTGCTGTCCAAGGACGGTAACCCGGATATCTACGTGATGAACATGGCCTCGCGCCAGATCAGCCGCGTAACCAGCGGCCCGGGCATCAACACCGAACCGTTCTGGGGTAAGGATGGTTCGACCATCTACTTCACCTCCGACCGTGGCGGCAAACCACAAATCTATAAAACGAGCGTAGGGGGTGGCGGTGCAGAACGCGTTACCTTTATTGGTAACTACAATGCCAATCCTAAGCTTTCGGCTGATGAAAAGACGTTGGTGATGATTCACCGTCAGGATGGTTTCACTAATTTCCGGGTTGCGGCCCAGGATTTGCAGCGTGGAACGGTAAAAATCCTCACAGATACCAACCTTGATGAGTCAGCTACTGTTGCGCCCAACGGCACCATGGTAATCTACGCCACCCGCCAGCAGGGCCGGGGAGTCTTGATGCTCGTGTCCATTAATGGACGCGTAAGGCTCCCGCTTCCTACCGCTCAAGGCGAAGTCAGAGAACCGTCCTGGTCCCCTTACCTGAACTGACGCGGCGCTACAAAAAGAAGTACTTAACACACTGGGGTTCATTAGGAGTTTCACGATGGAAATGCTGAAGTTTGGTAAGTTTGCTGCTCTGGCTCTGGCTCTGTCCGTAGCCGTTGGTTGCTCGTCTAAAGGCGGCGACAATGCCGGTGAAGGCGCAGCTGTTGATCCAAACGCTGGTTACGGCGCTAACACTGGTGCAGTTGACGGCTCCCTGAGCGAAGAAGCTGCTCTGCGCGCTATCACCACTTTCTACTTCGAATACGACAGTTCGGACCTGAAACCAGAAGCCATGCGCGCTCTGGACGTTCACGCGAAGGACCTGAAAGCTAACGGCGCTCGCGTTGTTCTGGAAGGTAACACCGACGAACGTGGTACTCGTGAGTACAACATGGCACTGGGCGAGCGTCGTGCGAAAGCCGTTCAGCGCTACCTGGTACTGCAAGGTGTTGCTCCTGCCCAACTGGAACTGGTTTCCTACGGTAAAGAGCGTCCAGTTGCTACTGGCCACGACGAGCAGTCCTGGGCTCAAAACCGTCGCGTCGAACTGCGTAAGTAATTCGTCATGCGAACGTGCCGTCGTGCTCTAACTGTATTGGCTCTCAGCTTCGCACCGCTTGCGGTGTGGGCTGCGGTTCCTGTGGAAGATAGCAATTCTGGCTATAACAATAGCGGGAGCAGCTATCCGCCGGCAGGTTATGGCACGAACGGCGCCTATGCTGGGGGGGCGGCAACTGCCGCTCCCTCGGCACAGGGCGAACTGTTCAACCAGCTGCAACGCATGCAGGATCAATTGTCGCAGCAACAAGGCACCATTGAAGTTCTGCAGAATCAAGTGAACCAGCTGAAGCAAGAAGGCCTGGAGCGATACCAGGATCTTGATCGACGTATAGGAGCCGGTGTTCCACCTGCCGCTACTCCTGATAATTCTTCTGCCGGTGGTGCGCCTAGCGCAGCCGCCGGTGGTGCAGCAGCAGGGGCCGCAGCGGCCCCTGCCGCCAGCAGCGAACCGGGCGATCCGGCCAAGGAGAAGCTGTATTACGATGCAGCCTTCGACCTGATCAAAGCCAAGGATTTCGATAAAGCCAGCCAGGCTTTTACCGCATTCCTGCGCAAATACCCGAACAGCCAGTACGCGGGCAATGCCCAATACTGGTTGGGTGAGGTCAACCTGGCCAAGGGTGACTTGCAGGGGGCCGGCCAGGCATTTGCCAAGGTCAGCCAGCTGTACCCCAAGCACGCCAAGGTGCCGGACTCGCTGTACAAACTTGCTGACGTAGAACGCCGCCTGGGTCATACCGACAAGGTAAAAGGCATTCTGCAGCAGGTTGTGGCCCAATATCCGGGGACTTCCGCAGCCCAGTTGGCTCAACGGGATCTGCAGCGCTTGTAAGCGATGCAGCCCGTTTAGAAGAAACCCGCGCCTGGCGCGGGTTTTTTCGTTAGAATCCACGCCCTTTTATGAAACACGCTTCTTGGGGCCTACGCGTTGGCGGGGTTGCTTGAAGTGCCTGACGGAGGCGGACAGCCTGTTTAGCTGTTACGCCCGTGGCGACTATGCAAGACACATTACGCATCACCGAAGTTTTTTACTCGTTACAGGGTGAAACGCGAACCGCTGGCCTGCCCACAGTCTTTGTGCGCCTGACCGGCTGCCCTTTGCGTTGCCAATACTGTGACAGCGCCTACGCCTTCAGTGGCGGCACGGTGCGCACCCTCGAAGACATTCTTGAACAGGTTGCCGGTTTTCGGCCGCGCTATGTCTGTGTGACGGGCGGCGAGCCCCTGGCGCAACCCAATGCCATCCCCTTGCTCAAGCAGCTGTGCGATGCCGGTTACGAGGTGTCCCTGGAAACCAGCGGCGCCCTGGATATCTCCGCGGTAGACCCGCGTGTGAGCCGAGTGGTCGACCTCAAGACCCCGGGCTCCAAGGAAGCGCATCGCAACCGCTACGAAAACATGGACCTGCTGACGGCCAACGACCAGGTCAAGTTCGTCATCTGTTCCCGTGACGACTACGACTGGGCCAATTCCAAGCTGATCCAATATGGCCTGGACCGTCGCGCGGGCGAGGTGCTGTACTCCCCAAGCCATCACGACTTGAACGCACGCGACCTGGCCGACTGGGTGGTGGCTGATAACCTGCCAGTGCGCCTGCAGTTGCAGCTGCATAAATACCTTTGGAACGACGAGCCAGGACGCTGAAATGACTGAACCAACGATTGACCAGAAACGCGCGGTAATCCTGCTGTCCGGTGGCCTCGACTCCGCCACCGTGGTGGCGATGGCGCAGGCTGAGGGCTACACCTGCTACACCATGAGTTTCGACTACGGCCAGCGCCATCGCGCCGAGCTGAACGCCGCTGCCCGCGTCGCGCGCGACATGGGCGTCGCCGAGCACAAGGTGATCGGCCTGAATCTCAACGGCATCGGCGGCTCGGCCCTGACCGACAGCAGCATTGATGTGCCCGAGGCACCGAGCGAAGGCATCCCGGTCACTTACGTACCGGCGCGCAACACGGTGTTTCTGTCGCTGGCCTTGGGTTGGGCAGAAGTGCTGAATGCCCGCGATATATTTATCGGCGTCAACGCGGTGGACTATTCCGGCTACCCGGACTGCCGGCCAGAGTTCGTCGAGTCGTTCGAACGCATGGCCAACCTGGCCACCAAGGCCGGTGTAGAAGGGCAGGGCTTCCGCATCCTGGCACCGCTGCAGAACCTCAGCAAAGCCGATATCGTGAAGGCTGGCGTAGGACTTGGCGTGGATTATTCGCTGACTGTTTCCTGCTATCAGGCAGACGATGACGGCCGTGCTTGCGGGAAATGCGACAGCTGCAGACTGCGTGCAGAAGGCTTCCAAGCGGCCGGAATTACTGACCCAACGCGTTATTTCTGATTTATTTCAAATAAGGTGTTGAATAATCCTTAGAAATCAGTATTATACGCGCCACCACACAGCGGGTCGTTAGCTCAGTTGGTAGAGCAGTTGGCTTTTAACCAATTGGTCGTAGGTTCGAATCCCACACGACCCACCATTTTTGGCGGTTTAGAAAATCCGGAAGGCCCACGCAAGTGAGGATTTCCGGGTTTTTTTTTGTCCATTGAAAACGTGAAAGGCCCCAGGCTCCTAAAGAGCCCGGGGCTTTTTTGCTTCCCCACCCGGTGGACAACCTGACCTACGACGCCAAGTATGAAAACAGCGTCAACGGGTTTGGCGGTTGAGTGACTTACCGCTTTTAACTTTCGCTGAATGGCAAAGAGTCAGATTAACGCCATGGCTCTTTGCTACTTTTTCCTGTCAATCCAAATGTGCCTTGGCTAAATTAGGCGTTGTTCATTTGAAGACAGGGATTGTCATGACCACGCTTTCGCCTATCAGCACTGCCAATACACTTGGCATCCGGCCTGCTGAAACGTCGCCCGTTACCCCGGTGCAGAACACCGATGTCAGCGTTGCCCGGCCCTCTTCGGTGGTCAGTTTGGGTAATGTGGTCTCCGATACCCTTGCCGATACCTATTCCCGCCGTGGGCAGTTACCCGGCCAGGACATCGTGCGTGCCTGGGAAAGTGATAGCCAAAACGCCCTCAGCCGGGCGATCAACACCAACTTCAATTCGCAGTCCACGGCCAACCGCCTCAATGGCCTGGGCGCCAGCTTGGTAGAACAATTCGCCAAGGGCGGTACGAACATTTCCCAGTCCGTGCTCTACGCGAGCGCCGACCGCGCGGAAAACGCCGGTGAGATCAAGACCGATCAAAGCCTGTTGCACAGCAAGGCCGATAATCTGGTCAGCCTGAGTATCAAGACCGCCAGCGGCAAGACCGTGACGTTCAGCCTGTCCAGCCAGAGCGATGGCCTGGGCGTGCAGGCCACGGTGGACGGCGGCGCGCTGACCGACGACGAACTCAAGGCCGTCGGGCAGTTGGGCAGTGCCTTCCAGGCGGCGGTGGATGGGCTGACGGCAGTACCGCCGAAGCTCGACCTGGGCAACCTGACCCGGTTCGATAGCAAGGTGTTGGCCTCGGTTGACCTCAACGCCAAGCTCAAGACCCTGCAGGGGCCCGACCTGACACTGGCCTACCATGCCGACAGCCAGAGCCGTACCACCCGCATGAGTGGCCCCAGCGGTGAGCTGAACCTGGCTGTCGACCTGAAAAACGCCGCGATACTGGGTAACGCCCAGCAACAGGCCAAGGCGCTGAAAACCTACTTGGCCCAATTTGATCGGGTGCAGGAGCGTGGCAACGCCAAGGCTGACCTGATGGCTATGTTCAAGGACGCCTTCAGCGCCATGAACAGCAACTACCCACAAGGCGCTGGCGTGCCTGAGGCGTTGACCCGCAACCCCACGGACCAGGGCCTGTTGACCGGCCTGGCGGACTTCAAGGCGTCGATCAAACAGGCGAGTGAGTCGTCCAACCCGATGCGTCCGTCTGAAGTCGACGGCTTTGCCTACAACGTGTCGCAAAAGACCCGCGTCGGTGGCAACAGCGCGTTGGATCGCAGTGTGACCCAAGAGCAGCAATCGAGCCTGTCGGCCAGTTTCCACAAGAGCCTCAACGGCGGGAAAAATCCGGCCTTGGGGCGCGACGTGGAATCGCAGAACTACCTCTACGTGCAAGTTGAGGACAAGGCCAGCAGCTCGGCCAACCTGGCGTACAAAGATGGCCTGCTGACCAACGCTGCGGTCTCCCAGGAAGCCAGCCAGAACACCCGTACGCAGAAGTACGTGATGGGCAAACTGGTGGACGAGACCTTCGTGCCCAAGGAAGCCTCGGCCAAGCGTGATTACCTGGTACTGCTGGAGTACGCGGCCAAGGAGAGCAAGAAGTCCAAGGATGCCCTGCAAGAGTCGACGTTGAAGGAGGCCCTGGAAAACCTGCAGGCGTCGGTGATGCTGCAGGAAGACCCTTCCGCGCTGTCACGCTGACAGCGTGCTAAAAACGGGAAACCCCTGGGCTGGGGTTTCCCGTTTTTTTGCCCGATTATCCAGCGGCCAGATTTGGCTTTTGAATCCATTCGATATTCTGTAGCCTTGCGCAGCTTCACCGTGCTTGATGAACACAATCACTTCGTCCGGCGGCGCCCGAAGGGCTCCAGAGCCGGTGGTACACTCGACTTTCGCGCAACTGCGCCTGCAGGTCTTGCGAACATGACGCAAATTTCCGAACGCCTATTGGTTCAAGCCCACCTCGACGCCAAGCAGCCCAAGGCCCTCAGCGCCGAAGAAGAGGCGAGCCTGCGTGCCGCCATCGCTGCCGAGCTCAAAGCCCAGGATGCGGTGCTGGTTGCCCACTTCTACTGCGACCCGGTGATTCAGGCCCTGGCCGAAGAAACCGGTGGCTGTGTCTCCGACTCCCTGGAAATGGCTCGTTTCGGCGCAGCCCATCCGGCCAAGACCGTACTGGTGGCCGGTGTACGTTTCATGGGCGAGACGGCGAAGATTCTCACGCCCGAAAAACGCATCCTGATGCCGACCCTGGAAGCCACGTGCTCCCTGGACCTTGGCTGTCCGGTGGAGGAGTTTTCGGCGTTCTGTGACCAGCATCCCGAGCGCACCGTGGTGGTTTATGCCAACACTTCGGCGGCGGTCAAGGCCCGGGCTGATTGGGTGGTGACTTCCAGCTGCGCGTTGGAGATTGTCGAAAGCCTGATGGATAACGGCGAGACGATTATCTGGGGCCCCGACAAACACCTGGGCACTTACATCCAGCGCCAGACCGGTGCCGACATGCTGTTGTGGGACGGTGCCTGCATCGTCCACGAAGAGTTCAAGTCCAAGCAGCTTGAAGACATGAAGGCGCTGTACCCGGATGCCGCGATCCTGGTGCACCCGGAATCGCCGACCGCCGTGATCGAGCTGGCGGACGCCGTGGGTTCTACCAGCCAACTGATCGCCGCGGCGCAGCGCTTGCCGAACAAGACCTTTATCGTGGCCACTGACCGCGGCATCTTCTACAAGATGCAGCAGCTGTGCCCGGACAAGGTCTTCGTCGAGGCGCCTACCGCCGGTAACGGCGCGGCATGCCGCAGTTGCGCGCACTGCCCGTGGATGGCGATGAATACGCTGGAGCGCACGCTGCAGTGCCTGCGTGAGGGCAGCAACGAGATCTTCGTCGAACCTTCGGTGATCCCCCACGCCGTGCGGCCGCTCAAGCGCATGCTGGATTTCACCCAGGCTGCGCGCCTCAAGTTGGCCGGCAACGCCTGACCTGAGGCGAACACGGTTAAAAATGTGGGAGGGGGCTTGCCCCCGATGGCAGTGTGTCAGCCAGCTTATTTTTAGCTGGCTCACCGCTATCGGGGGCAAGCCCCCTCCCACATTTGGATTTCAAGTGTTCTGGGGTTACTTCTTCTGCTTCGGAATCCGCACCAGTTGGCTGTCCGAATAGATGTCATGCCAGCTGCGTTTCTGTTTATCAAACAACGACCAGATAAACCCCAGCCCCACGCACAACCACGACGCAATCGACACCACAAAGCGCAGCAGCGCCTGCCACAGGCTGATGCGCGACCCATCGGCGTTCTGCACGCGCACGCCCCACACCTGCATACCCAGGGTCTGCCCGGAATGGGTCCAGAACTTGGCGAAAAACCCAAACAGCACAAATAACAGGATCGTCGACAGCAGCGGGTCGCCGTCGAGTGCGCCGGATTCGGTGAGGGTGCGCATCTTGGCCTCGCCCACGCACGCGATCCACACCAGTTTGTAGATAAACGCAGTGACGATCAGCAGCGCGGTGCACAGCAGGAAGTCATAGAACATCGCTGCCAGGCGACGGCCCAGGCCAACGGCGGGAAACTCGCCTTGAGGGCTCAGCAGGGGTTTGGACATGGCAGGTTCTCTGGAGGGAAAAAAGCCATTTTACGGACAAACGCCCATAAAAAAGCCCCTGATGTCATATCAGGGGCTTTTTGTCGCAGGAAAATCAGCCTTCTGCTTGTACTTCGTCAGCCTGCATGCCTTTCTGGCCTTGCACGGCAACGAAGGTCACTTTCTGGCCTTCTTTCAGGCTCTTGAAGCCGTTGCCCTGAATAGCGCGGAAATGCACGAACAGATCCGGACCGCTTTCTGGAGTGATAAAACCAAACCCTTTTTCGTCGTTGAACCACTTGACGGTACCGCTCTGACGATCAGCCATTTTCTTATTTCCTTGACGCTAAAAATTAATGACAGCCCCTTTCAAATGAAAGAGTACTGGGCTGGGTTGCAGGAAAGTAAGAGACGTCGAACGGGTTGTAGCACAACTACTTCAGCTACTGCCCAGGTCCAGGTTCCAAGCGACCCATGCAAACACAGTGGGCAAACTCTACGCCAACTAATGGAGAAAAAACAAGCCCCGAGAAAAGCCCCGCGTTTGCTCGGCTTTATGACACTTTGCTCAACAATGTGGGGCGGGCTTATTCGATAGAATGGGTCACTTGTTATAGGTTAAACGTTTAAACAATGACTATCGTCAATGCACTGTTTTATGGCGGTTGCGTTACAGATTAGTGCACGTTAACGCAACCGCGTTACTTATAGAAACAGTCAATCAGCCACGATAGTAACGCTGTGGAACAAATGGCATTTTGCTTACACGAAGTGGCACTTTTTTCCCACGCACCAACGCGCAGACTTCAGTGTCCAGGGCGGTGAACGCGCTGTCCAGGTAACCCATGGCCAGCGGGCCGCCCAAGGTTGGGCCAAAGCCTCCGCTGCACACGCTGCCGATCACGCTGCCATGTTCGTCGACAATCTCGGCGCCTTCACGTACCGGCGTGCGTTCCTGGGGCAACAGGCCCACGCGCTTGCGGCCCACACCGGTTTGCTGCTGGGTGAAGATGCGGTCGGCACCCGGGAAGCCACCGGCACGCGCGCCGTCGGCACGCCGGGCCTTGGAGATCGCCCACAGCAGGCTGGCTTCAATCGGCGTGGTCTCGGTGTTCATGTCGTGGCCGTACAGGCACAGGCCGGCTTCCAGGCGCAGCGAGTCGCGGGCGCCCAGGCCGATGGCCTGCACTTCGGTTTCGGCCAGCAGGCTGCGCGCGAGGCTTTCGGCGCTGGCTGCGGGTACGGAGATTTCAAAGCCGTCTTCACCGGTGTAGCCCGAACGGCTGACATAGCAGTCCACCCCCAGCAGGCGCAGGGAGGCGAATTGCATAAAAGTCATTTTGGTCACTTCCGGCGCCAGGCGCGCCAGCACTTTCACTGCCGCCGGGCCTTGCAGGGCGAGCAAGGCGCGCTCTTCGAACAGCGGCTCGATGCTGCACTGGTCGCCGATGTGGGCGCGCAGGTGCGCCAGGTCCTGGTCCTTGCAGGCGGCGTTGACCACCAGGAACAGCTCGTCGTTACCCAGGTTGGCCACCATCAGATCGTCGAGGATACCGCCCTGGTCATTGGTGAACATGGCGTAGCGCTGCATGCCCACCGGCAGGTCGATGATGTCGACCGGCACCAGGGTTTCCAGGGCCTTGGCGGCATTGGCGCCGGTGAGGCGGATCTGGCCCATGTGGGACACGTCGAACAGCCCGGCCTGGTCACGGGTGTGCAGGTGCTCTTTCATCACGCCCAGCGGGTATTGCACCGGCATGTCGTAGCCGGCGAAGGGCACCATGCGCGCGCCGAGCTCGATGTGCAGGGCGTGCAGCGGGGTTTTCAACAGGGTTTCGGTGGACATGTTCAGCTCCTGAAAAACGTGCGGACGCGCTGGTGGGCGTCAGCACTCGATAATGTTGACTGCTAAACCGCCACGGGCGGTTTCCTTGTATTTGCTTTTCATATCGGCGCCGGTCTGGCGCATGGTACGGATTACCTTGTCGAGGGACACAAAGTGCTGCCCGTCGCCGCGCAAGGCCATGCGCACCGCATTGATCGCCTTGACCGAGCCCATGGCGTTGCGCTCGATGCAGGGCACCTGCACCAGCCCGCCAATCGGATCGCAGGTGAGGCCGAGGTTGTGTTCCATGCCGATTTCGGCAGCGTTTTCCACTTGCGAAACCGTACCGCCGAGCACCTCGCACAGCGCACCGGCAGCCATCGAACAGGCCACGCCGACCTCGCCCTGGCAGCCGACTTCGGCCCCGGAGATCGACGCGTTTTCCTTGTACAAAATGCCGATGGCGGCGGCGGTGAGCAGAAAGCGCACCACGCCGTCTTCGTTCGCGCCGGGGATAAAGCGCATGTAGTAATGCAGCACCGCCGGCACGATCCCGGCGGCGCCGTTGGTGGGCGCCGTGACCACGCGCCCGCCGTTGGCGTTTTCTTCATTGACCGCCAGCGCGTACAGGTTGACCCAATCGAGCACCGACAACGGGTCGCGCAGGGCCGACTCCGGGTGCTTGCACAGTTGGCGATGCAGGGCGGCGGCACGGCGCTTGACCTTCAAGCCACCGGGCAAAATCCCTTCGTTGCGACAGCCGGCGTCGACGCAGTCCTGCATCACTTGCCAGATCTTCAGTAGGCCGGCACGGGTTTCGGCTTCCGGGCGCCAGGCGCTTTCATTGGTCAGCATCACTTGGCTGATGGACAGCCCGTAAGTGGTGCAATGCCCGAGCAAGTCCTTGGCGTGTTTGAAGGGAAAGGTCAGGGGCGTGGCGTCTTCGACAATCCGGTCGGCGCCGGCAGCGTCTTCGTCGACTACAAAACCGCCGCCGACCGAGTAGTACTCGCGGCTGCGGATCTGAATATTGGCGGCGTCGAAGGCACGAAAAATCATGCCGTTGGGGTGGTAGGCCAATGGTTTGCGAATCATCGCCAGGTGTTCTTTCTCGTTGAACGCAATGCTGTGTTCGCCGAGCAGGTTCAAGCGACCGTCCTTGCGCATCTGCGCCAGGCGCGTGGCCACGGTTTCAGTGTTTACGGTGTCCGGGTGTTCGCCTTCCAGGCCCAGCAATACGGCCTTGTCGCTACCGTGACCTTTGCCGGTGGCGCCCAGCGAACCATAGAGTTCGACCTTGATGCCAGTGGTGGCGCCAAGCAGGTTGTCACGCTTGAGGCCTTCAACAAAACGGGCAGCGGCGCGCATCGGGCCGACGGTGTGGGAGCTGGAAGGGCCGATGCCAATCTTGAACAGGTCGAACACGCTAAGGGACATGGTTGTTCTCCGGTTTCTTATTATTTTTGAAGGTGTACTCGGTTAAATGGTGGAGGAGGACTGTGTGGGAGCCGGGCTTGCCCGCGATGCAGGCACCTCGGTCTATCAGGTAGACAGAGGTGATGCTATCGCAGGCAAGCCAGCTCCCACACAAGCCAGCTCCCACATTCATCGCGTTATGCGTAGCTCTCGATCGACGGGCACGCACACACCAGGTTGCGGTCGCCAAACACGTTGTCGACGCGGCCAACTGGCGGCCAGTACTTGCCTTCGATCAACGAGGCAACCGGGTACACCGCTTGCTCACGGCTGTACGGGTGGCTCCATTCGCCCACCAGTTCGGCGGCGGTGTGCGGGGCGTTTTTCAGCGGGTTGTCGTCCTTGTCCAACGTGCCGTTTTCCACTGCGCGGATCTCTTCGCGGATGGCGATCATCGCGTCGCAGAAGCGGTCCAGTTCCTCTTTGGATTCGCTTTCGGTCGGCTCGATCATCAGCGTGCCCGCGACCGGGAACGACATGGTTGGCGCATGGAAACCGAAGTCGATCAGGCGTTTGGCCACGTCATCCACGCTGATGCCGCTGCTGTCTTTCAACGGGCGCAGATCCAGGATGCATTCGTGCGCCACCAGGCCGTTGCTGCCGGTGTAGAGCACGGGGTAGTGCTCCTCGAGGCGACGGGAAATGTAGTTGGCATTCAGGATCGCCAACTGCGAAGCGCGCTTGAGGCCCGCGCCGCCCATCATGCTGATGTACATCCAGGTGATCGGCAGAATGCTTGCGCTGCCGAACGGCGCCGCGCACACCGCGCCTTCCTTGCGCTCCATGGCCGCGTGGCCCGGCAGGAATGGAGTGAGGTGCGATTTGACGCCAATCGGGCCAACGCCCGGGCCGCCGCCGCCGTGGGGGATGCAGAAGGTCTTGTGCAGGTTCAGGTGGGACACGTCGCCGCCGAACTTGCCCGGTGCGCACAGGCCGACCATGGCGTTCATGTTGGCGCCGTCGATGTACACCTGGCCGCCGTTATCGTGAATGATGCCGCAGATTTCGCGGATACCTTCTTCGAACACGCCGTGGGTGGACGGGTAGGTGATCATCAGCGCGGCGAGGTGCTCGCGGTGCTCGATGGCTTTGGCGCGCAGGTCTTCAATGTCGACGTTGCCACGCGCGTCGCAGGCGGTCACGACCACGCGCATACCGGCCATGTTGGCGGTCGCTGGGTTGGTGCCGTGGGCCGACGAGGGGATCAGGCAGATGTCGCGGCGTTCTTCGCCACGGCTCTGGTGGTAGGCGCGGATGGCCAACAGGCCCGCGTACTCGCCTTGGGAACCGGCGTTCGGCTGCAGGGAGATCGCGTCATAACCGGTGGCCGCGCAGAGCATGGCTTCCAGGTCGGTGGTCAGCTCCAGGTAGCCGGCGCTTTGGGCGGCCGGGGCGAACGGGTGCAGGGCGCCGAATTCGGCCCAGGTCACCGGGATCATTTCGCTGGCGGCGTTGAGCTTCATGGTGCACGAGCCCAGCGGGATCATGGTGCGGTCCAGCGCCAGGTCCTTGTCGGCCAGCTTGCGCAGGTAGCGCATCAGCTCGGTTTCGGAGTGATAACGGTTGAACACCGGGTGGCTGAGGATCGGCGACTGGCGCAGCAGGGCGGCCGGCAGGCTGCTTTCCACGCTTTTGGCAAGGGCAGCGAAAGCCGGCAGCGCCTTGCCGTCGGCGAAGATCGCCCACAGCGCTTCGATATCGGCCTGGGTGGTGGTTTCGTCGACCGACAGGCCAACGCGCTCAGCGTCTACCACACGCAGGTTGATGCGCTGGGCGCGAGCCTTGTCGTGCAGGGCGGCGGTGTTGGCGCCGGTGTTGAGGGTGAGGGTATCGAAGAAGTTCGCTTGTTCGACCTTGACGCCCAGGGTGGTCAGGCCCTTGGCCAGGATCGCGGTCAGCTGGTGAATGCGGTTGGCGATCTGGGTCAGGCCTTTGGGCCCGTGGTACACGGCGTACATGCTGGCGATGTTGGCCAGCAGCACTTGGGCGGTGCAGATGTTGCTGGTGGCTTTCTCGCGGCGGATATGTTGCTCGCGGGTCTGCATGGCCAGGCGCAGGGCCGGCTTGCCGAAACGGTCCACCGACACCCCGACCAGACGGCCGGGCATGTCGCGCTTGAACGCATCCTTGGTGGAGAAGTACGCCGCGTGCGGGCCACCAAAGCCCAGCGGCACGCCGAAGCGTTGCGCGCTGCCGATGGCCACGTCGGCGCCGAACTCACCCGGTGGGGTCAGCAGGGTCAGGGCCAGCAGGTCGGCGGCCACGGCCACCAGGGCGTTGGCGGCGTGGAAGCGCTCGGTCAGTTCGCGGTAGTCGAATACATCACCGTTGCTGGCCGGGTATTGCAGCAGGGCGCCGAAGAAGGCGCTCACGTCGGTCAGCTCGCGCTCGTCGCCGACGACCACGTCGATGCCCAGCGGCTCGGCACGGGTGCGCAGCACGTCGAGGGTCTGCGGGTGGCTGTGCACGGAAGCGAAGAACGCGTTGCTGCCTTTGTTCTTGCTCAGGCGCTTGCAGAAGGTCATGGCTTCGGCGGCGGCGGTGGCTTCATCCAGCAGCGAGGCGTTGGCGATCGGCAGGCCGGTGAGGTCGCTGATCAGGGTCTGGAAGTTCAGCAGCGCTTCCAGGCGGCCCTGGGAAATCTCGGGTTGGTACGGGGTGTAGGCGGTGTACCAGGCCGGGTTTTCCAGCAGGTTGCGCAGGATCGGCGACGGCGTGTGGCAGTTGTAGTAGCCCTGGCCGATGTAGGTCTTGAACAGTTGGTTCTTGCTGGCGATGGCCTTGATCTTGGCCAGGGCCTCGGCTTCGCTCAGGCCGTCTTCCAGGCCGAGCACGCTGGTGCCCTTGATGCTTTCCGGGATCACGCTGGCGCTGAGGGCTTCGAGGGAATCAAACCCCAGCCTGGCGAGCATTTGCTGCTCGTCGTCCGCGCGCGGGCCGATGTGGCGGGCAATGAATTCGTTAGCGGTGCTCAAATTGATAGTCATGGCGCGCTCCTCAAGCTTCAGCGTTGGCTTTGATCAGGCGGTCGTACGCATCCTGATCCAGCAGTTTAGCTACCGCACCGGCATCGGCCGGTTTAAAGCGGAAGAACCAACCTTCGCCCATCGGGTCTTCATTGACCAGTTCCGGGCTGCCATCGAGCTTGTCGTTCACTTCGAGGACTTCACCGTCCAACGGCATGTAAACGCCGCTGGCGGCCTTCACCGACTCCACGGTGGACGCTTCGGCGCCCTTGTCGTAGGCCTGCAACTCCGGCAGTTGCACGAAAACCACATCACCCAGCGCGTTCTGCGCGAAAGCGGTGATACCCACGGTGACGCTGCCATCGGCTTCGGCGCGCAGCCATTCGTGATCTTCAGTGAAACGCAACTCGCTCATGGAAACTCCTCAGGGCCAGATTCGTCTGGAGGACGGGATTGGAATAATGGGGAGTTGCTTAGCAATATCGCGGCCAATCTTATTAATACTTTATAAATCAATAACTTAGAAAAACAGGTTATGAGCATATGGCAATTGTGTGTAGCGATTTCGCTACAGTCGGGCGCGCGAAAAAAAGCCTATGTGGATCAAAGCCTTGCATGGCGCGCGAAAAGCAGGGTTGTAGTGATATCGTTACGCTGTAGCGATTTCAGGACAGCGGATGTCGTTCTCAGACTAAAATTTGGAATACATTTCAAATTGGGTCAGGGTTTTGTGGGAATGCCGTACTTGCGCAGGCGATGGGCGATAGCCGTGTGGGAGGTTTGCAGGCGGCTGGCCAGTTGCCGGGTCGAGGGGTAGTTGGCGTAGAGCTTTTCCAGCAGGCTGCGCTCGAAGTCGTCTACGGCCTGTTCCAGGCTGTCGACTTCGCCGTCGTGCTGGCGCGCCACCGAAGTGCCGGCAATGTCGAGGTCGCCGATGTCCACCAGGTTGCTGTCGCAGATGGCGGCGGCGCGGAAGATCACGTTCTGCAGTTGTCGCACATTGCCCGGCCAGCGGTTGCCCAGCAGGGCCGGGTAGGTGCCGGGCGCGAGGCGGCAGACCGGGCGCTGGATCTGCGCGCAGGCTTGCTGCATGAAGTAGCGCGCCAGCAGTAGGATGTCCTGGCCGCGTTCGCGCAAAGGCGGTACTTCGACATTGAGTACGTTGAGGCGGTAGAACAGGTCTTCACGGAAGGTGCCTTCGCTGACCATCTTTTCCAGGTCGCGGTGGGTAGCGCTGAGGATGCGCACATTGACCTTCACCTCGCGGTCGCCGCCCACCCGGCGAAAGCTGCCGTCGTTGAGAAACCGCAACAGCTTGGCTTGCAGATACGGCGACATTTCACCGATCTCATCGAGGAACACCGTGCCCTGGTTGGCCAGCTCCATCAGCCCCGGTTTGCCGCCGCGCTGCGCACCGGTAAAGGCGCCTGGGGCATAACCGAACAACTCGCTTTCGGCGAGGTTTTCCGGCAAGGCCGCGCAGTTCAACGCCAGGAACGGCGCACTGTGGCGCGCACTGATGGCGTGGCAGGCGCGCGCCACCAGCTCTTTGCCGGTGCCGGTTTCGCCCTGGATCAACAAGGGCGCATCCAACGCCGCCACCCGCTGCGCGCGCGCCTTGAGGGTGCGGATCACCGGGGACTCGCCCAGCAGCGCATCAAACCCTTCGGCATGGTCGTGGTGCAGCGCCGACAGTTGTTCGCCGATGCGGTTGGGCTGGTAGAGGGTGAGCAGGGCGCCGGCGTCGGTGATCGGCGTGGCGTCCAGCAACAGGGTCTGGCCGTTGACGCTGATCTCGCGCAGCGGCAAGCGGAAGCCATGTTCGAGCAAGGTGTCGAGCAGCGCCGGGTCATTGAACAGTTCGGCGATGCTTTCCCCGGCCGGCTCGCGGCCGTACAGGGCAACCAGGGCCGGGTTGGCCAGCAGGATCTTGCCCGCGCTGTCGAGGGCCAGCACCGGGTCGGTCATCGCCGCCAGCAGGGCGTCGAGCTGCAGGTGGCGGCGCTGGCCGGGGAGGATGTCCACCACGGTCACGGCTTGCACGCCGTGCACGCTGAACAGGGCGTCGCGCAGTTCTTCGAGCACCTCGGCGCTCAGCGTCGGTGCATCGATATACACGTTGGGCGGCACCATCTCCACCGCATCCAGGTTGAGATTACGCCCACCGAGCAAGGCCAGGACTTCCTGGGTAATGCCGACGCGGTCGATGAAGCTGACGTGGATACGCATGGGTGTTGGCGATTCTGCAGAGCGAGAGGCGGCAAGTATGCCTTGGAGCGGATGGAGATCAAAATGTGGGAGCGGGCTTGCTCGCGAAAGCGGTCTATCAGCCCTGCGTGTGCTGACTGATCCACCGCTTTCGCGAGCAAGCCCGCTCCCACATTGGATTTGCGCTGTTCTTACTCCAGGTGTTCAGGCTTGATCGGATCCCCTGCCTTCACATCCAGCTGATGCCGCACATCCTCGAACATCAAGTCGTACTGCTTGTGCATCGAGCCATTCAACACGGCAACCTTGGGCATGCCATATTTCTGCGCGATGTTCATCGCATGCCGGGCGAAGTCGAACGCCTGGTCCTTGGGCAGGAAAAACTCTTCCTTGAGGTCCTTGCCTTGCACCGAGCCATGCAGCTTGAACAGCATCCCCTTGCCTTCCTTGGGGTCCTGGCTGACTTCATAGTCGATGCACAGGTTGTAGCTGTAGTCATCCTTGTTCAGCGCGTGACGTTCAACGTGCAAGTGACCGGGTTCAAAGGTGGCCATAGGCGTTTCTCCTCTACTTCACAGGTAGGTGATGCCAGGTTTTGCCGTGCTGATGCGTGTACCGGCGCTGCCCTGGACGATGGCTTCGATGTCCGAGAGTGAACCGATGACGGCGGTTTTGCCAGTCTGGCGGGCGAACTCGCAGGCTGCTTGCACCTTGGGCCCCATGGAACCGGCGGCGAAGCCGAGTTTTTCCATTTCATCGGGGTGGGCCTGGCCGATGGCCTTCTGGGTCGGCTTGCCGAAGTCGATAAACGCCGCGTTGACGTCGGTGGCGATCACCAGCAGGTCGGCGTCCAGTTGCGCGGCCAGCAGCGATGAGCAGAGGTCTTTGTCGATCACCGCTTCGATGCCGCGCAGCTTGCCGTCTTCGCCGTACATCGTCGGGATGCCGCCACCGCCGGCGCAGATGACGATGGCGCTTTTTTCCAGCAGCCACTTGATCGGGCGAATTTCAAAGATGCGTTTGGGCCGTGGGCTGGCCACCACGCGGCGGTATTTATCGCCATCCGGGGCAATCGCCCAGCCTTTTTCGGCGGCGAGTTTCTCCGCTTCGGCCTTGGAATACACCGGGCCGATGGGCTTGGTGGGGTTCTGGAAAGCCGGGTCCTTGGCGTCCACCTCCACCTGGGTGAGCAGGGTGGCAAACGGCACTTCGAAGTCCAGCAGGTTGCCCAGTTCCTGTTCGATGATGTAGCCGATCATGCCTTCGGTCTCGGCGCCCAGCACGTCCAGCGGGTAAGGCAAAACGCTGGTGTAGGCGGCGGCCTGCAGCGACAGCAGGCCGACCTGCGGACCGTTGCCGTGGGCAATCACCAGCTCGTTGCCGGGGTGGATCTTGGCGATTTGTTCGGTGGCGATGCGGATATTGGCGCGTTGGTTGTCCGCGGTCATGGGTTCACCACGGCGGAGCAGGGCGTTGCCGCCCAGGGCTACGACGATGCGCATAATGCGATCCTTATAGAATTCAGCTTTGTGAACACAGGGCTAAATGTGGGAGCGGGCTTGCTCGCGAAGGCGGTGGATCAGCCACCCGATGTATCAACTGACACTCCGCTTTCGCGAGCAAGCCCGCTCCCACATTGACTGCGCTCTAACAGTGGGAGCGGTGTTGAGTTAGATATCCGCGAGCGCCGACACCAAAATCGCCTTGATGGTATGCATGCGGTTTTCCGCCTGCTCAAACGCGATGTTGGCCGGCGACTCGAACACTTCCTCAGTCACTTCCACGCCATTGGCCAGGTTCGGATAGCGCGCGGCGATGTCCTTGCCGACCTTGGTTTCGCTGTTATGGAACGCCGGCAGGCAGTGCATGAACTTCACGCGCGGGTTGCCCGAGGCTTTCATCATCTTGGCGTTGACCTGGTACGGCAGCAGTTGCTCGATACGCTCGTCCCACGCTTCCACCGGCTCGCCCATGGACACCCAGATATCGGTGTGGATGAAGTCCACACCTTTGACCGCTTCTTTCGGGTCTTCGGTGATGGTGATGCGTGCGCCGCTTTCCTCAGCAAACGCCTGGCATTGCTTGATGAAATCTGCATGGGGCCACAGGGCCTTTGGCGCGCCGATGCGCACGTCCATGCCCAGCTTGGCGCCGATCATCAGCAGCGAGTTGCCCATGTTGTAGCGCGCGTCGCCCAGGTAGGCGTAGCTGATGTCATGCAGCGGCTTGTCGCTGTGCTCGCGCATGGTCAGGGTGTCGGCGATCATTTGCGTCGGGTGGAATTCGGCGGTGAGGCCATTGAATACCGGCACGCCGGCGAACTTGGCCAGCTCCTCGACGATTTCCTGTTCAAAGCCACGGTATTCGATGGCGTCGAACATCCGGCCCAATACGCGGGCGGTGTCTTTCATGCTTTCTTTGTGGCCGATCTGCGACGACACCGGGTCGATATAGGTGACGTGCGCGCCCTGGTCGTGGGCCGCCACTTCGAACGCGCAGCGGGTGCGGGTCGAGGTTTTTTCGAAGATCAGCGCGATATTCTTGCCCTTCAGGTGCGGACGCTCGGTGCCGGTGTATTTGGCGCGCTTGAGGTCACGGGACAGGTCCAGCAGGTAGTGCAGCTCGCGGGTGGTGTGGTGCATCAGCGACAGCAGGCTGCGGTTGCGCATGTTGAAAGCCATGATGGATCTCCTTAATAGTCGATAGGGTCGCGGATGATCGGGCAGGTCATGCAGTGGCCGCCGCCACGGCCACGGCCGAGTTCACCGGCGCTGATGGTGATGACTTCCACACCGGCCTTGCGCAGCAGGGTGTTGGTGTAGGTATTGCGGTCGTAGCCGATCACCACGCCAGGCTCCACGGCCACCACGTTGTTGCCGTCGTCCCATTGCTCGCGCTCTGCGGCGAAGCTGTTGCCACCGGTTTCCACCACGCGCAGGGCCTTGAGCTTGAGGGCGGTGGCCACCACGTCGAGGAAGCTCGCGTCTTCACGGCGCACGTCAATGCCGCCGGGCTTGCTTTCGTCAGGGCGCAGGCTGAAGGCGACGATCTGGTTGACCACTTCCGGGAAGATGGTCACCAGGTCGCGGTCGCAGAAGCTGAACACCGTGTCCAGGTGCATGGCCGCGCGGGACTTGGGCAAGCCGGCGACGATCACGCGTTCCACGGCCTTGTGCTTGAACAGGTTCAGCGCGAGTTGGCCGATGGCCTGGCGCGAGGAGCGCTCGCCCATGCCGATCAACACCACGCCGTTACCGATCGGCATCACGTCGCCGCCTTCGAGGGTGGCATTCCCGTGTTCCTGGTCGGGGTCGCCGTACCAGACCTGGAAGTCGGCGTTGACGAACTCGGGGTGGAATTTATAGATGGCGCTGGCCAGCAGGGTTTCCTGGCGTCGCGCCGGCCAGTACATCGGGTTGAGTGTGACGCCGCCGTAGATCCAGCACGTGGTGTCGCGGGTGAACTGGGTGTTGGGCAGCGGCGGCAGGATGAAGCTTGAGTGCCCGAGGAAGTCGCGGAACATCTCGATGGTCTTGCCACCGAAGCTGTCCGGCAGGTCATCGGCCGACACGCCGCCGATCAGGAACTCGGCGACCTTGCGCGGCTCCAGGCTGCGCAGCCACGAACCAACTTCGTTGACCAGGCCGAGGCCGACCTGGTTGGCGGTGATCTTGCGCTCCAGGATCCAGTCCAGCGCTTCAGGGATGGCGACGATATCGGTCAGCAGGTTGTGCATTTCCAGCACATCAATATCCCGCTCGCGCATCTTGGTCACGAAGTCGAAATGGTCGCGCTTGGCCTGGGCCACCCACAGCACGTCATCGAACAGCAGTTCATCGCAGTTGTTGGGCGTCAGCCGCTGGTGGGCCAAGCCTGGGGAGCACACCATGACTTTGCGCAGTTTGCCGGCTTCGGAATGTACGCCGTACTTCACTTTTTCCGTGGTCATTTCAGATCCTCCATTGCATCACAATTACAAGGTCAGGAAGCCGTCGTAGAGCCCATAGGCCGCCACCAGGGCGCCAATGACCACTGCGGCGAAAATCAGCTTCTCGACGTTGGTGAAAATCGGTTTGCCCAGTTCACGCTTGGCCTTGGCGAACAGGATCGCGCCGGGGGCGTAGAGCAGGGCGGAGAGCAGCAGGTATTTGGTGCCGCCGGCATACAGCAGCCACACCGCGTAGATCAGCGCGACGGCGCCGATAAACAGGTCTTTCTTGCGTTCTTTGAGGGCGTTTTCGTAGGTTTCGCCGCGTACTGCCAGCAGCAGCGCGTAGGCCGCCGACCACAGGTAAGGCACCAGGATCATCGAGGTGGCGAGGTAGATCAGCGACAGGTAGGTGCTGGCGGAAAACAGCGTGATCACCAGGAACACCTGCACCATCGCGTTGGTCAGCCACAGGGCGTTGACCGGCACATGGTTGGCGTTTTCCTTGCGCAGGAACTCCGGCATGGTGTGGTCCTTGGCCGCGGCGAACATGATCTCCGCACACAGCAGCACCCACGACAGCAACGCGCCCAGCAGCGAGATGATCAAGCCGACGCTGATCAGCACCGCGCCCCAGTGGCCCACCACATGTTCCAGCACCGCGGCCATGGATGGGTTCTGCAGCTTGGCCAGTTCCGGTTGGGTCATGATCCCCAGGGACAGCACGTTCACCAGCATCAAAAACAGCAGCACAGTGATAAAACCGATCACGGTGGCCTTGCCCACGTCGGAGCGTTTTTCTGCACGGGACGAGAAGATGCTCGCGCCTTCGATGCCGATAAACACCCACACGGTGACCAGCATCATGTTGCGTACCTGGTTCATCACGCTGCCCAGGTCGGGATTTTTCACGCCCCAGATGTCAGCGGTGAAGATCTCCAGCTTGAACGCAAACAGCGCGATCAGCACAAACAGCACCAGCGGCACCACCTTGGCGACGGTGGTCACCAGGTTGATGAACGCCGCTTCCTTGATCCCACGCAGCACCAGGAAGTGCACCGCCCACAGCAACACCGAGGCACCTATCACTGCCGCTGGCGTATTGCCTTCGCCAAAGATCGGGAAGAAATAACCGAGGGTGCTGAACAGCAGCACGAAATAGCCGACGTTGCCCAGCCAGGCACTGATCCAGTAGCCCCAAGCCGACGAGAAACCCATGTAGTCGCCAAAACCGGCCTTGGCGTAGGCGTATACGCCGCCGTCGAGGTTCGGCTTGCGGTTGGCCAGGGTCTGAAACACAAAAGCCAGGGTCAACATACCGATGGCAGTAATGACCCAGCCGATCAGCACCGCCCCCACGTCGGCGCTGGCCGCCATGTTTTGCGGAAGTGAGAAGATCCCGCCGCCAATCATTGAGCCCACGACCAGTGCAACCAGCGCGCCTAATCGAAGTTTTCCGGGAGATTCAGACATTGCATGACTCCAATGCAGGAGAAGAGAGACCACAGAATAATTCTGTGCGCTAATCAAACAGCTGACTCAGATCACTTCATTGGCACATTCCATTGTGAATTAATGACTTAGGGGGAAAACCCTCAGGCAATACTATTCCTCGCAAAGACGCTGCCCAGAGCGGTCTCTGCGTTTTGGTTAATCATTTAGTCGGGTGTATGGACGTTTGAAGCTAGACCTTTTTGCTGAATGTGCAAACTTTTTCAAGGTGTGCCGCCAATTAGCACGGCAAGCGCTAAGTACTGGCGGTATTTAAATTCTAAATAAGCCTTAACTTTATTAATTGTCATGCCGTTGCGTTATGAGCGTGGCATTTTTATCGCGGTCTCTAATAAACGCTACACTCGCTGAATTAATTAGTTGAGTGCACGGTTGTCAGCTCAATCATTTATTTATTCAGGAGTCTGCATGTCTCAACCGGCCCAGAAACTTCGGCTCAGCGCCCTGATCGCCCTGGTAGTGGGTTCGATGATTGGCGGCGGGATTTTCTCCCTGCCGCAGAACATGGCCGCGCGTGCCGAGGTGGGGGCGGTATTGATCGGTTGGGCGATCACCGCCGTCGGCATGCTGACCCTGGCCTTTGTGTTCCAGACTCTGGCCAACCGCAAACCCGAGCTGGATTCCGGGGTGTATGCCTATGCCAAGGCCGGTTTCGGCGACTACATGGGCTTCTCGTCGGCCTGGGGTTACTGGATCAGCGCGTGGATGGGCAATGTCGGTTACTTCGTGTTGCTGTTCAGCACCCTTGGCTACTTCTTTCCGGCGTTTGGCCAGGGCAATACGCCGCTGGCCATCGGCTGCGCGTCGCTGCTGTTGTGGGCTGTGCACTTTCTGGTGTTGCGCGGGATCAAGGAGGCGGCGTTCATCAACCAAATCACCACCGTCGCGAAGATTGTGCCGCTGCTGATGTTTATCGTGATCGCGGCCGTGGCGTTCAAGGCCGATATCTTCACCCGCGATATCTGGGGCCTGGGCAACCCGCAAATGGGCAGTGTGGTGGAGCAGGTGCGCCATATGATGCTGGTCACGGTATTTGTATTTATTGGTATCGAGGGCGCCAGCGTGTACTCGGCCCGGGCCGAAAAACGCTCGGACGTGGGCCGCGCCACGGTGATCGGCTTTCTTGGGGTGTTGGCGCTGCTGGTGCTGGTGAATGTGTTGTCCCTGGGGATCATGAGCCAGCCGGAGTTGGCGCAATTGCAAAACCCATCGCTGGCCGGCGTGCTGGAGCATATCGTCGGCCCCTGGGGCGCGCTGCTGATCAGCATCGGCCTGGCCGTGTCGCTGCTGGGTGCCTTGCTCTCGTGGGCGCTGCTTTGCGCGGAAATCCTCTACGCCACGGCCCATGACAAGACCATGCCGGCCTTTCTCAAAAAGGAAAACGCCAACCAGGTGCCGGTCAACGCGTTGTGGCTGACCAACGTGATGATCCAGGCATTCCTGGTGATCACACTGTTTTCCCAAAGCACCTACACCACCCTGATTTACCTGGCATCGTCGATGATCCTGGTGCCCTACCTGTGGTCGGCGGCGTATGCCGTGCTGTTGAGCGGGCGTGGCGAAACCTATGCCGGCGCCCAGCGCCAGCGCTACAAGGATCTGCTGGTGGGGCTGATCGCGCTCGTCTACGCCCTATGGCTGCTGTACGCCGGCGGCTTGAAGTACCTGCTGTTGTCGGCGCTGCTGTATGCGCCTGGGGTGGTGCTGTTTGCGCTGGCCAAGCGCGAGCAGGGCCAGCCCTTGTTTACCCATTGGGAAAAAGGCATTTTCAGCTGCGTGATTGCTGGCGCAGGGCTGGCGGCATACGGCTTGTACAGTGGGGTGTTGTCGTTGTGAGGTTGGCGTATCAGCCGCCCTATGATTGGCCGGCGATGGTGGGTTTTTTATCGGCGCGCGCGATCTGCGGCTTGGAGACCGTCGAGGCGGGTGTGTATCGGCGCAGCATCAGCGTGGGTGGGCAGTATGGCTGGCTCAGCGTCGCGCCGGGGGCAGGCGACTGGCTGGAGGTGGTGGTTGATTTTCCAGAGCCGGCCGCCTTGCCCGAGATCGAGCGGCGCTTGCGCAGGATGTTTGACCTGGACGCCCAGCCGGCGTTGATCAACCCGCAATTGGCCCAGGACCCGTTGATGGCGCAGTTGGTGGCTGCGCGGCCGGGGCTGCGGCTGCCAGGCACTTGGGATGGCCTGGAATTGGCGATTCGCGCGGTGCTTGGCCAGCAGATCACGGTCGTGGCGGCGATCCGCCTGGCGGGCAAGCTGGTTGCGCAGTATGGCCAGCCGTTGGAGACGCCGCACGTGGGCATCACCCATGTGTTCCCGACGCCCGAGGTATTGGCCGCAGCCGACCTCGCCACCCTTGGCATGCCCAAGGCACGTGGCCGCACCTTGTCCGGCGTGGCCCAGGCGTTGCTGGACGATCCTGAATTGTTCAGCGCCAAAGCCAGCCTCAAGGAAGGCGTGGCGCGGCTGGTGGCCTTGCCGGGGATTGGCGACTGGACCGCGCAGTACATTGCCATGCGCCAGTTGCGCGAGGCGGATGCGTTTGCCTCGGGGGATATCGGGTTGATCAATGCGTTGGTGGCGCTGGAGGGCGGGCCGGTTTCGGCACGGCAGTTGTTGGCACGGGCGGAGGGGTGGCGGCCGTTGCGGGCGTATGCGGCGCAGCATTTGTGGACGTCGTTGCAGAAGGGGGATTGAGGGTGGCTGTACTGGCCTCATCGGGGGCAAGTCGAATCGTCGCACCGCCCCTCCCACACTGACCTGTGAATACGGTCAAAGGTGGGAGGGCGCTTGCCCCCGATGGCGGTCTTCAGTTCACCACTGAGCCCGATGTGAACCCAATTCCCCCGCCGGCAAATCCCACTGCAACGGCGTACCGCTGATGGTCAGCGGCGCCAGCAAGCGATGCGCCTGGCCCCACGCCGTCTGCTCCACCACCAACCCCTGATCCCCTGGTTCTTCAGCCCGCAACGCCGGTTGCTCCGGCACTTGCCCCGCATCCACCAGCAACTTCGCCGTGCGCGCCAATGACAACCGCGCCGACCCGCCACGCCCGGTGTTCAGCCGTTCACGCAACGCCTGAATCGCACCTGCCGCCATCAGGTAACCGGTCGCATGGTCCAGCGCCTGCAAGGGCAGCGGCACCGGTTGCTTAGATTGCTTCCAGGCCATCCCCGCGTCGGCAATCCCGCTGCTCATCTGCACCAGGCTGTCGAACCCGCGACGATTGCGCCACGGGCCGCTCCAGCCGTAGGCGTTGAGGCTCACGTCGATCAGGCCGGGCGCCAGGGTTTGCAGCTGGCTGGCGGTGTAGCCCAGTTGTTCCAGCGCGTCGGCGCGGTAGCCGTGGAACAGGATGTCGGCGTCCTTGAGCAACCGTTCGAATACCTGACGGTCTTCCGGCGTTTTCAGGTCCAGGCGCGCGCAGCGTTTGCCCAGGGTCATTTCCGGCACCACGCCCGGCTCGTTCCAGGTGGGTGAGTCGATACGCAGCACATCGGCGCCCAGCCCGGCGAGAAAACGGCTGGCCACGGGGCCGGCCAATACCCGGGTCAGGTCCAATACCTTGATGCCCGCCAGTGGGCGCGCCACCGAGCCGAGCCAGGGTTTGTCGGTGGTATGTTCAAAGGTCTGGCGCTGCACCAGCGCCTCGGCATTCACCGCCAACCCTTGGGGATGTTGCTGCCAAGCCTGCCACGTGCGCATCTGCGCGGCACAGCCGCCGGCGTCGACAATCGCCTGTTCCAGCTCGGCAGCATTCCAGGCGGCGACCTTGGCCGCCATTTCGGCGCGGTCAGCGACCTTGCCCAGCACCCGCTCGGCGGCGGCACGATGATGCGGCGCGTTGGTGTGCAAGCGGATCCAGCCATCGGCGCTGGCGTAGTCGCCGGCCACCGGGTCCCACAGCGGCGGCACTTGCCAGCCCACCGGGCGAATCGAGGATGAGAACCACAAAGACGCGAGGCGCCGGTCCACGCTCACGCTGGGCTGGCGCCCGGTCTGTTGCTGGATCAGCTGCGCGACCGCCTGGCCGGCAGCGCCGATGCTGGCGCTGGCCAGGTCGGTGACGGCGAAGGTCGAGGGTAGGGCGCCGGCCTCCGTAAAGGTCGGCGGGGTGTGCGGTAAATCGAGTGCGGCTTGGATGGGAGTCAGCAGGTCAGTCATCTAAGGCCCTCCGTAAGAGAAGGGCCACTATAGAAGATCATCAGGCCGGTGTGGCAACCCCGGGCTCCAATGGCAAGTCGATACTGGCGATAAAACCGCCTTCGGGGTGATTGGCCAGGTGCAGGCTGCCGCCGTGGCGTTCTGCCGCGCGCCGCGCAATCGCCAGGCCCAGGCCATGGCCCTGGGCTGTCTGGCCGGGGGCGCGGTAGAACGGCTCACCCAATTGGCTGAGGTGCTCGGCCTCGACGCCGGGGCCGTGGTCGCGCACGCTGATGACAATATGTTCACCGTGCAGGTGGGCTTGCAGCTCGATCGGCTGGCCCGGCGGGTTGAAGCGCTGGGCATTGCGCAGCAGGTTATCCACCGCCCGTTCGATCATGGTCGGCCAGCCCTTGAGGTGCAGGCCGCTATCGGCGGTGAGTTGCACCACCTGCTCCGGCGCGCTGAGCTGGGCGTCTTTTTGCAAGGTCTTGAGCAATGGGTTGAGGTCGACCTCTTCGGCGCTGGCATTGTCGGCATCGACGCGGGCCAGCACCAGGATTTCGCTGATCAGTGCTTCGAGGCGGTCGCATTCGCGGGTCAGGCGTGGCCAGAGTCGCTCGCGTTCTTCGGGGCTGGCCCGTTCGGCCAGGGCCAGGGCGATGCGCAGGCGGGCCAGGGGCGAGCGCAGTTCGTGGGACACATCGCGCAGCAACTGGCGCTGGCTGCCGATCAGGCTTTGCAGGCGGGCGCCCATGCGGTTGAAGTCGGTGGCGAGCACGCCGAATTCATCGCGCCGGTTGGCCAGGCGCGCCAGGCTGTTTTGCTGGTAGGTGGCCTGGCCGAGGTCATGCACCGCGCCACGCAAACGGCTGAGCGGGCGGGTGATGGACAGCGTCACCAGCAGGCTGAACAAGGTCAGCACCACCAGGGCAATCGCCAACGCACTCAACGGCCACAGCAGGCTGTTGCGGTGCCAGGCATCGAGTTCCGGGTGGGGAATGCGGTAGATCAGCAGGTAGGTGTCGCCGGTTTTTTCACTGGTGTACTCGGCGGTCAGGCGCCGCCAGGGCAGGTGGCCGTCCTTGCTGTCATTCTGCCGGGCTTCAAACGCTGCGGCACGTTTGGGGAAGGTACCGCGCACCACCGGCTCGCCGCTTTCGTTGAGCACTTGCACGTCGATGTGGTACTGGCGCTTGCGCTGTTGCAGCAAGTCCTGGGCCGCGTCCTCGCCCTGGGCTTCGTAGAGTTGGGTCCACTCTTCGGCCAGGTTGTTGAGGCCGGGGTGACGGCTGAGAATCCAGGCATCTTGATTGAGCATATGCCCAAGCAGGATCGACAACCCGGCAACCAAGGCGATGGCTAGCCAGAAGCTGGCCAGGATGCGCCAGAACAATGAACGCACAGGAAACCCTCAAACAGGAAAAGCCCAGCGGCGGCGGCCACTGGGCTGGGAGCGTTAACGCTGGGGCATTATTGCGCTTTTTGCGGCTGTTGCGCTTTCCAGGCCTGGAATTCCTTCCACTCGGCACGACGCTCGGCTTGCTTCTTGACGATCTCGTCGAATTTCTTCTGCTGATCAGGCTTGAGCACGGCGCGGATATCCGCCTGGGTTTTCTGCTTGCCGGCGGCGATTTCGTCCTGCATGGCCTTCTGGTCGGCGGCTGGCAGTTTGTCCAGGTACTTTTTGGTCAGGTCTTTGCGAGCGTGCCATTGGTCGCCCATCAGCTTGCCGATCTGCTGACGCTGTTCGCGGCTCAAGTCCAGCTGGCTGAAGGGGCCGCCTTTGCCACGCGGACCGTGTTCACCGCCGTGACCCGGGCCACCCATCATGTGACCTTCAGGGCCACCCATCGGGCCCGGGCCCTCGGGCATGGCGGCCATGGCAACGGTGGGCAGGGCAGCGGCGAACATCAAAGCGATAAGGGTCTTGCGCATGGTGATTCTCCTGTCTCTATTCCGGTGAGTCCGGATGTGAGTAGATTACGGAGATCAAGGTCAGCGGCGGTCAGGTGAGCGTAAAGCTTGGGTAAAGAGGGTTTTGATGCGGGCTGACAAAACTTTCAAGGTTCAGGTCTTCAAATGTGGGTGCTGGCTTGTTTGGGAGCAGGCTTGCTCGCGAATGGGGTGTATCAGCTAGCACATGCATCGACTGACCCACCGTATTCGCGAGCAAGCCCGCTCCCACAAAAGCTCGCTCCCACAAGGAATAGTGTTGAAGCTCAGGGGGCGTAGTAGTACCCGCGGCTGCGCAGCGCCACGATCCGTGGCCGGCCGTCCGGGTGTGGGCCGATTTTTTTGCGCAGGTTGCTCACGTGCATGTCGAGGCTGCGATCGTAAAGGGTCAGCTTGCGGCCCAGGGCTATCTGCGCCAGTTCCTGCTTGTCGAGGGGCTCTCCGGGCTGGCGCAGCAAGGCTTCGAGCAGGCGGCTTTCGGAGACGGTGAGGGCGAATTCCTGTTCATCGATGCTGACCACGCCGCGCACCGGGCTGAAGCACAGGTCACCGAGTTCCAGCTGGCTGGACACGGCCGCCGGGTGGCTGCGGCGTAACACGGCGCGCAGGCGGGCGGTCAGCTCGCGCGGGTCACAGGGCTTGGCCAGGTAATCGTCGGCGCCCAGTTCCAGGCCGAGGATGCGGTCCAGCGGTTCGCCGCGGGCCGAGAGCATCAGCACCGGCAGTTCCGGGTGGTCGTTGCGCAATTGCTTGAGCAGCTCCAGGCCACTGCCGTCGGGCAGCATTACGTCGAGCACCACGGCTGCCGGGGCGCTGTCGGCCAAGGCTTTGCGGGCGCTCAAGCCATCGTGGCAGGCGCGCACCTGGAACCCTTCCTGGCTCAACCAACTGGTCAGCAGCTCGCAGAGCTCCTGGTCATCATCTATCAGTAACAGCTCGCTCATGACTCACTCAATTTAGCCATTGTCGACGGCGACGGTGCCCACCGCTGGCGAAGATCCCGCACAGCAAGGCGATCAGTGCGACGGCCCCGCCGGTGACAAACCACTGCTGTTGCTCGGTCAGCCATCGGGTCAAGGCGCCGCCCTGTGTATCTTTGAGTTGCTGGGCCAGGCGTTGGTTCTCTTGGCGAAGGCGGCTCAGTTGCGCGCTTTCGCGGGCAGCATCCGCGCTTTGCAGTTGCTTGCTCAGTTCTTCACGCTGGCGTTCGCTTTCTTTCAAACGTTGCTGCAACTCGGTGATCTGGCTGCCGGCACTCAAGGACAGGGGCGTGGAACTGCCGGTGTTCGAGGTTTCTTCAGCGTGGGCCGTAGCCCCGATCATTAACACTGCCAACAGACACAACTGACGTAAGCGCATCGGAACTCCTGATTCCACACGAATATTCAGAACGTTGTCGGCAGGTTACCGAGAATAATGAGAGATTAGGAGTGTGCCGAACGTATTAGGTTCGACACAGGGCTCGGTCAAGGCAGGACTTGTTTGAATGGCTTGATCACAACGTCGGCGTAGACACCCGCCGCTACATAGGGATCAACCTTGGCCCAGGCTTGGGCATCGGCCAGGGAGGCGAACTCGGCGACCACCAGGCTCCCGGTGAAGCCGGCTGCGCCCGGATCGTTGCTGTCCACGGCCGGGTGCGGGCCGGCCAGTACCAGGCGGCCTTCGGCTTGCAGCGCGTGCAGGCGCTCAAGGTGGGCCGGGCGCACGGAGAGGCGTTTTTCCAGCGAGTTGGCAACGTCGGTGGCAATGATGGCGTAGAGCATGTCAGTCCTCGGTTTTCGGCGTAGTAGGAGTGGTGTCATGCAGATGGCGCGACAGGTAGATACCTTGGCCGATCAGGAACAATACGGTCATGCCCAGGCTGCCGAAGACCTTGAAGTCGACCCAATAGTCCTGGAACGTAAAGGCCACGAACAGGTTGGCGGCGCCGCAGAACAGGAAAAATACGATCCAGGCCACGTTCAGGCGCGTCCACACCGGGTCCGGCAGGGTCAGTGCATGGCCCATGATTCGCTTGATCAGCAGGCGATCGCCGACAAAGTGGCTGCCGATAAACACCAGCGCGAACAGCCAGTTGACCACCGGGGCTTTCCATTTAAGGAAGGTTTCACTGTGGAAGGCCAGGGTCAGGCCGCCGAACACCAGGCAGGCGACCAGGGTCAGCCACTGGCTTTTTTCCAGCTTGCGCTGGGAGATGAAAATGGCGCCGTAGACCACGATAGAGCTGATGATCAGTACCGCGGTGGCACTGTAGATGCCCCCGAATGACAGCTCATGACCGGCGATATCGATGACCCGGGGGTCGAGTTTGGTAACGATGAAAAACAGCAACAGCGGGATGAAGTCGATGAATTGTTTCACAGTAAGAGCCAGAAGCTGGATGTGGCGGCATAATAACAAACATCCTTGGTAGCGAAAGCGCCAGCTGACTTGAGGTTACACACTCCCGTGAATGTTGATTTGCACTGCCACAGCACGGCCTCCGACGGCGCCCTGGCGCCCGCGGTACTGGTTGCGCGTGCGTTTGAAAAAGGCGTGCGAGTCCTGGCGTTGACCGACCACGACACCCTCGAAGGCCTCGATGAGGCCCGCGAAGCCGCGCATGCGCTGGGCATGCAACTGGTCAACGGTGTGGAATTGTCCTGCACCTGGGGTGGCGCCACCATTCATGTGCTCGGCTATGGTTTCGATCAAAATGCCGCGCCGCTGGTGGCGGCGATTGCGCAATTGCACGATGGCCGCTGGCTGCGGTCCGAAGAAATAAGCCGAAAACTCAGCCTCAAGGGCATGCCGAATGCCCTCGACGGCGCCCGCGCCATCCAGCAGGAGCTGGGTGACAGCGGCAACGCACCGGCGCGGCCGCATTTTGCCGACTGGATGGTGCGCGAAGGTTTCGTCAAGGACCGTGCTGAAGCCTTTCGCAAATGGCTGGGTGCCGGTAAGTTGGGCGATGTGAAGCAACACTGGCCGACCCTGGAAGACACCGTCGAGACCCTGCGGGCCTCCGGGGCCTGGGTCAGCCTGGCGCATCCCTGGCATTACGATTTCACCCGCAGCAAGCGCCGCAAGCTGATCAGCGACTATATTGGAGCGGGCGGCCACGCAATCGAAGTGGTCAACGGGCATCAACCCGCCGATCAGGTCGGCAGCCTGGCGATTCTTGCTCGCGAATTTGGTCTGCTGGTCAGCGCCGGCAGTGACTTTCATGGCCCAGGCGGCTGGTCCGAGATCGGCGAGTACCGCCAGGTCCCGGAAGATTTGCCGCTCTTGTGGGGGCGATTCAAGCATGACCCCATTATTGCCACCGTCTGAACAGGTAGAACACGTGAGTCAATTCTTCCAGATTCATCCGGAAAACCCCCAGGCGCGCCTGATCAAACAGGCCGTGGAGATCATTCGCGCCGGTGGCGTGGTGATCTACCCCACCGATTCGTCCTACGCCATTGGTTGCCAGATCGGTGACAAGGGCGCGGTGGAGCGTGTAAGGCGCCTGCGTCAGTTGGATGACAAGCACAACTTTGCGCTGATCTGCAGCGACTTGTCCCAGCTGGGGCTGTTCGCCAAGGTCGACACCGGCACCTTCCGCCTGCTCAAGGCCCACACACCCGGGCCCTACACCTTTATTCTCAACGCCACCCGCGAAGTGCCGCGCCTGTTGCTGCACCCCAAGAAGCGCACCATCGGCCTGCGCGTGCCCGAGCATCCGATTGCGCTGGCGCTGCTCGAAGAGTTGGGTGAGCCCTTGATGAGCGTGTCGCTGATCATGCCGGGTGAAACCGAGCCGTTGTACGATCCTTACGAAATGCGCCGCCTGCTGGAAAAGCATGTCGACCTGATCATCGACGGCGGCTACGGCGGCAACAAGGCCTCCACCGTGATCAACCTGGCCGATGGCGAGCCGGAAGTAGTGCGTGTGGGCTGCGGCGACCCGACCCCGTTTATGGTCGAGGCCTGAATGTCGGCCGTGGAAACCGTCGACCCCCAGGCGGGCGCCCAGCAGGAATTGCCGTTTGCCATGGTGTATGGCCAGGCGGTCATGGAAATGCCGCTGGACCTGTACATCCCGCCGGACGCCCTGGAAGTCTTCCTCGAAGCCTTCGAAGGCCCGCTGGACTTGCTGCTGTACCTGATCCGCAAACAGAACATCAATATCCTCGACATCCCGGTGGCGGAAATCACCCGCCAGTACATGGGTTATGTCGAGTTGATGCAGTCGGTGCGCCTGGAGCTGGCCGCCGAGTACCTGGTGATGGCCGCCATGCTCGCCGAGATCAAGTCGCGCATGCTGTTGCCGCGCTCGGAGACCATCGAGGCCGAAGAGGACGACCCGCGCGCCGAACTGATCCGCCGCCTGCAGGAGTACGAACGCTTCAAGGCCGCCGCCGAAGGTATCGACGGCTTGAGCCGTGTGGGCCGCGACTTGGTGGTGCCCAAGCTGGATGCCCCCGAAGCCCGGGCGCGCAAGCTGTTGCCGGATGTGAGCCTGGAAGAACTGCTGATGTCCATGGCCGAGGTGCTGCGCCGTGGCGATATGTTTGAACACCACCAGGTCAGCCGCGAGGCGCTGTCGACCCGCGAGCGCATGAGCGACGTGCTCGAGCGCCTCAAGGGTGGCGGGTTCGTGCCGTTTGTCGAGCTGTTCACGGCAGAAGAAGGGCGCCTGGGGGTGGTGGTGACCTTTATGGCGATCCTTGAGCTGGTCAAGGAATCCTTGGTCGAGCTGGTCCAGAATGAGCCTTTTGCGGCTATCCACGTGCGGGCGCGAGCCGAATAAAGAGCTGAGTCGATGAATCTGACTGAACCCCGCGAACTGGCGCCCTTGCTGGAGGCCTTTCTCCTGGCCTCGGGTAAACCGCAATCCCTGGAACGCCTGTTCGAACTCTTTGAAGAAGCCGAGCGCCCCGAGCCGCCGGTGTTCAAGAAGGCGCTGGAGATTTTGCGCAAATCCTGCGACGGCCGCGCTTTTGAGCTGCGCGAAGTGGCGTCGGGTTATCGCCTGCAGATTCGTGAGAAGTTTTCCCCATGGGTTGGCCGGTTGTGGGAAGAACGCCCGCAGCGTTATTCACGGGCGATGCTGGAAACCATGGCGCTGATCGCCTATCGCCAGCCGATCACCCGGGGTGAAATCGAAGACGTGCGTGGCGTGGCGGTTAACAGCCATATCGTCAAGACGTTGCTGGAGCGTGAGTGGATCCGCATCGTTGGCTACCGTGACGTGCCAGGCAAACCGGCGATGTTCGCCACGACCAAGGTGTTCCTCGACCACTTCAACCTGAAAAACCTCGACGACCTGCCGCCGCTGGCCGAGCTGCGCGAGATGGAAGCCGAGCCGGTGCTCGATTTCGACGACGCACCGGTGCCGGCCAGCCTGCAGGAACTGGCCGACGCCAGTGCCGAGCAGGAAGAGCCGAAGGACGAAACCAGCTTTCATACGTTGTTGCTGGAATTGGACGACATGGAGCAGGGCATCAAGACCGACTTTGATGATTTGTTGCGTGATGGTGTGGCTGAGCCTGAAGCCGAAGTGGTGCCTGAGCCTGAACCCGAGCCCGAGGAAGACATCCTCGGCGTCGCCGAAGCCCGGGAAAAACTCCTGGCCGCCGTCGCTGCCCTCGAACAGCCGCCGTTGAGCGACGAAGAAGACGAAGCTCGCGCGTTGGCCGAAGCCATTGAGGCCGAACGCCGCGAATTCGAAGACTGACGCGATATTTCCAAACACTGCAATACCCCCCCCTGTGGGAGCGGGCTTGCTCGCGAATGCGGTGTATCAGTTGATACATCTGCTGACTGAATCACCGCATTCGCGAGCAAGCCCGCTCCCACATTTGACTTTCTTTGTCTGGGAGAATGTATGAGCTCCACCAAAGACCCCTGCATCAGCATCTGCAAATTCAGCGATGACATCTGCGTCGGCTGTGGCCGCAGCAAGCGCGAAATCCGCGCCTGGAAGAAACTCGACAAAGTCGACAAACGCACTGTCTTGGCCGAAGCCGAGCTGCGGTTGCTGGCCCTGGGCGCCACCGGTCGGCGGAAAAGCAAATGATTGCGGCCGGATCGACTACTCTCTGATGCGCAACGCGCGCCATGCGCGTATGATTCGCGACCCTTTGCCGATCTATGCGGCCAAAGCCCCGCTTTCAACACTCTTCAGGCCACGCCTGAATCGACCCACCGGGAGGTGCTTAAGATGAACGACCAAGACCAGAACGACAGCCAGGAAATCGGCCCAGCAGGCGAAAAACTGCAAAAGGTGCTGGCGCGTATCGGCGTGGGCTCACGCCGCGACGTCGAAGCCTGGATCACCCAGAAGCGCATCAAGGTCAATGGCGTCGAGGCTACCCTCGGCCAGCGCGTCGACCTGCACGATGCAATCACCATTGATGGCAAGGTCATCAAGCGTGAAGAGGCCGCCGAATCGGTGCGCCGCGTGATCATGTACAACAAGCCCGATGGCGAGATCTGCACCCGTGACGACCCGGAAGGCCGTCCGACCGTGTTCGACAAGATGCCCAAGCCTAAAGAAGGCCGCTGGATCAATATCGGTCGTCTCGACATCAACACCACCGGCTTGCTGATGTTCACCACCGACGGTGAACTGGCCAACCGCCTGATGCACCCGTCCTACGAGATGGACCGTGAATACGCCGTGCGCGTGCGCGGTGAAGTTGATGACGAGATGATCGAACGCCTCAAGGCGGGCGTGGTGCTGGAAGACGGCCCGGCCAAGTTCACCGACATCAAGCAGGCTCCCGGCGGCGAAGGTTTCAACCACTGGTACCACTGCGTGGTGATGGAAGGCCGTAACCGTGAAGTACGTCGCCTGTGGGAATCCCAGGGCCTGGTGGTGAGCCGCCTGAAGCGCGTGCGTTTCGGCCCGGTGTTCTTGAACTCCGACCTGCCGATGGGTCGCTGGCGCGAAATGAGCCAGTACGAAGTCGACATCCTCAGCGCCGAAGTTGGCCTGACGCCGGTGGCCATGCCGCAAATGAACGCCAAGAGCAAAGACAAGCTTGAGCGTATGCAGCGTAAGTCGTCGCGCCCTGTGGCTCGTACCGAGCGTGTTGCACGCACTTTGCGCCCGGCGCTGAATGCACCAGCGACCGGTGGTCGTATCTCCCGCGAGCCGCACATCGAAGGCGAGCGCCGCCCAACCGCGCCATCGCGTCAGGAAGGCGAGCGTGCACCACGCACTCCGCGTCCTGCCCGTGGTGAAGCGCCAACGGGTGGTCGCGGTAATCGTGGCGAAGGCCGTGGTGCCCCGGCATCTGACCGCCCAGCCGACAATGCCAGCACCAAGCGTCCAGCCAAGCCGGCGGCGAACAAGCGCCCTGGCCCGAAACTGGTCGCGGACGAGCCGTCGGGCAAGCGCCGTGGCGCCCCGGCCGGTTCGGGTCAGCGTCCTGGTTTTGGTCGCAAGAAGCCGCAGTGATTTAGTCGCTGTATAAAAGAACGCCAACCCTCGGGTTGGCGTTTTTTTGCCTCGGATTTGGTAACCCATTCAAATGTGGGAGCGGGCTTGCTCGCGAATGCGGTGTGTCAGTTGATATATGTGCAAGCTGACCCACCGCATTCGCGAGCAAGTCGAATCGTCGCACCGCCCCTCCCACATTATTTAGATCTCCATTGATTTCGAGAACGGCGTTCAGAACACAAAAGTCCCATCAAACACCGGCTTGTCATCCAGCGCCAACACCCCGCTGGCGAAAATCAGATCCAGGTGATGGCTGCCTTTCTGCCCGCCACCCAATCCCAGGTGCAGTCCGCAATGGCGCTCCTCAAACCCGGCATTACGCGCATACAGATCCTTGACCCCTTCATTGGTGCCAATCCCCAACTCCTCCACCCGCCGGTTGGACGGGTTGGCATTCAGGTACTTATTGAAATCATCCGCCAGCCCTGGCACATCGCTGGCCACGCCGCAGACGGTCGAGTTCTCGATCCACAGCTCCAGCGGCGATTGCAGCACGCCGTATTTGCGCGCGAACGGGATGGTGCTGAGGAAGGTCCCGACAAACCGCACCTGACCATTGATGGCTTCGCTGTGGGTGGCGATCTCGCCCGGGGCCAAGTCGTGGTTGCCGACCCCGTTGATATTGGTCCACTTCTTGATGCTGCTCAGGGGCGCTTGCAGGCGTGAGCCGTGCTTGTCGGTAAAGCTCAGCACACTGGCCTGGCTCATGCGCCGTATCAGCGTGGCGTTGAGGTCGGCGATGCGCTGCGGCTCGACGCTGAAGGTATCGTAGAAGTACTCGCCGTAATCCTTGAACAGCAGGGATTTCTTCCAGTGCTCGGCCATCACCCCTTGCAGGGCACGGATAAAATCCGGGCCTTCGGCGCGTGGGTTGGGCAGCGTGGAGGAGTCATAGAGAAACAGGTACAGGTCGCAGGCCTCGATGGCCTCGGCCAGGCTATCGCTGGCGGCCAGGTCCAGGCGCTGCACCTGGAAGTTGAAACGGGCGGCGCTGCCGTGGGTGATCGCCCCGGCGATGGCGGCGTAGCGCTCGGTATGGCCCAGCAGCACGGTAGGGCAGCTCAGGCCCTGAAGAGCCGGGTGATGCGCGAGGTAGTAGAGAAAGTGTTCGACGGCGCGGGCCTTGTCCATGACGCGTTTCCTTGTGTGCCTTGGGTAAGGGGGCAGGTGCCGTGCACAGCACCCGCCGAATGCCTGCCGGGGTTAGAAAGGCCACATCGCGGTGCCAAACGGCACTACGGCATCGGCTTGCATCATTTCAACGGCGGCGTCGTGGGTCGGCGCTTCAAACCAATCATCGAGTTGCAGTTCGGTTTCCAGGTCGTTTTCCAGTGCTTGCATGGTGTATCTCCTAGAGTTTGAGAGCGGCTTGCTCCACGGGCTTCGCAGGGCAAGTGGGATGAACCTAGGAGAGAGTGTTTCGGAATGCAAAAAATTTATTGACACGGTTTCATTTGGATTTTTTCTTCTGAATTTTCCATGGGATTTTTTATCGAGGAAAAACAACGCACTGGCAGCGGTGATTTGTAGGATTTTTCGCGATGACATTTTTCCGTTTGTGGATGTCTGTAACGCCTATTTTCCATGCTGTAACGATTAATTTACGCGAAAGTCGCCACATTGCTCGGCATCGTCAGGCTGTAAGGAATAGCTGACAGATCGTCGCAGGCCCTCTGCGGGCTCGGCCCCAAGCTGTCCGGCGGTGTACAATGCGCCGCGTTTTACTGTGACCCCCTTGCGTAACCACGCAAAAGGCCAAGACCTCAGGGTTTACCCACCCTGATCACTCCGCCCGGCCACGAGCCAGGCGGGTTCGATTTCGTCACAGATAAAAACAAACAGGTGACGCATGACCGTTAGAAAGACGCTGTACTCCTGGTGCCTGCGCTGGGGTTTGAGCGGCGCTGCTTGAGTCGGTAATTCAAGGCAGCTACCTGCAATCAATATCTTCAAACCTTGCGTGAGACCCTTTTCATGAGTGAACCCCATTCCTCTTCAGGCGAGCTGAAACGCGGCCTGAAAAACCGCCATATCCAGTTGATCGCCCTCGGTGGCGCCATCGGCACCGGCCTGTTCCTCGGCTCGGCCGGCGTGCTCAAATCCGCCGGCCCGTCGATGATCCTGGGCTATGCCATCTGCGGCTTTATCGCCTTCATGATCATGCGCCAGCTCGGCGAAATGATCGTCGAAGAGCCGGTCGCCGGCTCCTTCAGCCATTTTGCCCACAAGTACTGGGGCGGTTTCGCCGGCTTCCTGTCGGGCTGGAACTGTTGGATCCTGTACATCCTGGTGGGTATGTCGGAGCTGACGGCCGTTGGCAAATACGTGCACTACTGGTGGCCGGAGATCCCGACCTGGGTGTCGGCGGCGGCGTTCTTCGTGCTGATCAACCTGATTAACCTGGCCAACGTCAAAGTCTTCGGTGAGGCCGAGTTCTGGTTTGCCATCATCAAGGTGGTCGCGATTGTCGGCATGATCGCCCTGGGCAGCTACCTGCTGGTCAGCGGCAGCGGCGGCCCGCAGGCCTCGGTGAGCAACCTGTGGGAACACGGCGGCTTCTTCCCCCATGGCGTGGGCGGCCTGGTGATGGCCATGGCGATCATCATGTTCTCCTTCGGCGGCCTGGAAATGCTCGGTTTTACCGCCGCCGAAGCCGACCAGCCACGCACCGTGATCCCCAAGGCGATCAATCAGGTGATCTACCGCATCCTGATTTTCTACATCGGCGCGCTGGTGGTGCTGTTGTCGCTCACGCCGTGGGACAGCCTGCTGGCTACCCTCAACGCGTCCGGCGATGCCTACAGCGGCAGCCCGTTCGTGCAGGTGTTCTCGATGCTGGGCAGCAACACGGCCGCGCACATCCTCAACTTCGTGGTGCTGACGGCCGCGCTGTCGGTGTACAACAGCGGCACCTACTGCAACAGCCGGATGCTGTTGGGCATGGCCGAGCAGGGTGATGCGCCCAAGGCGTTGGCGAAGATCGACAAGCGCGGTGTGCCGGTGCGTTCGATCCTCGCCTCGGCGGCGGTGACCCTGGTGGCGGTGTTGATGAACTACTTCATCCCGCAACACGCGCTGGAGCTGCTGATGTCGCTGGTGGTGGCCACGTTGGTGATCAACTGGGCGATGATCAGCTTTTCCCACTTCAAGTTCCGCCAGCACATGAACCGCACCGGCCAGGTGCCGCTGTTCAAGGCGTTGTGGTACCCGTACGGCAACTACATCTGCCTGGCGTTCGTGGTGTTTATCCTGGTGATCATGCTGATGATCCCGGGGATCCAAGTGTCGGTGTATGCGATCCCGGTGTGGGTGGCGTTTATGGCGGTGTGTTATTGGATCAAGAACAAGCGCCGTGCAGAAGCGGCGCTGACGGTGGCAAGTGCGGTGAAGTAACCGGGCTGGCATAAACAGGAAACCCGGCGCCCTGCCGGGTTTCTTGTGGGCGCCGACGGGTTAGACTCGTGCCTCGTTATGTCCGTTGCCTAAGGTTTTTGATTGATGCTGGTTATTTCCAACAACGTGCACTTGCCCGATGCCGAGATCGAGCTGACCGCCATTCGCGCCCAGGGCGCCGGTGGGCAGAACGTCAACAAGGTGTCGAGCGCGGTGCACCTGCGGTTTGATATTCCGGCGTCGTCGCTGCCGGAGTTCTACAAGGAGCGGCTGCTGGCCCTGCGCGACAGCCGCATCACCAGCGAAGGCGTGTTGATTCTCAAGGCCCAGCAATACCGGACCCAGGAGCAGAACCGCGCCGATGCGCTGGAGCGCCTGGTGGAGTTGATTCTCAGCGCCACCAAGGTCGAAAAGAAGCGCCGCCCGACCAAACCCACCCTGGGCTCGAAAAAGCGCCGCCTGGAATCCAAGACCAAGCGCGGCAGCATCAAGGCCGGGCGCGGCAAGGTCGACTTCTAGGCGTCGCGTGCTTCGCGGGCCTTGGGCGCTTGCCGGTACAGGTAAACACTCAGCAATAAACCACCGAGGGCGGCGAGGGCGGCGAACAGGAAGATCGAGGCAAAGCCAAAACCTGCCGCGACCGCCCCGGCCAACGGCCCGGTGATGCCCAGCGACAGGTCGATAAACAGGGAGTAGGCGCCCACTGCAGAACCACGGCTGGAGGCCGGCACCAGGTTGACCGCCTCGACTCCCAATGCCGGAAACACCAAGGAAAAACCAAACCCGCTCAACGCCGCGCCGGCCAGCGCCAGGTTGGCGTCCGGTGCCAGCCACAGCAGCAACAGGCCGAGGATCTCCACCGACAGGCAGGCAATCGCCACGCGAAAGCCGCCGATGCGGTTGATCAAGTTGCCGAACAACAGGCGCGCGCCGATAAAGCTGGCGCCAAACAGGCTCAGGGCCCACACCGCGTTGTCCCAGTGTTGGGTGGTGTAATACAGGGTGATGAAGGTGGCGATGGTGCCAAAGCCAATCGAGCCCAGGGCCAGCGCGCAACCGTGGGGCAATACCCGGCCCAGCACATTCATGAATGGCAGGCGTACACCGGCCACAATCGGCGCGGCGACCTTGTTCCAGGCCAGCAGCACACCCACGACGGCCAGCAGGATAATGCTGACGCCCATGCTCCACAGCCCGAAATGCTTCACCAGTACGACGCCCAACGGTGCACCGACCGCCAGCGCGCCATAGCTGGCAATGCCGTTCCAGGAGATGACCTTGGCCGTGTTCGCCGCGCCTACCCGGCCGATACCCCAACCGATGGCGCCCGAACCGACCAGGCTTTCCGCGCTGCCCAGCACCAGTCGGCCGATCAGCAGGCTGCCCAGGCTCACGGCTGGCAGGCTGGAAAACCACGCCGCGAGCAGCATGAACACGCCGCTGAGGCCGCAGCCGACCAGGCCGATCAGCACGGCGCGCTTGCTGCCCAGGTTATCGATGATTTTGCCGGCATACGGGCGGCTCAGCAGGGTGGCCAGATACTGCACGCTGATCACCAGCCCGGCGATTACCGCGCCGTAGCCCAGCTCACTGTGGACATAGCCCGGCAACACGGCCAGCGGAATGCCGATATTCAGGTAGCCGATAAAGGTAAACAACACGATGGAAACAACTTGCAGCGTGACCGCCATGGGGCGCTGGGTATCTGGCATGGGAGAGGTCCACTGTCGCAGCAGGTAAAGATAGGCTGCTAATGATACCGGTGCTTTGCCCGGCGCAGGGTGCTAAAACGCAAAAAACCTGCTCAGAAAACCCTAGGGTCAAAAAGACCTCAGGCTTGGGGAGGGGCGAGCAATTGCGTAGTGACCAGGGCGGCCAGCGCGTTTTCCTGGGTGCCGAAGCGCTTGAGCAGCAGGGCTTGCTTGTCTGCGCTGAGGCGGTTCCAGACCTCGACCATCTGCAAGGCAGCATCGAGTACGGCAGTGTCCGGGTTGTCGGGGAGGGTGTCGGTCATGGCAGGTACCTCGGGTGATTCAGGCAGTGTGGAAAGCGCTCTAAAGCTGCGCTTTCCACACGGTCTGGTACGGCGTCAGTCCTGGCTTTTGCTGTCGACTGGTTTTGCTTCTTTGGCCTCAGGCTGTTTGTCGCTGGCCTGCTGCGGTGTTGGCTGCTCTGTAGGGTGCAGGCTTGGGAAGGGGAGATTAGGTATCTCGTGCATCGTCGTCGCTCCTCGCAAGGTCTGTTTTTTCAATCGCAGGTGATTCCGCGCTCTCAAAAAGCCTTGGCAGGATACAGCACTGAAAATGACAAAAAGAGTTTTATGTCGACGGATGTCCGAATTTTCATGCTTTACACAAGTGACAAGAGGTCACACCGCTAGAACGGCACCTTGCCCAAGACCATGTCGCGGTACATCACAAAATCACCCAACAAGCTGTAGAACGGGTGCTGAAAGGTTGCCGGGCGGTTCTTTTCGAAGAAGAAGTGCCCGATCCAGGCAAAGCTGTAGCCGGCAACTGGCACGGCCAGCAACAAGCCCAAGGACCCTCTGCCGATGGCGTACGCCAGAATGCCGATCACCAGCGTGGTGCCGATAAAGTGCAGGCGCCGGCAGGTGCTGTTGGCATGTTCCGCCAGGTAGTACGGGTAGAACTCGGCGAAGCTATTGAATCGCTTGATATTTTCCACGGCGACCGGCCCTTTGATTGTTGTACCGCCCAACAGATGTTCGGCGGGGAGCTTATTTGAGTCTAGAGTGATCAGTGGTAACAGCCAGTGACAATAGATGCCACTTTAGTATCCTTGGCTTCCTGGCTGCCGTTTGAGCCTGCTTTATTAAGAAGACGCCATGAGCGAACGAACAACTTCTGCAAGCTGGGCAATGGGCATCGTCAAGGCATTGGAGATGGACGGCCTGGATTGCCGCGCCTTGTTCAAGCAACTGGGCCTGGACTACGCCGCGCTGAATGACCCCGATGCACGCTTCCCGCAGGACTCCATGACTCGGCTGTGGCAGCGTGCGGTGGAGCTGTCGGGCAACCCGGCGATTGGCCTGAACATGGGCAAGGTGGTGCGCCCGGCGTCGTTTCATGTGGCCGGTTACGCGCTGATGTCCAGCAACACCCTGGCCGAAGGTTTTATGCGCCTGGTGCGCTACCAGCGCATCATTGCCGAAAGCGCCGACTTGAGTTTCCGACTGTTACCCGAAGGCTATGCGCTGATTCTGACGGTGCATGGCGATCACCTCCCACCGACCCGGCAAAGCGCCGAAGCCTCGCTGGCCAGTGCACTGGCGCTGTGTGGCTGGCTGACCGGGCGCACCCTGCAACCGCGCAAAGTGTTGTTGCAGGGTGAGCAGCCGTTGGATCTGGCGCCCTACAAACAAGCCTTCCATGCGCCCCTGGAATTCAATGCGCCGTATGACGCGCTGATCTTCGAGCGGGCCGATATGGACGCGCCGTTGCCCACCGCCAACGAAGCCATGGCGCTGCTGCATGATCGGTTTGCCGGCGAATACCTGGCGCGGTTTTCTGAAAGCCGCGTGACCCACAAGGCACGCCAGGTGTTGTGCCGCTTGCTGCCCCAGGGCGAACCCAAGCGCGAGGTGGTGGCCCAGACCCTGCACCTTTCGCAGCGCACCTTGCAGCGGCGTTTGCAGGAGGAGGGCACCAGTTTCCAGACCCTGCTCGACGACACCCGCCGCGAATTGGCCGAACAGTACCTGGCCCAGCCGAGCATGACCCTGCTGGAAATTGCCTACCTGTTGGGCTTTGCCGACCCGAGCAATTTCTTCCGTGCGTTTCGCCGCTGGTTCGATGCCACGCCCGGCGAGTACCGAGCGCGGTTGCTGGAAGCGTCGACGGTCAGTGACGCCAAAACGCCGGGATACACAGAACAAAGACTGTAATGATCTCCAGCCGGCCCAGCAGCATGCCCAGGGACAGGATCCACTTGGCGGCGTCTGGCAACGTGGAGAAATTGCCGGCCGGGCCGATGGTTTCCCCCAGGCCCGGGCCGACGCCGGACACGGTACTGGCGGCGCCGGTCAGCGCGGTCATCCAGTCCAGGCCCAGCAGCGACAACGCCAGGGCGATGGCGCAGATGGTGATCGCAAAGAAAAACGAGAAGGTCAGGATCGACCGCACGATTTCTTCGTCGAGGCGGTGGCCGTTGTACTTCTGCTTGATCACCGCGCGTGGGTGAATCAACTGGTTCAAGTTGGCCTTGAGCAGGATATAGGCGACCTGGAAGCGGAAGATCTTGATCCCGCCCGCCGTCGACCCCGAGCAGCCGCCGATAAAACCCAGGTAGAAGAACAGCATCAGTGAGAAGTTGCCCCACAGGCTGTAGTCCCCCAGTGCAAAACCGGTAGTGGTCACCACCGACGTCACGTTCAACGCCACATGGCGCAAAGCGTCCAGCCAATGCAGGTTGGTGGTCCACCAGTACCAGGTGCCGAGCACCAGCCAAGTCACCACCAGCAAACCGAGCAGGCCCTGTACCTGCTGGTCCTTGAGCAAGGCCCTGCGGTTGCCGCGCAACGTGGCCACATACAGGGTGAACGGCAGGCTGCCGAGGATCATCACCACCACCGCCACCCAGTGCACCGCCGGTTGTTTCCAGTGGGCCAGGGATTCATCGGAGGTGGAGAACCCACCGGTGGAAATCGCCGACATCGCATGGTTGATCGCATCGAACAGGCCCATGCCGGCCCACCAGAACGCCAGGCTGCCAAGGATGGTGATGCCCACGTAGGCGGCCACGATCAGCCGCGCCACCATGTGCGAGCGCGGCATGACCTTTTCCGAGCGGTCCGAGGACTCGGTCTGGAACAGGCGCATGCCACCAATGCGCAGCAGCGGCAGGATCGCCACCGCCATGCCGATAAAGCCGATGCCACCGAGCCAGTGCAGCAGCGAGCGCCACATCAGAATGCCCGGCGACATGGTGTCCAGGCCGCTCAACACCGTGGAACCGGTGGCGGTGATGCCGGACATGCTTTCAAAAAACGAGTCGGTGTAGCTGATGTGCTGGGTCAGCAGAAATGGCAGCGCGGCGAACACACACACCACCACCCAGCTGGTCACGGTGAGCAGGTACATGTCGCGCGGGCGCAGGTGCACATGCTCGGGACGGCCGGGAATTACCAGCGCCAACCCGGCGATAAAGGTGATCAGGCTGGCCCACAGGAACGACGGCAGGTCGCTGGTGCGTTCGAAGATCACCAGGGTGGCCATGGGCACGACCATGGCGATCGCGAGCGTGATCAGGAAGATGCCGATAATGAAACCGATGATGCGTAGGGTCGGCAACGCCATGAAGTTCGCTCGAAATAGGGCAGAGGCGCCATTCTACCTGGGGTGCAAGGCATGTAAACCGGGAGACTTGGGAACGCCATGGCTCAAATGTGGGAGGGGGCTTGCCCCCGATCGCGGTGGGTCAGCAGATACGTCCTTGACTGGCACACCGCTATCGGGGGCAAGCCCCCTCCCACATGGGTTTAGTTGTGGTGGGATAGCGCATAAAAAAAGCGACCCGAAGGTCGCCTTTTTCAACTCGGCACGGATCAGAACTCGTGATCGGCGTTATCCGGGTTCAGGTCGCTGATACCCAGCTTGCCGGCAGCGGCTTCGATCGAACCGGTCTGCTTGACCAGCGAGGCGATGGCGTCACGCACGATCTGGTTGCCCGCATCGTTACCCGCGGCGATCAGTTGGTCGTAGTGCTCACCCTTGTTGGCGTGGTCAACCATGACCTGGATCTTCGCTTCGGTCGCAGCCAGGTCGGCTTTCAACGCGGTGTCAGCGGCCGGGTCGGCCTTGGCCACCAGGGACGACAGGCTGGCGCCGGTCATTTTGCTGCCGTCGACACGGGTGTACTCGCCCAGGTAGACGTTGCGGATGCCCTTGGCGTCGTAGAAGTGCGAGTTGTGGGTGTTATCGCTGAAGCAGTCCTGCTCGTCTTCCGGCGAGTTGGCCTCCAGGGACACCTTCATACGCTCACCGGCCAGCTCGCCCAAGGACAGGCTGCCCATGCCGAACAACATTTTGCGCAGGCCGTCGGTGGCAGGTTCTGCCTCGAGGGTGGCGCGGTAGTTGTCTTCGACGTTAGGTTTCCAGTTGCCGACCATTTCCTGCAGGTCGCTGACCAGCAGCTGGGTCACGGCGCTCAGGTAGGCGCGGCGACGCTCGTTGTGGCCGCCAGTGGCGCCGTCGCCGGTCAGGTAGTCCGACGCAGGGCGGTTGCCGGCGCCTGGGCCGGTGCCGTTGAGGTCCTGGCCCCAGAGCAGGAATTCGATGGCGTGGTAGCCGGTGGCGACGTTGGCCTCGGAACCGCCCAGCTCATTGAGGCTGGCGAGTTTTTCCGGGGTGATGTCTTTTACGTCGACCTTGTCTTCGCCGACCTGCACTTCGGTGTTGGCGATGATGTTGGCGGTGGCGCCGGGGTTACCCAGGGCGTGTTCGTAGGACTTGTCGACGTAGTCGATCAGGCCTTCGTCCAGTGGCCATGCGTTCACCTGGCCTTCCCAGTCGTCGATGATGGTGTTGCCGAAGCGGAACACTTCACTCTGCAGATACGGCACACGTGCGGCGATCCAGGCGGTGCGGGCGGCTTTCAGGGTGTCGTCGTTCGGCTTGGCGAGGAAGGCGTCGATGGCGGTTTGCAGGGTTTTTGCAGTGGTCTCGGCATCGCTGTACACCGCGAACACCATGTCTGCGTAATGCGCGACCACGGCCTTGGCGGCCGCTTCGTCGACCTGGCCGGCAGGGGCGGCAGCCGCTGGTGCGGTAGTGCTGGCGGCCGGGGTCGGCGCCTGGGGCGCTGCGGCCTTGTCTTTACCTTCGCCGCAACCGGCGAGAGAAATAGCAATGGCCAGCAGACTGGCGGTGGCCAGGGGCATACGAATCATGGCGAACATCCTGCTTCGGTTGTTGATAGGGCGCGCGGGGGAGCGCAAAAACTGCGACATAATGCGAAAGATTTGCATTTTGTGTAAAGGGTTATACGCGGGAAATATTTAGTATTGTTCTGTGGCGAGCGAGCGTGCTGTGGCTAGCGAGCTTACTGTGGCGAGCGGGCTTGCCCGCGTTAGGCTGCGAAGCAGCCTTAAAACTATTCCTCGGGGCCTGGACAGGGGCCGCTTCGCAGCCCGACGCGGGCAAGCCCGCTCGCCACTTTGAGCCCGTCTGGCATAAGAACCTTGGGTTCACCACGTCACAGAATCGCCGCGTTATTGCGCTCGGCCTGCTTCAAAAAGACCGCCAACTCCCGCGCCGGCAAGGGTTTGCTGTAGTGGTAGCCCTGACCTTCATGGCAGCCTTCGGAAATGATGTAGGCCTCTTGTTCAGGGGTTTCCACCCCTTCGGCAATCACCTGCATGCCCAGGCTTTTACCCAATTGGATGATGGCGCGCACGATGGTTGCATCGTCGTCGTCGTCGAGCAGGTCCTGGACGAAGCTCTTGTCGATCTTGATTTTGTCCAGGGGCAGGCTTTTCAGGTAGCTCAAGGATGAGTAGCCGGTGCCAAAGTCATCAATGGCGATCAATGCACCGGAACGGCGCAGGCTCAGCAGGTGCTGGGCGGCCGTGCTGATGTCTTCCATCAGGCCGGTTTCGGTCACTTCCAGCTCCAGGCTGCGCGGCGGCAGGCGGTAGATCTGCATCAGGTTGTTGACCACCCGCGGCAACTCGGTGTGGTGCAACTGCACGGTGGACAGGTTGACCGCCATGCGCAGGTCGCTGAAGCCCAGGTCGTGCCATTCGCGCAATTGTCGGCAGGCCTGGTCCAGCACCCACTCGCCAATCGGAATAATGGTGCCATTCTGTTCCGCCAGCGGGATGAACAGGTCGGGCGGCACCAGCCCGTGTTCCGGGTGCTGCCAGCGGATCAACGCTTCCACGCCGACCACGCGGTGGTCGCGGTAGCTGATCTGTGGCTGGTACACCAAGTGGAACTGGTTGCGGCTGAGGGCCTCGCGCAGGTCTTTTTCCAGCTCGCGGCGGCGACGCATCTCGCTGTCGACGCTGGCGATATAAAACTGATAGCGGTTGCGCGAACGGCTCTTGGCCAGGGTCATGGTCTGTTCGGCTTTTTGCAGCAGCTTCTCGGTGCTGTCGCCATCTTCCGGGAACAGGGTGATGCCGATGGTGGCGCGCAGGCGGATTTCCTCGTGGTCGAGGGCGAACTCCGCTTCGAGGTCATCGAGGATACTTTGCGCCAACTCGGCCGCTTCGTAGGGTTGGTCGATATCGGCTTGCACCAGCGCGAACTGGTCGCCACCCAGGCGGGCCAGGGCACCAAGGCGGCCACTGTGGGCGCGCAGGCGGTCGGCCAGGGCCAGCAGCAATTTGTCGCCGGCCTGGTAGGTGAACTGCTCGTTGACGCTTTTGAAATCATCCAGCCCCACGCACAACACCGCCACGCGCCGTTGCCGGCGGCCGGCGTCGATCAGGATCTTGTCCAGTTGCTCCTGCAGTTTCTGGCGGTTGGGCAGGCCGGTCAGGAAGTCGTACTGGGCCATGCGCAGCAGGCTGCTTTCAGCCTCATGGCGCAGATGGGTATTGCGCTCGATGGATTCGAGCAACTGGTTGGCGGTATTGATCCACAGCCCCAGTTCGTTGCGTTCGTGACCCTTGAGCTGCGGGATCTTGTGTTCGCTGGGCCGGTCGGGGTTGATCGACGACAGGTGCTCGATGATCCGCGACAGCGGTTTGGTCAGCAGCCAGTGATAGACCAGGTACAGCACCAGGCCCATGGCCAGGGCACGCAGCACCCCGGAAATAAAGATGATCACCGAGTTGACGATAAACCCCTGCCCATAGGTGGCCGTGTCGAGGGTGATGCTCAGGTCACCGTAATACTCGCTGTAGGGGCCTTTACCGACCAGGGCCGTGGTAAAGGTGCGTTCCTGTCCAAGAATCAGGTCGGTCAGCCAACGGCTGGGGGCTTTTTGCAAGGCGCGGCTTTTTTCCGCCAGCATGGTTTCGTTGGGATGGCCGATGGACGCCATGCGCACGGCGTCGTCCTGGAACAGGCCCTCAATGACTTGCATACCCATCTCGCGGTCCAGGCTGTAGACGGCCTGGGTCGAGGGGTCGCGAAACATGTCGAGGATGCGCTGGGCATCTCCGGCCACGGCCTGGCGCGTCTTGTAGGCATCGAAGACGATTTGCGCCACGCTCAGCGCAACACCCACGATCAATGCCGAGAGCAGCACAACCCGGAGCAACTTCACCGACAAGCTGTTCTTGAGTTCCAGCTTCAAAGGGTCATTCCTTGTTCCATGCGGGTAGCCTCAATATGCCATGAGTATTGGCAATCTGGTGATGGCAGTCAAAGGAACATTAGGGCTGGAGAGATCGCAGGGCAGTGGAGGAAAGGTCGGGCAGGAAGAGGGCGGGTGAAATTCGCCGCCCTCGTGTACTGCGCGCGGAAGTGAAGGCGAATGCCTTTTTGGCGTCCCGCGCGTGGAACATCAACGGTTTTATCCGTTGAAAGTAATCTGCATCGGATTTTTTTGATGCGTGTCTTCACAGACTTTGCCCTGCTCCTTATCTTCGCCGCCATTTTTTGCATCCATGGCTTTTCCCGCCAAATCCAGAAATTTTCCCGCCAAATCCATGCCCTGGCCTACTACAGGCATCGCTGCGGACATAACAGACATACCCACCGATATCGGATCCATTGAGGACGCTCCTACATGAAATGAGAGAGTTATTTCTCTCGCTGCCTGGGTGGCAAATTCATATCGGTGAGTTCCACACGTCCTGCATTACTTTTCTGTACTCATAAAAAAGCCCGGCAATCGCCGGGCTCTTTCTACTGCAAGCGGTGCTTAGGCAGTGAAGGTCTTGCCTTCGAACTGCTCAGCCACGAACTTCCAGTTGACCAGGTTCCAGAACGCTTCCACATACTTTGGACGCACGTTGCGGTAGTCGATGTAGTAAGCGTGTTCCCAGACGTCGCAGGTCAACAGCGGGGTGTCGCCGTTGGTCAGCGGGTTGCCGGCGCCGATGGTGCTGGCCAGGGCCAGGGAACCGTCAGCCTTTTTCACCAGCCAGCCCCAACCGGAACCGAAGGTGCCGACGGAAGTCTTGGTGAACTCTTCTTTGAACTTGTCGAACGAACCGAAGGCTGCGTTGATCGCCTCAGCCAGTGCGCCGGTAGGTTGACCGCCGGCGTTTGGCGCCAGGCAGTTCCAGTAGAACGTGTGGTTCCAGACCTGAGCGGCGTTGTTGAAGATGCCGCCCGAAGAGGACTTGACGATCTCTTCCAGGGTCTTGCCTTCGAACTCGGTGCCAGGCACCAGGTTGTTCAGGTTCACGACATAGGTGTTGTGGTGCTTGTCGTGGTGGAATTCCAAGGTTTCCTTGGAAATGTGCGGCTGCAGGGCATCGTGTGCGTAGGGCAGCGGCGGCAATTCGAAAGCCATGATGATTCTCCTAATCAGGTCAGTTGCGGTGAGCGCAAGGCCGATCACGGGCGGCCAAACAAGCGCCGGGGAGTTTGTACTCTTTGCGGCGCAGGGGCAGGATCATAGCACCGGGGGTGCGGCAAAACCACGCAACAACTGTGTGGGATAGAGGTTCCAGAGCCTTTTGGAATAAGTTCAAGGCGCGCTTATTAATTGATAGGCCACGCTGAACATCATCACCGCCACCAGCAGGTCCAGCAGGCGCCACGTCGCCGGGCGTGCCAGCCACGGCGCCAGCCATGCCGCCCCCAGCGCCAGGGTCGAAAACCACAGCAGCGAAGCGCTGGCCGCGCCGGCCACATAGGCACCGGGTTCGGTTTGTTGCGCGCCCAGTGAGCCAATCAGCAGCACGGTGTCCAGGTACACGTGGGGGTTTAGCAGCGTTACTGCCAGGGCGCTCAGCAACACCGCGCGCAAGGAACGCACCTTGAGGTTACCGCCTTGCTCCAGGCTCTGTTTCGAACACGCCCGACGCAACGCCAGGGTGCCGTACCACAACAGAAACGCCGCGCCACCCCAGCGGGCAATCGCCAGCAGCAGCGGGTTTTGCGCCAGCACTGTGGCCAGGCCGAACACCCCGGCCGCCACCAGCAGGGCATCGCACACCACGCACAGTGCCGCCACCGGGAGGTGATGTTCACGGCGCAGGCTTTGCGCCAGCACAAAGGCGTTTTGCGTACCGATCGCCATGATCAGGCCGAGGGCCACCAGCAGGCCATTGAGATAGCTTTGCCACATAAGGTTTACTCCGCGTCTGCCGCCAACTGGCGCAGCACATCCATGGCGTGCTCGGCATCTGCGCGGCCGACAAACAGGTGATCGTGGTAATAACCGGCAATCACATTGCAACTGATGCCGGCCTGGCCCAGCGCGCTGGCGAAGGCGGCGGTCAGGCCCACGGCTTCCAGGGCCGAATGCACATTCAGGGTGATCCACGCGGCGACGTAGTCGAAGGCCAGGCCGGCGCGCTCCGCCTGTTGGCGCTCGAGGATCAGCGTCAAGCCTTCCTGTTCCCGAAAGCTGCCGATGATTTCGCAGCCAGCCGGGATGTGGTGGTCGGGCAGGGTGCAGAACACGTAGTCACCGTCATTGAGGTGTGGGCTCATGCTGCGCAGCAGGGTTGCCAGGGCGGTTTCGCCAGCCATGTGAAGTTCCTTATAGAGAGAGACGCGATGCTGGCTATTCTCATGGGGCAAGCTGTATAAGAAAAACCAATATTGCTGATCGCTCATTAGAGAAACTGATGTTCGACTATAAATTGCTCTCTGCCCTGGCGGCAGTGGTGGAACAGGCTGGCTTCGAACGCGGCGCCCAGGTGTTGGGAGTGTCGCAATCGGCGATTTCCCAGCGGATCAAATTGCTCGAAGCGCGCATCGGCCAGCCGGTGCTGGTGCGGGCCACGCCGCCGACGCCCACGGATATCGGCCGGCGCCTGCTGAACCATGTGCAACAGGTGCGGTTGCTCGAGCGCGACCTGCAAAGCCAGGTGCCGGCGCTGGACGCCGAGGGCATGCCCGAACGGCTGCGCATCGCGCTGAATGCCGACAGCCTGGCCACCTGGTGGGCCGAGGCGGTCAGTGGCTTTTGTGCCGAGCAGCATTTGCTGCTGGACCTGGTGGTGGAAGACCAGACCGTAGGCCTCAAGCGCATGCGTGCCGGTGAAGTCGCCGCCTGCATCTGCGCCAGCGAACGCCCGGTGGCCGGTGCGCGCAGCCTGTTGCTCGGCGCCATGCGCTATCGGGCGCTGGCCAGCCCGGCGTTTATTGCGCGGCACTTTCCCACAGGCGTGCGCGCCGACCAATTGGCACGCACACCTGCGCTGGTGTTCGGCCCGGATGATTTCCTGCAGCACCGCTACCTGGCATCGCTCGGTGTGGACGGTGGTTTCGAACATCATTTATGCCCGTCTTCCGAAGGCTTTATCCGCCTCACCGAAGCCGGGCTCGGCTGGGGCCTGGTGCCGGAATTGCAGGTGCGCGACCAGCTGGAACGCGGTGTGCTGGTGGAGTTATTGCCAGATAAGCCCATCGATGTGCCGTTGTACTGGCATCATTGGCGCAGTGGCGGGCAACTGTTGGGCCTGTTGACCGATCACCTGGCCCAGGCGTGCGGCCAATGGTTGGTGCCGTTGGAGTGATGGTGGGCGTCAACGCAATAGCGATGAAAAACGAAAGTACACGGGGTAATACATGAAAATTCTGGTCACCGGCGCAAGCGGCTTCATCGGCGGGCGCTTTGCGCGTTTCGCCTTGGAGCAGGGCCTGGACGTGCGGGTCAACGGGCGACGCGCCGAAGGTGTGGAACACCTGGTAAGGCGCGGCGCCGAGTTTATCCAGGGTGATTTGAATGATGCCGACCTGGTGCGCGACCTGTGCCGTGACGTCGAAGCCGTGGTGCATTGCGCCGGCGCCGTGGGGCTGTGGGGCAAGTACCAGGACTTTCATCAAGGCAATGTGCTGGTCACCGAAAACGTCGTCGAAGCCTGCCTCAAGCAGCGGGTCGGGCGCCTGGTGCATTTGTCGTCGCCGTCGATCTACTTCGACGGGCGCGACCACCTGGGGCTGACCGAAGAGCAGGTCCCCAAGCGTTTCAAGCACCCCTACGCCGCCACCAAATACCTGGCGGAACAGAAGGTGTTCGGCGCCCAGGAGTTCGGCCTTGAAGTGCTGGCCCTGCGCCCGCGGTTTGTCACCGGCGCCGGTGACATGAGTATTTTCCCGCGCCTGTTGAAAATGCAGCGCAAGAACCGCCTGGCCATCGTCGGCGATGGCCTCAACAAAGTTGACTTCACCAGCGTGCACAACCTCAACGAAGCCCTGTTGAGCAGTTTGCTCGCCACCGGCTCGGCGTTGGGCAAGGCCTACAACATCAGCAATGGCACCCCTGTGCCGGTGTGGGATGTAGTGAACTACGTGATGCGCCAGATGGAGCTGCCCCAGGTCACGCGTTATCGCTCCTACGGCTTGTCCTACAGCGTGGCCGCGTTGAACGAGGCATTTTGCGCGCTGTGGCCCGGGCGTCCGGAGCCGGCCTTGTCGCGCTTGGGCATGCAGGTGATGAACAAAGATTTCACCCTCGACATCAGCCGGGCCAGGCATTATCTGGACTACGAGCCCAAAGTCAGCCTGTGGACCGCCCTCGACGAATTCTGCAGTTGGTGGAAGGCGCAGGATCCGGGGCTGAAATAAGCTCACAACAGGTAACACATCGGGAACCGAATTCAGGCTTCCCGGTCGATCAGTGCGCCGGGACTGCGGTTTATACTCCCGTCGCTCGACCTTACAGGTAGCCATCTCACCGATTCAGGGTTTGATTCATGCGTAACGATGCCAACGACGACTTCGACAATGTTCCCAGCCTGCGGGCCGACCAAGGGGACGACGATGACTTCGAACCGAGCCCCGCCACGTCCGTGCGCTCACGCACCGCCCCAGTGGTCAAGGTCAAGAGCGCCAGTACCGGGCCGCTCTGGGCCTTGGTCGGCGCGCTGCTGATCGCCTTCGCCGGCCTTGCCTGGTGGAGCTTTCAGCAGATTTCCCTGATGGGCCAGCAACTGGTCGCGACCCAGGAAAGCTTTGCGCGCATCAGCGAAGAAGCGGCGGGGCGCCTGCAGGATATTTCCGGCAAAGTGGTGGCCAGCGAGGCGACTGTGAACAACGGCAGCGAAGCGCTGAAACTGCAGATCAAGCAGCTGGAAACCCAGTTGTTGGAGCAGGGCAAGCAGCAAGTCGGCGTGGCCGGCCAGGCCACCGAGCTGGACAAGCGCCTCGCGCAGATGACCGCCAGCACTACCGACCTGTCGAACGCCAATGCCAAGCTGCAAGGCCAGGTGCAAGCGCTGACTGACGCCGTGGCGACCCTCAAGGCGGCGCAAGGCGATGCCGGCAAGCGCGATACCGAGATCAAGGAACTGGTCGCCGACGTTGCGGCGCTGAAGAAACAGCCCAACCCGAGCGCGGCCATCGCCCGTATCGAGCAGGACCTGGTGGTGCTCAAGAGCGCGCAGGATAACCAGCCGGCCAACAGCGATGCGCCGACCAATAAAGAGTTCGACGTATTCCGCATCCAGACCACACGCAATATCACCACCTTGCAGAGCCAGGTGCAGAGCTTGAGCCAGCAAATGAACGCGCCGGCACGGATCACGCCGCTCACCCAATAAGCGACACTGCATTACTAAATGTGGGAGGGGGCTTGCCCCCGATGGCAGTGGTTCAGTAGATACTTCCTTCACTGACCCACCGCCATCAGGGGCAAGTCAAATCGTCGCACCGCCCCTCCCACATTTCAAACTGTGACCAAGAGTCGAATTGGCCGGGCTGCAAAGATTGTCACCACCTGGTGACATTTCCCATCCCCTTCGTTACTTGCCCCTCCCGTGCCCTTGTTTAGACTCCGGTCATCCCACAAAAAATAATAAGGGCCACCCATGACCACGCAACCACTGCCTGCCAGCAGTTGGCTGAATGCACCTGCCCACCACGCCTGGCTTGCTGCCGAAGGCCAACGCCTGCTCACGTTCGCCAAGGCCTCCCGCCTGCCCGATGGTTTTGGCAATCTGGACGATAAAGGCCAACTGCCGGCCGATGCCCACGCCGAAACCATGAACACCGCCCGCATGACCCACAGCTTCGCCATGGCCCACGCCCTTGGCCTGCCGGGGTATGCCGACTTGGTGGCGCATGGCGTCGCGGCCCTGGCTGGCGCGCTGCGCGACAGCCAACACGGTGGCTGGTTCGCCGCGCCCCATGCCGTCGACGGCAACCGTGGCAAGGCTGCCTACCTGCATGCGTTTGTCGCCCTGGCCGCCAGCTCGGCGGTGGTGGCTGGCGCACCGGGCGCACACAACCTGTTGAATGACGCTATTCATATCATCGACCAGTTTTTCTGGAGTGAGGAGGAAGGCGTGATGCTCGAATCCTTTGCCCAGGACTGGAGCGGCGTCGAAGCCTATCGCGGCGCCAACAGCAACATGCACGCCACCGAAGCGTTCCTCGCGCTGGCGGACGTCACGGGCGATACGCGCTGGTTGGACCGCGCGTTGCGCATTGTCGAACGTGTTATCCACAGCCACGCCGCCGCTAACAGGTTCATGGTGATCGAGCATTTCGACGCCCAGTGGCAACCCGTGCTGGGCTACAACGAAGACAACCCCGCTGACGGCTTCCGCCCCTATGGCATCACCCCCGGCCACGGTTTCGAGTGGGCGCGGCTGGTGCTGCACCTGGAGGCGGCGCGCCTGCAGGCTGGGCTGGCGACGCCGGATTGGTTGCTCAGCGACGCCAAGGGCCTGTTCGCCAGCGCCTGCGAATACGCCTGGGCGGTAGACGGTGCCCCCGGCATCGTCTACACCCTGGACTGGAATCAACGCCCGGTGGTGCGCGAGCGCCTGCACTGGACCCATTGCGAAGCCAGCGCCGCTGCACAGGCCCTGCTCAAACGTACCGGGGAGTTGCACTACGAAACCTGGTACCGACGTTTCTGGGAGTTCTGCGACAGCTACTTTATCGACCGTACCGACGGCAGCTGGCACCACGAACTCAACCCGCACAACCAACCCAGCAGCAACATCTGGGGGGGTAAACCGGACCTGTACCATGCCTGGCAAGCGGTATTGCTGCCTGCGCTGCCGTTAGCGCCAAGCATGGCCAGTGCCACGGGGGCTGGGTGCTATGTCACCAAGTGGTGACATTTGTGCATCCCTTTGTTACCTGCGTTTAAAAAATCCATGTTTAAACTCCGTGCAGCGCAAGCTCTAGACTTGCATGCATAACAACAAGAAAAGGTACTCAGATGAACGCGATTAATCGCCTCGCCGTCGCTATTTCCATTGCCTCGTTGTTTCCCCTCAGTGCATTTGCCGCCGACTCCAAAGGTTCGGTTGAAGTTGTGCATTGGTGGACCTCGGGCGGTGAGAAAGCGGCTGTAGATGTACTGAAGGCCCAAGTTGAGAAAGACGGTTTCACCTGGAAAGACGGGGCCGTCGCCGGTGGCGGTGGCGCCACCGCCATGACCGTGCTGAAAAGCCGCGCGGTAGCCGGCAACCCGCCAGGCGTTGCCCAGATCAAAGGCCCGGACATCCAGGAATGGGCCTCCACTGGCCTGCTCGACACCGACGTCCTGAAAGACGTTGCCAAGCAAGAAAAGTGGGACTCCCTGCTCGACAAGAAAGTCTCCGATACCGTGAAGTACGACGGTGATTACGTCGCCGTACCGGTCAACATCCACCGCGTTAACTGGCTGTGGATCAACCCGGAAGTCTTCAAGAAAGCCGGCATCACCAAGAACCCGACCACCCTCGAAGAATTCTACGCCGCCGGCGACAAGCTCAAGGCCGCTGGCTTCATCCCGCTCGCCCACGGTGGCCAGCCATGGCAGGACAGCACCGTATTCGAAGCGGTTGTGTTGTCGGTGATGGGTGCCGATGGCTACAAGAAAGCCCTGGTCGACCTGGATGAAAAAGCCCTGACCGGCCCGGAAATGGTCAAGTCCCTGACTGAGCTGAAGAAAGTCGCGACCTACATGGACGTCGACGGCAAGGGCCAGGACTGGAACCTGGAAGCGGGCAAGGTCATCAACGGCAAGGCCGGCATGCAGATCATGGGTGACTGGGCCAAGTCCGAATGGACCGCCGCCAAGAAAGTCGCCGGCAAGGACTACGAGTGCGTAGCCTTCCCAGGCACCGACAAAGCCTTCACCTACAACATCGACTCCCTGGCGGTGTTCAAGCAGAAAGACAAAGGCACGGCGGCGGGTCAGCAGGACATCGCCAAAATCGTGCTGGGTGAAAACTTCCAGAAAGTCTTCAGCATCAACAAGGGTTCGATCCCTGTGCGTAACGACATGCTGAACAAAATGGAATCGTACGGCTTCGACTCCTGCGCCCAGACCGCTGCCAAGGACTTCCTGGCAGACGCCAAGACCGGCGGCCTGCAACCAAGCATGGCGCACAACATGGCCACCACCCTGGCTGTGCAAGGTGCGTTCTTCGATGTCGTGACCAACTACATCAACGACCCGAAAGCCGACCCGGCCGACACCGCCAAGAAACTTGGCGCTGCGATCAAGTCTGCCAAGTAATGGTTGACCTTGTGAGGGGGACCCCTGACCCCTCACAAGGCTTGTTCCTGTAGTCCTTTTCCTTGTATTGGATTTCCCCATGAGTTCTGTTGCTGTGTTCAGCAAAGCCTCGCCGTTCGATGCACTGCAGCGCTGGCTACCCAAACTGGTGCTGGCGCCCAGCATGTTCATCGTGTTGGTGGGCTTCTACGGCTACATCCTGTGGACGTTTGTACTCTCGTTCACGACCTCTACGTTCCTGCCGAGCTACAAATGGGCGGGCCTTGCGCAATACGCGCGGTTGTTTGACAACGACCGCTGGTGGGTAGCGAGCAAGAACCTGGCACTTTTCGGCGGGATGTTTATCGGCATCACCCTGGTTATCGGCGTGACCCTGGCGATCTTCCTCGACCAGAAAATCCGCCGCGAAGGTTTTATCCGCACCATTTACCTGTACCCGATGGCGCTCTCGATGATCGTCACCGGTACCGCCTGGAAATGGCTGCTCAACCCGGGCATGGGCCTGGACAAACTCCTGCGTGACTGGGGCTGGGAAGGCTTCCGCCTGGACTGGCTGATCGACCCGGACCGCGTGGTGTACTGCCTGGTGATTGCCGCCGTGTGGCAAGCCTCGGGTTTCATCATGGCGATGTTCCTTGCCGGCCTGCGTGGGGTTGATCAATCGATCGTGCGTGCGGCGCAGATCGACGGCGCGAGCCTGCCGCGCATCTACTGGAGCGTGGTGCTGCCAAGCCTGCGCCCGGTGTTCTTCAGTGCGGTGATGATCCTGGCGCACATTGCGATCAAGAGCTTCGACCTGGTCGCGGCGATGACCGCCGGCGGCCCGGGCTACTCGTCCGACCTGCCAGCGATGTTCATGTACTCGTTCACCTTCAGTCGTGGCCAGATGGGCATGGGCTCGGCCAGTGCAATCCTGATGCTCGGTGCGATCCTCGCGATCATCGTGCCTTACCTCTACTCCGAGCTGAGGACCAAGCGTAATGACTAGTCTCGCTAACAAACCGGCCATCAGCCTGAGCCGCATCGCGATCTACGCGGTGCTGATCCTCGCCGTGCTGCTGTACCTGGTGCCGCTGGTGGTGATGTTGCTCACCAGCTTCAAGACCCCAGAAGACATCGGCACCGGCAACCTGCTGAGCTGGCCGACCGTGGTTACCGGCATCGGCTGGGTCAAGGCCTGGGCCACCGTGGACGGCTACTTCTGGAACTCGATCAAGATCACCGTTCCTGCTGTGCTGATCTCCACCGCCATTGGTGCATTGAACGGCTATGTGCTGTCGTTCTGGCGCTTCAAAGGCTCGCAACTGTTCTTCGGCTTGCTGCTGTTCGGCTGCTTCCTGCCGTTCCAGACCGTGTTGCTGCCGGCGTCGTTCACCCTCGGCAAAATGGGCCTGGCCAGTACCACCACCGGCCTGGTGTTTGTGCACGTGGTCTACGGGCTGGCCTTTACCACGCTGTTTTTCCGTAACTACTACGTGAGCATTCCGGATGCGCTGATCAAGGCGGCACGCCTGGATGGTGCGGGTTTCTTCACCATCTTCCGTCAGATCATTCTGCCGATGTCGACGCCGATCATCATGGTCTGCCTGATCTGGCAGTTCACCCAGATCTGGAACGACTTCCTGTTCGGTGTGGTGTTCTCCAGTGGCGACTCGCAGCCCATCACGGTGGCGCTGAACAACCTGGTCAACACCAGCACCGGGGCCAAGGAATATAACGTGGATATGGCGGCGGCGATGATCGCCGGGCTGCCGACCCTGCTGGTCTATGTGATCGCAGGCAAGTATTTCGTGCGCGGCCTCACGGCCGGCGCGGTCAAGGGGTAATCATGGCTACGCTTGAACTTCGCAATGTAAACAAGACTTATGGTGCCGGCCTGCCCGACACCTTGAAGAACATCGAGCTGTCGATCAAGGAAGGCGAATTCCTGATCCTGGTAGGGCCTTCGGGTTGCGGTAAATCGACGTTGATGAACTGCATCGCCGGCCTGGAAACCATCACCGGCGGCGCGATCATGATCGGCGACCAGGACGTGAGCGGCATGAGCCCCAAGGATCGCGACATCGCCATGGTGTTCCAGTCCTACGCGCTGTACCCGACCATGAGCGTGCGCGAGAACATCGAGTTCGGCCTGAAAATCCGCAAGATGCCCCAAGCCGACATCGACGCCGAAGTGGCGCGCGTAGCCAAGCTGCTGCAGATCGAGCACCTGCTTAACCGCAAGCCGGGCCAACTGTCCGGCGGCCAGCAGCAGCGTGTGGCCATGGGCCGTGCCTTGGCGCGTCGGCCGAAGATCTACCTGTTCGACGAACCGCTGTCCAACCTCGACGCCAAGCTGCGCGTCGAGATGCGCACCGAAATGAAACTGATGCACCAGCGCCTCAAGACCACCACGGTTTATGTAACCCACGACCAGATCGAAGCAATGACCCTGGGCGACAAAGTGGCGGTGATGAAGGACGGCATCATCCAGCAATTCGGTACGCCGAAGGAAATTTATAACAACCCGGCCAACCAGTTTGTGGCAAGCTTTATCGGTTCACCTCCAATGAACTTCGTGCCTTTGCGCCTGCAGCGCAAGGACGGCCGCCTGGTCGCCTTGCTCGACAGCGGCCAGGCCCGTTGTGAGCTGGCGCTGAACGTGAGCGACGCAGGCCTCGAAGACCGCGACGTGATCCTGGGCCTGCGCCCGGAGCAGATCATGTTGGCGACGGGCGAGGGCGACAGTGCATCGAGCATTCGTGCCGAGGTGCAAGTCACCGAGCCGACCGGCCCGGACACCCTGGTGTTTGTGCAGCTCAATGACACCAAGGTTTGCTGCCGCTTGGCGCCCGACGTTGCGCCGCAAGTGGGCGAGACCCTGACCCTGCAATTTGATCCAGCCAAGGTATTGCTGTTCGACGCCAAAACCGGCGAGCGCTTGGGCACTGCTGCTTCACTGCCATCACAAGGGCATGCCGATAACGTGGCCCAATTCAAAGGCCGCTGAAGCAGATAAGTTGTTGTTTTAGATAAAAAAAGTAAACCGCGTTAAATAAAAACAGTTTAATAACAATAAAGACGAGGATGTAGGGATGAAAAAGCAACACAACAACACTCGGCTGATCTGCCAACTGTCAGCAGCAGCAGCCCTGGTATTGTCCGCCAATGCGATGGCAGACGATGCATTCAGCTCCAGCTCCAAGTGGATGACTGGCGATTGGGGTGGCGAGCGTACCAAGCTGATCGAGCAAGGTATCGACATCAAGGCTGACTACGTCGGGGAAATGGGCGCCAACCTGCATGGCGGCTATAACGACGACAAAACCGGCCGTTACTCCGACCAGTTTGGGTTGGGCGTAGCACTCGACCTGCAAAAGCTGTGGGGCTGGGATAACACCCAGGCCAAGATCCAACTGACCAACCGTAATGGCCAGAACATCTCCAACGACCGTATCGGTGACCCGCGTGCCGGCACCCTGAGTTCGTCCATGGAAGTCTACGGCCGTGGCCACATGGTGCGTCTGACCCAGTTCTGGATCCAGCACCAGATGTTCGACAACAAGTTGGACGTGAAGCTCGGTTACTTCGGCGAAGGCGAAGACTTCAACACCTTCCCATGCGACTTCCAGAACCTGTCGTTCTGCGGCTCGCAAGTGGGTAACTATGTAAACACCTGGTACAACTGGCCCGTCAGCCAGGCCGCTATCCGCGTGAAGTACAACATCACGCCTGAGTTGTACGCGCAGATCGGTGCCTACAACCAGAACCCATCGCAGCTTGAGCACGGTAATGGCTTCAAGCTCAGCGGCAGCGGCACCAAGGGCACCGTGATTCCGGTGGAGTTGGTCTGGTCGCCGAAGGTCAATAGCCTGCCAGGCGAATACCGTGTGGGTTACTACAAAAGCGCCGCCGATGCGGCCGACGTACGTGAAGACGTGAACGGCAACGACGCTGCCACCACCCGCGCTGACTACCGTACCCGCAGCAGCAAGAAAGGCTACTGGTTCGTTGCGCAACAGCAACTCACCAGCCACAACGGCGACTCGTCGCGCGGCCTGAACATCGCCGCCAACGCTACCTTCCACGATAAGGAAACCAACCTGGTCGACAACTATCAGTCGCTCATGCTGGTTTACAAAGGCCCATTCGACGCGCGTCCAAAAGACGACATCGGGATTGGTGTGGCGCGTCTGCACGTCAACGATGACGTGAAGAAAAACGCCGAGTTGCTCAACGCCTCCAATGGCGTGAACGACTACGACAACCCGCTGTACACGCCGATTCGCGAGACCGAGTACAACGTCGAACTCAACTACGGCATCAAGGTGACCAACTGGCTGACCGTGCGTCCGAACCTGCAGTACGTTGTCCAGCCGGGTGGCGTGGATAAAGTCGACAACGCATTCGTAGCCGGTTTGAAAATCCAGTCTACGTTCTAACGCTGTTGCGATAAGCTCCTTCTCTCTGTGCGCATTTTGCGGGTAGCCATGGCTATCCGCTTTTTTTTGTGTGGGAGTCGGCTTGCCTGCGATGGCATCACCTTGGTTTATCTGAAGCACCGAGTTGCCTGCATCGCAGGCAAGCCAGCGCCTACAAAGACCTTCAGGACCGTGGCACATGCATGAGCATCCGCTGCAACGCTTTTTCAAATCCCTGCGCGAGCAACCGGTGTTCGCCTGGGAACGCTTTCAGATGCGCGATGTGTTGGTGATCGACCATCCGCTGTGCCAGGCGGTGTTCAGCCGCCAGGGCGCGCAACTGCTGCATTTTCAGCCGCGTGGCCAGAAACCCTGGTTGTGGTGCGCGGCCAAGTGGCCGCAAGTCGGCGCCATCCGTGGCGGCGTGCCGGTGTGCTGGCCTTGGTATGGCCGCCATCCGAGCGAGAATGCGTGGCCGTCCCATGGCTGGGCGCGGTTGATCGATTGGAAGCTGATCGACAGCAGCACCGACGACGACGGCGTGCGCCTGCATTGGCAATTGCAATTGTGCGACTGGCAGGTCGACCTGCACGCGCACTTGGGTGAAACCCTGGAACTGCGCCTGAGCACCGAGCATCAGGACGAGCTGCCGTGCCAGTTGAGCCATGCTTTGCACGCCTACTGGCGTATTGGTCACGTCGACGAGATAGCGCTGTCTGGGCTCGAAGGTGCGCAGGGTTATGACCAGCTCAGTCGCCAAGCCTGCCAGCAGGAAGGTGAGCTACGGGTGGATGGTGGGTGCCAGCGGGTGTTCCAGCATGAGGGCGAGTTGCACCTCAAGGATCACGCCTGGCAGCGCGAACTGTGCATCGACACCGGCGACAGCGCCGACACCGTGGTGTGGCACCCGGGCAGCCGGCCGCTGCTGGGGGTGAGCTTCAACGAGGCGTCGGGGTTTGTGTGCGTGGAGTCGGCGATGGCGGGGGCGAGTTTGGCGCCGGGGGAGAGGGCGCATTTGAGTTTGCAGGCGCGGGCTGGGGTTTAGTGGTGGGGCTGAGGGCCCTATCGGGGGCAAGCCCCCTCCCACATTTGAAATACGGTCGAATGTGGGAGGGGCGGTGCGACGATTCGACTTGCCCCCGATAGGGCCAGTAAAGCCAACACACAACCTGGCTTAGTTAAACTCATCCCCCACCGGATACCGGCTGTCATTCAAGCTCTCTTTGATCTTGCGCAAATGCGGCTGGAAATCCACCCCACGGCGCAAGGTCATGCCAGTAGCCAGCACATCCAACACCGTCAACTGAATGATCCGCGACGTCATCGGCATATAGATGTCGGTGTCTTCCGGCAGCGGAATATTCAGGCTCACCGTACTGGCCTTGGCCAGCGGTGAGTTCTCGGCCGTTACGCCCAGCACCGATGCACCGTTTTCCCGGGCAATACGCGCCACTTCCACCAGTTCGCGGGTACGCCCGGTGTAGGAAATGATCACAAACAGCTCGCCCGTATGCGCCACCGACGCGATCATGCGTTGCATCAGCACGTCGGCGTGGGCGGTGACCGCCAGGTTGAAGCGGAAAAACTTGTGCAGCGCATCCATGGCCACCGGCGCCGAAGCACCCAGGCCGAAGAAGTGGATCTGCCGTGCCTGGATCAACAGGTCCACGGCTTTGCTGATCAGGGCCGGGTCCAGGGCCTGGCAGGCGCTGTCCAGGGAGGCAATGGCGCTGCCAAAGATCTTCTGCGTGTACGCCTCGGGGTTATCATCGGCTTCCACCGCCCGGCTGACGTACGCGGCGCCACTGGCCAAACTTTGCGCCAGCTGCAATTTAAGTTCAGGGTAACCACTGACGCCGAACGAGCGGCAGAAGCGGTTGACCGTCGGTTCGCTGACCGAGGCGGCCTGGGCGAGGGCGGCGATCGAGAAGCGTGTGGCCTGCTGCGGGTTGAGCAGGATGACTTCAGCGACTTTACGCTCGGCCTTGTTCAATTCTTCGAGGCGGTTCCGGATCTGTTCCAGAAGATTTCGCACGCGGTCCATTCAGTCTTTCCTTCGGGCGACGATGCAAATAAAGGGCGGTAACCAATCGACGAGTGGCTTTTCGCGGTGGCCTATCCTACTGAGGGTAGCTGAACACCACCACTCGGAATGCGTATTTCGGGAAAATGTTGTGGTTATTACTACATTTTTCCTTGAGTGATGCCTTGAAAAAAGGTATTTGTAGCTTAACTTGATAAAAGAACAAACATCATGCCTTCGATAACCGTAGAACCCTGCACCTTTGCCCTGTTTGGCGCCGTGGGTGATCTGGCGCTGCGCAAGTTATTTCCTGCCCTCTATCAACTCGATGGTGCCGGCCTGCTGCACGACGATACGCGCATCCTGGCCCTGGCCCGTGAAGCCGGTTCCGAGCAGCAGCACCTGGCCCATATCGAAAAAGAATTGCGTAAATACGTCGGCAAGGAACTGGACGAAGCTATCGCCCAGCGTTTCCTGGCGCGCCTGACCTATGTGCACGTCGACTTCATGAAGGCCGACGACTACGTGGCCCTGGCGGAAATCGCCGGCACCGAACAACGCCTGATCGCCTACTTCGCCACGCCGGCGGCGGTGTATGGCGCCATCTGCGAGAACCTGTCCAAGGTCGGCCTGGCGGAAAATACCCGCGTGGTCCTGGAAAAACCCATTGGCTCGGACCTGGAATCCTCGCGCAAGGTCAACGACGCCGTGGCGCAGTTTTTCCCGGAAAACCGCACCTACCGTATCGACCACTACCTGGGCAAAGAAACGGTCCAGAACCTGATCGCGCTGCGTTTCGCCAACAGCCTGTTCGAAACCCAGTGGAACCAGAACTACATCTCCCACGTGGAAATCACCGTGGCCGAGCAAGTCGGTATCGAAGGCCGCTGGGGTTACTTCGACAAGGCCGGCCAACTGCGGGACATGATCCAGAACCACCTGCTGCAACTGCTTTGCCTGATCGCCATGGACCCGCCCGCCGACCTGTCGGCCGACAGCATCCGCGATGAGAAGGTAAAAGTGCTCAAGGCCCTGGCGCCCATCAGCCCGGACGGCCTGACCACCCAAGTGGTGCGCGGCCAGTACATCGCCGGCTACAGCGCGGGCAAAGCGGTGCCGGGTTACCTCGAAGAAGAGAATTCCAACACCCAGAGCGACACCGAGACCTTCGTCGCCCTGCGTGCCGATATCCGTAACTGGCGTTGGGCCGGCGTGCCGTTCTACCTGCGTACCGGCAAGCGCATGCCGCAAAAGCTGTCGCAGATTGTTATCCACTTCAAGGAACCGTCCCACTACATCTTCGCCCCTGAGCAGCGCCTGCAGATCAGTAACAAACTGATCATCCGCCTGCAGCCGGACGAAGGTATTTCCTTGCGCGTGATGACCAAGGAGCAGGGCCTGGACAAGGGCATGCAACTGCGCAGCGGGCCACTGCAACTGAATTTTTCCGACACCTACCGCAGCGCACGCATCCCGGATGCCTACGAGCGGTTGTTGCTGGAAGTGATGCGCGGCAATCAGAACCTGTTTGTTCGCAAAGATGAAATCGAAGCCGCGTGGAAATGGTGTGACCAGTTGATCGCCGGGTGGAAAAAATCCGGTGATGCGCCCAAGCCGTATGCGGCGGGGTCCTGGGGGCCGATGAGCTCGATTGCACTGATCACGCGAGATGGGAGGTCGTGGTATGGCGATATCTGAATTGAAACTGCCTCAGGGCGTCACCGCCCATGAGTACCGCACGCCGGTGCTGCTGGCCGAAGGCCTGGCGCTGGACGTGGCGGAACAACTGCGCGCGGCCATCAGTGCGCGTGGCGAGGCGACCCTGGTAGTGTCCGGTGGCCGCAGCCCCGTGGCGTTTTTCCAGCACCTGGCCAAGCAGGGGTTGGACTGGTCCAAGGTCACCATCACCCTGGCCGACGAGCGCTGGGTGCCGGTGGAACACGCCGACAGCAATGCCGGCCTGCTCAAGCAGCACCTGTTGCAGGGGCCGGCGGCCAAGGCGAAGTTCCTGAGCCTGTACAGCGCCGCCGCCAACCTTGAAGACGCTGCCGAGCAGGCTGATCGCCTGCTGGCCGAACTGCCAGGCATTGATGTGCTGGTACTCGGCATGGGCGACGACGGCCACACCGCGTCGCTGTTTCCCAACAGCCCGAACCTGAACGAAGCCCTGCAGGCCGACGGTACCCGCCGTTGCTGGCCAATGCTGGCGCCGACCGTGCCACACCAGCGCCTGACCATGAGTCGCGCGTTGCTGGCCACGGCCACCTACACCGTGCTGTCGATATCCGGCAGCTCGAAATTGACCACCTTGAGCGCCGCGCTGGCCAATGACGACGTCGCTGCCATGCCGATTCGCGCGTTTTTGCAACCTACATTAGAGATTTACTGGTGCCCATGAGCCAAGGATCAGCCGCTATGAAAAGCCCTCAACCGACCGTGTCCATGGCGGATAAAGTTGCCCTGATCGACAGCCTCTGCGCCAAGGCGCGGATCCTGCCGGTGATCACCATCGCCCGCGAACAGGACATCCTGCCGCTGGCCGATGCCCTGGCAGCCGGTGGTTTGACCGCATTGGAAGTGACCCTGCGTTCCGAGTTCGGCCTCAAGGCTATTCAGGTACTGCGCGAGCAACGCCCTGAACTGTGCACGGGTGCTGGCACTGTGCTCGATCGCCATATGCTCGAAGCTGCTGAAGTGGCGGGCTCGCAGTTTATCGTCACCCCCGGCATTACCCGCGACCTGCTCGAAGCCTCGGTGCACAGCCCGATCCCGCTGCTGCCGGGTATCAGCAATGCCTCGGGCATCATGGAAGGCTATGGCCTGGGTTATCGCCGCTTCAAGCTGTTCCCGGCGGAAGTCAGCGGCGGCGTGGCGGCCATCAAGGCCCTGGGCGGCCCGTTCGGCGAAGTGAAATTCTGCCCGACCGGTGGCGTTGGCCCGGCCAACATCAAGAGCTACATGGCGTTGAAAAACGTAATGTGCGTGGGCGGTAGCTGGATGCTCGACCCGGAATGGGTCAAGAACGGCGACTGGGCCCGCATCCAGGAAGTCACTGCGCAGGCGCTGGCGCTGCTGGATTGATCTGATTTACCGAATCGTTGTTGCTGTGCTTAACGGCATTTTTGCGGTGCACTTGGTCGGTGTACCGCTTTTTTTTGCCTGCAGAAAACCTTGAAGCCAATGCAAATCCATAGGTGGGAGGGCTTGCCCCTGATAGCGGTGTATCAGGGCCAGATGTGTGGCTGACACGCCGCTATCGCAGGCAAGCCAGCTCCCACATTTTTAGTCCGCGCTCAATTCGGTAATGGCGTTGACCAGTACATTGATGTCTTCGGCCGATGTCACCAACCCCGGCGTCACCCGAATGCACGTGCCAAACGCCGCCCCTGTGCGCGTGGTGGTAAACAGGTGGTAGTCCTTGAGCAGCCGATCCACCATCACCTGCTGATCCCGCCCGACAAACTTGAATGCCGTAATCCCGCAATACAGGCGTGGATCATCCGGCGTCAGCACCTCGATTGCCGCCAACGGCCGTACCTGGCTTACCCACAGGTCCCGCAGGTAATTGACCCGCGCGCCCTTGGCCGCCGCGCCACCCAATGCCTGATGTTCCTGCAGTACCAGTGGCAGGGTCATCAGTGCCGGAAAATTCGGTGTGCTGTAGGGCGTACGCGCCCGCACGTCGGTGGCGGGGTAGTGAAACTCGCCCATGTCCGGGTCGATGTCGGCCAGGCGTTCCGGGGCGATATACAGGAAGCCCAGGGTCAGCGGCGCGCCGATCCATTTGTGCAAGTTGAAGCCGGCGAACTGGATACCCAGCGCAGCCAGGTTGAATTCAATCTGGCCCAGGGCATGGGCGCCGTCGAGGATCACGTCCACGCCATGTTCACGTGCGGCCTTGGCGATGGCCTCGACCGGCATCACCAGGCCGGTGCGGTGGGTCACGTGGGTCAACGCCATCAACTTCAGGCGCGGGTACTGGGTGAAGGCATCGCGATAAGTCTGCAGCAGGCTGTCGAAACTGGCCGGGTGGGTGTGGGAAATTTCAATAACCTCAACGCCACGATAGCCCGCCAGCCAACGCATCGCGCCTTTGACCGTGTCGTACTCCAGGTCGCTGATCAGTACCTGATCGCCCGCTTGCAGGCAGTTGTAGTTACGAATCAGCGACTGCAAGGCTTCGGTGGCGTTGCGGGTGAAGGCCACGGCCTCGGCAGGTGCATCGACCAGCCCGGCCAGCTGTTGGCGGATCTGGTCATTCTCACCGCGCTCGAAACGCTGGCGCACATGCAGCGCATTGCTGCGGTTGATAAACGCCACGTGCTCCAGGTACTGGGCCTGCACGGCGTGACTCATACGCCCAAAATAGCCGTTTTCCAGATTGATCGGGCCCGGTTCCACGTCATAGCGTTGGGCGATGGCGTGCCAGTGATGTTCGTTGTTTGCATTCCGTGGCATGGCGAGGCTCTTTAATGGCGAGGGGCAGGTTTGCCGTGTTTGGCGCGCAGCGGTTCAAGCAGTTCGGACAAACCGTTGCTGTCGATTTCCTGCATCAGAGCCAGCAAACCGCCCAGTTCGCCGTGGGGGAAACCTTCACGGGCGAACCAATTGAGATAGGGGCCGGGCAGGTCGGCGATGATCCGTCCCTTGTATTTGCCGAAGGGCATTTCGCGGGTGATCAGCAGTTCGAGTTTTTCGGGGTTCATGGGGTTTGCGCGGTGTGAGTCGAGGTCTTGGAAAATACAGGCATTCTGCATGAAGGCCAAATGACAGATCATGCAAATAACGTACATACAGATGGTTCAATACTTTTCAAGTTATTGAAATATAAAGAAAAAGTAATTTTCGAAAACCTGGCACGGGTGCTGCAATCATTAAGACAACCTTCTTAAACCCGCACAAGGAATCAGAAAATGACTGACATCAATAAAGAATCGATCTCCGTACTCAACGACCTGATCGAGACCAGCAAAGACGGCCAGAAAGGTTTTGCGACTTGTGCTGAAGACATCAAGCACCCAGAACTGAAAGCGCTGTTCGTCAAGCGCTCCGCAGATTGCGCTGCTGCCGCTGCTGAACTGCAGACCGCCGTGCGTGCCCTGGGTGGCGATCCTGAAGAATCCGGCAGCGTTGCCGGCGCACTGCACCGTGGCTGGGTCGACGTGAAGTCGCTGGTCACCGGCAAAGACGAAGAAGCGGTGCTGAATGAAGCCGAGCGCGGTGAAGACCACGCCCTCAAGGCTTACAAAGAAGCGATCGAGAAGATCAACAAGCACAACCTGCTGGGCATTCGTGACCTGGTTGAGCGTCAGTACCACGGCGCACAACGCAACCACGACCAAGTGAAAGCCCTGCGTAACCAGGCTCGCGCTCAGTCGTAAGACCTGCTGAGCAACACATGTGGGAGGGGGCTTGCCCCCGATAACGGCAGATCAGTCGATAGTTAAACGACTGATCCACCGCTATCGGGAGCAAGCCCCCTCCCACATTTTTATGGTGTTGGCCTTGGGCTTGCTATCAGCCGATGCTGATCGGCGGCAATTCGGTCAAGGTCACCACCTGCTGCTTACGCGGCGCAAGAATTTCCGCCTCGCCGTCCACCACCAACTCATCGCGCTGGTTGAACACACGGGTGGCAATGCGCACACGGAATTTCGGCAATTTCTCCAGGATCTCCAAACGCACGGTCAGGGTGTCGCCGATTTTTACCGGCTTCTGGAAGCTCATCTGCTGGCCGATATAGATGGTGCCCGGCCCAGGCAGCTCGCAGGCCACGGCGGCACTGATCAGCGCGCCGCTGAACATGCCATGGGCGATACGCTCCTTGAACATGGTTGCTTTGGCGTACTCGGCGTCCAGGTGCACGGGGTTGTGGTCGCCGGACATGGCGGCGAACAGCTGAATATCGCGCTCTTCCACCAATTTGCTGTAGCTGGCGGTCTGGCCGACTTCAAGGGCTTCGTACGGAGTGTTGGTTACCTGGGTCATCTAAAGGTGCATCCTGTGGCTAATCGGTAAATTTAAACGGCTGATTTTAATAGAAAAGTTATTCGCAGCGGGCCGGCCTTCGCAATGCCAGGGCCTGGTCGAGCCACGTCAGCACATCCGCTGTGACGTCATCACGGTTGGTTTCATTGAACACTTCATGCCGCGCCTGCGGGTAGATGTTCAGTTGCAGATGTTGGCAGCCGGCGTCACGCAGGGCTTGGGCCAGGCTTTTGAGACGCTTGCCCGCACTCACCGGATCACATTCGCCGCCCGTCACCAGGATCGGCAGGCCGGGGTCGATCTGCGCGAGGTTGGACGCTTTGCTGATTTGCTGCAAGCCGCCGAGCAGGTCGATCCACAGCTGGTTGGTGCAGCGAAAGCCGCAAAGCGGGTCGTTGATGTACTTGTCGACCTCAACCGGGTCGCGGCTGAGCCAATCAAACCCCGTGCGGTTGGGCTTGAACGCCTTGTTGAACGAGCCGAACGACAGGAACTCGATCAATGCACTGCGCCCGCGCACGCCCTGGCGCAGGCGTTCGGCCCGGGCAATCACGCGCGCAGCGCGGTACAGCGCCACCGGTTGGAAATTCGAACCGCTGAGAATCGCCCCATTCAGGCTGGCGCTGTGGTGCAGCAGGTAGGCCTGTGCGATATAGCTGCCCATGCTGTGGCCCAGCAGGATGATCGGCACCCCCGGCTGCTGCTGGCCGATGTGCTGGTTGAGGCTGGCCAGGTCGCCGACCACTTTGTTCCAGCCGTCCTGCTCGGCATACAGCCCCAGGGTGCCTTCGTCGGCGGTGCGGCCATGACCCCGCTGGTCCAGTGCATATAAAGCGTAGCCGGCGGCACACAGCGCTGCGGCGAGGCGCGCATAGCGGCCGCTGTGTTCGGCCATGCCGTGGGACAGCATCACCACGGCCTTGGGCGGGGCGTCGGGCATCCATTGGTTCACGTACAGGCGGCAGCGGTCATTCGCGGTCAGCCAGAAGGTGCTGTGGTTCATGGCGCTTCCTTTTCTCAACGTCTGCACAAGCTCGTTGCAGTGTATAGCTCATCCGACGGCGGGCGGGGTATCTGCCTGCGCGTTAGCAGCAAGATTCATACAATCAATGACACGATTTAGCGTATTTGCCTGTTTGGCCATAGCTGCTAACGTCCGCAAAGCTCCGCTTTTTGAAGCGGCCAGACACACTCAGGTAAGAGGACAAGAATAATGCAACCTGATTTCTGGAATGACAAACGCGCGGCGGGCGTTCCCAGTGACATCGACCTCACGGCCTACAAGTCGGTGATCGAAGTCTTCGAGCGGTCCTGCAAGGCTTTTGCCGACCGTCCGGCATTCAGCAACATGGGCATCACCCTGACTTACGCCGAGCTGGAGCGCCAAAGCGCGGCGTTCGCCGGCTACCTGCAACAGCACACCGACCTCAAGCCCGGCGAGCGTATCGCGGTGCAAATGCCCAACGTGCTGCATTACCCCATCGCCGTGTTCGGGGCACTGCGCGCCGGGCTGATCGTGGTCAACACCAACCCGCTGTACACCCCGCGCGAGATGCGCCACCAGTTCAAGGATGCCGGCGTGCGTGCGCTGGTCTACCTCAACCTGTTCGGTTCGCGGGTGCAGGAAGTGTGCACCGACACCGAGATCGACTACCTGATCGAAGCCAAGATGGGCGACTTCATGCCCGCCGCCAAGGGCTGGCTGGTCAACACCCTGGTCGACAAGGTGAAGAAGATGGTCCCGGCCTATAACCTGCCACGGGCCGTGTCGTTCAAACGCGCCCTGCGCATGGGCGCGGGCCTGGGCGTGACCCGCCACCCGGTGAGCCTGGACGACATCGCCGTGCTGCAATACACCGGCGGCACCACCGGCCTGGCCAAGGGCGCGATGCTCACCCACGGCAACCTGGTGGCGAACATGCAACAGGTGCGTGCCTGCATGTCCCAGACCGGCGAGGACGGCCACCCGCTGATCAAGGAAGGGCAGGAGGTGATGATCGCGCCGCTGCCGCTGTACCACATCTATGCGTTCACCGCGAATTGCATGTGCATGATGGTGTCCGGTAACCACAACGTGCTCATCACTAACCCACGGGACATTGGCGGGTTTATCAAGGAGCTGAAAAAGTGGCGCTTTACCGGGCTGCTGGGGCTGAACACGCTGTTTGTGGCGTTGATGGACCACCCCGACTTCAAGAGCCTGGATTTTTCCCACCTCAAGCTCACCAACTCCGGCGGTACGGCGTTGATCAAGGCCACGGCCGAGCGTTGGGAACAGCTCACCGGCTGCGCGATTGGCGAGGGTTACGGCCTGACGGAAACGTCGCCGGTGGCCAGCACCAACCCGTATGGCAATAAATCCCGGTTGGGCACCGTGGGCATCCCGGTGCCGGCCACGGCGATGAAGGTGATTGACGACGAGGGCGGCGAACTGCCCTTGGGCGAGCGCGGCGAACTGTGCATCAAGGGCCCGCAGGTGATGAAAGGCTACTGGCAGCAACCGGCGGCTACCGCCGAGGCGCTCGACGCCGAGGGGTGGCTCAAGACCGGTGACATCGCGGTGATCGACGACGATGGCTTTGTGCGCATCGTGGACCGCAAGAAGGACCTGATCATCGTCTCGGGTTTCAACGTGTACCCCAACGAGATCGAAGACGTGGTGATGGCGCACCCGGCGGTGGCCAACTGCGCCGTGATCGGCGTGCCGGACGAACGCACGGGGGAGGCGGTGAAGCTGTTTGTGGTGGCGCGTGCTGAAGGGGTGAGCCTTGAAGAGTTGAAGGCGTACTGCAAGGCCAACTTCACCGGTTACAAGGTGCCCAAGCAGATCGTGTTGCGCGATTCGTTGCCGATGACGCCGGTGGGCAAGATCTTGCGCCGGGAGCTGCGCGACATCGCCTGACCATGAATTAAAATGTAATCCAAATGTGGGAGGGGGCTTGCCCCCGATTGCAGAGTGTCAGGCACTGAATTTGGTGACTGATCCACTGCAATCGGGGGCAAGCCCCCTCCCACATTTGTTGTGTATTGTTCTGTAGGACGCATTCCAGAGCGTTTTGCTGGGGAAAATCAGCGGCGATTAAAGTGTGACTAAATATTGTAGGACAGTCGTGTTTATGACTGTGGAGCCCTCCTTTGGCTCTAGGCGACCCTTGGCAAAGCTGCTACTCTCGGCGCGCTTTGTGACGTCTAGGCCTGCTTGAAAGCGCCAGATTCACCGAAAAAAACATACACCAATAATAATCGCATCAAATGCGATGATGAATTCGCGTCGCTGAGGAGTGGGCTTCCATGAACGAAGACTTTTGGAAGGATAAGTACCCCGCCGGGATTGCTGCAGAAATCAATCCAGACGAGTATCCGAATATTCAGGCGGTACTGAAACAGTCCTGCCAGCGCTTCGCTAACAAACCGGCTTTCAGCAACCTGGGCAAGACAATCACCTACGGTGAATTGTACGAATTGTCTGGCGCCTTCGCCGCGTACCTGCAACAGCACACCGATTTGAAGCCTGGCGACCGCATCGCCGTGCAACTGCCCAACGTCCTGCAATACCCGGTTGCGGTGTTTGGCGCCATCCGCGCCGGCCTGATCGTGGTCAACACCAACCCGCTGTACACCGCGCGGGAAATGGAACACCAGTTCAACGACTCCGGTGCCAAGGCCCTGGTCTGCCTGGCCAACATGGCCCATCTGGCGGAAAAGGTCGTGCCCAAGACCGCCGTCAAGCATGTGATCGTCACCGAAGTCGCCGACCTGTTGCCGCCGCTCAAGCGCCTGTTGATCAACAGTGTCATCAAGTACGTGAAGAAAATGGTCCCGGCCTATCACTTGCCGCACGCGATCAAATTCAACGACGTGCTTGCCAAGGGCCACGGCCAACCGGTCAGCGACGCCAGCCCCGACAGCGGCGATGTGGCCGTGCTGCAATACACTGGCGGCACCACCGGCGTGGCCAAGGGTGCGATGCTCACCCATCGCAACCTGGTCGCCAACATGTTGCAGTGCAAGGCGCTGATGGGCTCCAACCTCAACGAAGGCTGCGAGATCCTGATCACGCCGCTGCCGCTGTACCACATCTATGCGTTTACCTTTCATTGCATGGCGATGATGCTGATCGGCAACCACAACATCCTGATCAGCAACCCGCGCGACCTGCCGGCCATGGTCAAGGAACTGTCGAAGTGGAAGTTCAGCGGCTTTGTCGGGTTGAACACGTTGTTTGTGGCGCTGTGCAATAACGAAGCGTTCCGCAAGCTGGACTTCTCCGCGCTCAAAGTCACCCTGTCGGGCGGCATGGCCCTGCAACTGGCGGCTGCCGAGCGTTGGAAGGCGGTGACCGGTTGCGGCATCTGCGAAGGTTACGGCATGACCGAAACCAGCCCGGTGGCCACGGTGAACCCGATCCAGCATATCCAGATCGGCACCATCGGCATCCCGGTGCCGTCCACGGTGTGCAAAGTCATTGCCGACGATGGCACCGAGCTGGCGCTGGGTGAAACCGGCGAACTGTGCGTCAAGGGCCCGCAAGTGATGAAGGGGTACTGGCAGCGCCAGGACGCCACCGACGAGATGCTCGACAGCGAAGGCTGGCTCAAGACCGGTGACATCGCGATCATCCAGCCGGACGGCTACATGCGTATTGTCGACCGCAAGAAGGACATGATCCTGGTCTCCGGTTTCAACGTCTACCCTAACGAGCTGGAAGACGTGCTGGCGGGCCTGCCGGGCGTGCTGCAATGCGCGGCTATCGGTGTGCCGGACGAAAAATCCGGCGAGATCATCAAGTTGTTCATCGTGGTCAAGCCGGGCGCGACCCTCACCAAGGAACAGGTGATGGAGCATATGCGCGCCAACGTCACCGCCTACAAGGTGCCCAAGGCCGTGGAATTCCGCGATGCATTGCCGACCACCAACGTGGGCAAGATCCTGCGGCGTGAGTTGCGCGACGAAGAACTGAAAAAGCTCGGCCTCAAAAAATAACCGAATAAAAAACCCCGCCAATGCGGGGTTTTTTGTGGCGAGCGGGCTTGCCCGCGTTGGGCTGCGAAGCAGCCCTGAAAACTGCAACCGAGATTTCAATGCCCCTGCGCGGCGATCTTATTGGGGCTGCTGCGCAGCCCAACGCGGGCAAGCCCGCTCGCCACAAACAGCTATCACCCCACGATTACAAGGCGAACTGCGCGAAGCTGACGCCCGCACCCGCCGGGCGTACATCCTTCAAGAACGAATCCTTGTCCGCGCTCAGCTCCAGGGTAATCTCCGGCTTGCGCTTGCCCGCATTGCGCACCACCAGGCCTTCGAGCTTTTCACGCAGGTACACCGTCGGCACTTTCAGGTGCAGCAGTTGGTCGGTGTCGGCGTTGTGCATCAACAGGTGCAGCCACTCGTACTGGCCCACGGCAATACGGCCCAGCGGCAGGTCGAACCACCAGATGTTGCGTTTGCTGTCCAGGTCGGTGAAGTGGCAGTTGTTGACGCCGAGTACGGCACCGCCCAGTTCCTGGTTTCTGCGGGCGATGGCCTGTGCTTTATTGAGTTTCATAACCTTCCTACGGATCTGTTATTCAGCGTTATAGCCTGAATGTGCCGGGCATTCTCGTGGGTTGGCTGCAAAACATAAAGCCCAACCTGCGCTTGGCGATGAAATGCCACCTGAAAAATAATTGAAACTCTGCCGAACGGCCCCGGGTCAATCTCTAGGTAATGACCAAAAACCTTTGATTGTTCTTTCGGAGAAATACCATGAGCAGCACATCTGACAAGGTAAAAGGCGTCGCTAACGAAGCTGTCGGTAACATCAAGCAAGGCGTCGGCAAAGTGACCGGCAACGACAAGCTGCGCGCCGAAGGTGTGATCCAGGAAAAGAAAGGCGAAGTGCAGAAAGCGGTCGGCGACACCAAGGATGCGGTAAAGAAAGCCACCAAGTAACACGGCTCTCGCGCAACCCAGCGGCCATCCACGGATGGCCGTTTTTGTACCCTCTGTTGCAACTAAACTTTCGTAATTGTTTCAAAGTCGCCAAATGGGCTACTTTGATGTAGAAAACGGCCCCTGAGTCGCCCGCGAACTCAACCTTTTTGCGGCGAAAGGAGACGCTATGATTTTTCCGGTACTAGACGGCCTCAAGCTACACAAAGTGCTGGTGCGCACCGTCAAGGAATTCGTCGACGACGAGATGTCCACCTACGCCTCGGCACTGGCCTACCAGATGCTGTTTTCGTTGTTTCCCTTCCTGCTGTTCCTCATTGCCCTGATCGGTTTTTTGCATCTGCCGGACTTTTTCACCTGGCTGCGCCTGCAATCCGAACTGGTGCTGCCGCCCCAGGCGCTGGAGCAGGTCAACCCGGTGATCGACCAGTTGCAGCAGTCCAAGGGCGGCTTGCTCTCGGTGGGTATCGTGATCGCGTTGTGGACCGCCTCTGCCGGCGTGCGCCTGATGATGAGCGCGATGAACGCCGCCTATGACGTGGTGGAAGGCCGGCCGATCTGGAAGCGTTTCCCGCTGTCGATCCTCTACACCATCGGCATCGCCGGCATGCTGCTGGCCGCTGCCGCGCTGATGGTGCTAGGCCCGCAGGTGATGGAATGGCTGGCCGGGCAGATCGGCATGCAGGAGTTCGTGGTGACCCTGTGGACCATCCTGCGCTGGCCGTTGATCGTGATTTTGCTGATGTTCGCCGTGGCCCTGATGTACTACGTGATGCCGGACGTGGAGCAGAAATTCCGCTTTATCACCCCGGGCTCGGTGCTGGCGGTGGTGGTGTGGATCATCGCTTCCCTCGGGTTTGGCTACTACGTCAAAACCTTCGCTGATTACAACGCCATGTATGGCAGTATCGGTGCGATCATCGTGTTGCTGCTGTACTTCTATATTTCCGCCGCAGTGCTGTTGCTGGGCGCGGAGATGAATGCAGTGATCGAACACATGTCCGCCGAGGGCAAAGACCCTGGTGAGAAAGAGTTCGACGAACCCGGCCACACCGGTGAAAAACAGCACGTCTCAGGCTTAGGCCGAGACCATTCCAAGCCCACTACCGACGAAGTCTGATCGATGATCCGTGAAATCCTGAAAATGGGCGACGAACGCCTGCTGCGTATCGCGCCTCCGGTTCCGCCGGAAATGTTCGACAGCCCCGAGCTGTGGCAATTGATCGATGACATGTTCCAGACCATGGAGCACGTGGGTGGCGTCGGCCTGGCCGCGCCGCAGATCGGTGTGGACCTGCAACTGGTGATCTTCGGTTTTGAGGCCAGCGAACGCTACCCGGACGCGCCCCCGGTGCCGCAGACCATCCTGATCAACCCGTTGATCACCCCGCTGAGCCCGGTGTTGGAAGAGGGCTACGAAGGCTGCCTCTCCGTGCCCGGCCTGCGCGGCGCGGTGGACCGTTACCAGCAGATCCGCTACGAGGGTTTCGACCCCAAGGGCGAGCCGATCGTACGGTTTGCCGACGGTTTCCATGCGCGGGTGGTGCAGCATGAGTGCGACCATTTGATTGGCCGGTTGTACCCGTCGCGGATTACCGACTTCACTAAGTTCGGGTTTATCGAGGTGATGTTCCCGGATATGGACCCCACGGCTGACGAGTAACTGTCAGGAACACGAAGATCAAAAATGTGGGAGGGGGCTTGCCCCCGATAGCAGTAGTTCAGTCAATGGATGTAGTGACTGACACTAAGCAATCGGGGGCAAGCCCCCTCCCACATTTGATTGCATTACACTTTGACTATTTGGCGGGTTTGACGAACCGCAACGTCATCCGGTCCGACTCGCCAATCGCGACATACTTCGCCTTGTCCTGCTCCCCCAATTTCAACGCCGGCGGTAACGTCCACACGCCACCCGGGTAATCCTTGGTGTCCTTCGGGTTGGCATTCACCTCACTCTGCGCCGCCAGCTTGAACCCGGCATCGGTCGCCAGTTTCACCACCTGGGCGGTGGTCAGGTAGCCGCTGTCCTTGATCGCTTCCAGATCCGCGCCATCCTTGGCCCGGTGATCTTCCACGCCCAGCACGCCGCCCGGTTTGAGTACCTGGTAGAACGCACTGAACGTGGCGCTGGCGGTATCGGCCGCGACCCAGTTATGCACATTGCGGAAGGTCAGCACGGCATCCGCCGAGGCCGGTTTGCCGAATACCGGTGCCTTGGGGTCGAACTCGACCACCTGGGCCTTGGCATAACGCGCGGGGTCGGCGGCGAATTTGTTTTTCAGGGTTTCTTCGGAGGTGCGCGCGTACGCGCTGCTGCTCGCGGCCTGCACGGCGGCGATGTAATGCCCGTGGTCCTTGAGCAACGGTGCCAGCACTTCGCTGTACCAGCCGCCGCCCGGGGTGATTTCGATCACCGTTTGCTTGGCGCCCAGGCCAAAGAATTCCAGGGTCTGCTGCGGGTGCCGATAGCCGTCGCGCGCGCTGTTGGCGGGGTCGCGCCAACTGCCGGCGAGGACGCTGGCGTACTGCTTGGCGCTGATCGGCGCGTCGGCGGCCTGGCTGAAAGCGGGGGCGAGGAGGGCGGTGAGGGACAGAGCTGCAAGCGTCGTTTTCATGATCATCCTGTAAGGGGCCACTGTGCTGCCGAGGCTAGCATGGGCCCTGTACCCGCCGATCACACATTATCCGAGGTCGACCTCACCAAAGGTTCTAAGCCCATCGCGATCATCGGTTTGTTGCGTTTGTAGCGCACCAGGCGTTCGCTGAGGGATTGCGGCAACAGTGTGTCCTGGCTGAACCCCATGCGCTGATACAACCCTTCGAGGTCCGGGTGGCACAACAACCACAGCGTGCCCTGAACATCCGCCAACGCCGCACCAATCAGCCGCGCCGCCAGCCCCTGGCTGCGATAGGCCGGGTCGACAAACACCCCGGTCAACCATTGCCCGCCCACCACCGGCGTAAGGCACAACCCGGCAACGATCTCGCCGTCGCGTGCTACCCAGAGGCGTCCGCCCTTGAGCGCCTTCATCGGCGAATTATGGTTGCGGTAAAACTTGTTCAGCAGCGGCCAGAGGGGCTCTGCCAGCAGTTCTATCTGAAGGTTGGGCATGGTGGTCAGGCAACATAATCAAGGGCCGGGGATTATAAGCGCCTTCTGCGTGGCAATAGGTGGTATACCCAGTGCTACATCCCCTGTTCAGTGGAGCATGCATCATGGCCAAAGGTATGGATTCAAAGAAAGCCGCGAAGAAGAAACCGGCAAAGACCGCCGATGAAAAACGCGCCGAAAAGAAAACCAAGAAGTCTGAGGCAGGCCTGTTCGGTCACTGAGTTACAAGCTTAGAACCAAACGATCTGCAAGATTTTTGCGCCTCAGTGCACAGAGCAGGAAACACCTGCTCTGAGCTGCCGATGGCCAACTACCTTGATGACACCCAACGCCGGGAAATCGAAGCCCTGGCACAGCGTTTTACCACCCGCACCGAATGGCCGACCTGGTTGCTGTTGATCGGTGTATACGCCGCCTGGTTCGGCGTGATCCTCGGCAGCCATTGGTTGGGCGTATGGCTGAGCACCCTGTTGCTGATCCCCATCGTGACGCTGTGGCTGTCGGTGCAACACGAATTGCTGCATGGCCATCCCACCCGTTCGCAGCTGCTGAATAAACTGCTCGGCTACGCGCCGTTTGCCGTGTGGTACCCCTACACGCTGTACCGCGACAGCCACTTGCTGCACCACAACGACAAACACCTGACCCTGCCGGGCATCGACCCGGAAAGCCGTTACCTCAACCAACACCAGTGGGACAGCAGCTCGCTGTTCGAACGCGGCGTGCATTGGCTGACCAAGACCGTGCTCGGTCGCCTGCTGCTGTCCGCGCCGTTGGCGATCACCCGGTTGGTGCGCCATGAACTGCAACGCCTGCCCCAGGTATGGCCGATGTGGCTGGCCCACGGCGCCGTCACGCTGCTGATGCTGGGCTTTATCGCCCACTACAGCGCACTCTCGGTGGGGCATTACCTGCTGCTGGTGAGTGTGCCGGCCTTGTCGCTGGCGTCGATCCGTTCCTACTATGAACACCGCCCGCACCCGCAGCCGGAACAGCGCACAGTGCTCAACGAAGCGTCGTGGCCGTGGACCTGGCTGTTCCTCAACAACAACCTGCATCTGGTGCACCACGACCTGCCACAACTGCCCTGGTTTTTGCTGCCCACGGTCTACCGCGCCCGTCGCGAGCAATGGGTGGCGCGCAGCGGTGGGTTCCTGGTGCAGGGCTACGGCCAGTTGATCACCCGCCATGGCCTCAAGGCCATCGACAGCCCCCGACACCCTTTTGCGTGAGAGACGAGCATGACTGACCACTACGCCGACCTGCGCATGTACGTCGCCCCCGACGCGGTGCAACACGCCAATCAACAGTGGCTGGCACGCATCCTTGAGCGCTTGGGCCTGAACCGCCGCAACGCCGACCACCTGGACTTGCCCGGCCTGTGGCTGGCCCCCGAATTACTGGTCAGCCAAACCTGCGGTTATCCGCTGATGACCCAACTGCGCGGCCAGGTGCGTGTTATCGGCCGCCCGCGCTACGAGCTGCCCCACAGCAGTAACGGCAGCCATTGCAGCCTGCTGCTGACCCGCGACGACAACCCACGCGCGAGCCTGGCCGACTTCTACAACAGCCGTGGCGTGATCAACGGCTACGACTCCAACAGCGGCATGAACCTGCTGCGCGAACGCCTGGCGCCCTTGCAGCAGGGCGGGCGTTTCTTCGCCAGCGTCGGCGTCAGCGGCGCCCATCGCGAGAGCCTGCGCTGGCTGCGTGAAGGCCGCGCCGACCTCGCCGCCATCGACAACGTCACCTACGCCTACCTGGCCCGTTTCGCCCCGTTGGAAGTGGCGGGGCTGCGCCTCGTCAGCGCAAGCGCGCCCAGCCCGACCTTGCCCTATATCGGCCCGCTGGGCTTGAGCGATGAACACGTGGTACGGATTCGTGAGGCAATGAACCTGGCGTTGCAGGATTTGCCGCAGGTGGTGCAAACCCTGGGTTTACAAGCCGTGCTCCCGGCCAGCGAAGACGATTACCAGGTGCTGCTGGACTACCAGCAGCAAGCCGCCAGCGCCGGGTATTCAGTGCTTCAATAAGGTTATATAAAAATACCTTTTAAATATTATTAAAGAATAAGCCGCCTTGTTAGGATCGCCTCACCGGAACACCGGACATAACGCGCAACCTTCTCAGATGGAGCCACTATGTCCGGCGCCGACACTACTCACAGCGACTACGTGGGCGGATTGTTCCGCAGTCATTACGACTGGCTGTGCAGCCGTTTGCATCGCCACCTCGATTCCCGCGCGCACGCCGAAGACATCGCCGCCGACACCTTCGTCCAGCTCTTGAGTTCGCCCGGCGTACTGCCGATCCGCCAGCCCCGCGCCTTGCTCACCACCATCGCCCAGCGCCTGATGTACCAGCTGTGGCGCCGCCGTGACCTGGAGCGCGCCTACCTCGATGCGCTGGACAACGACGAAACCTGCACCGCGCCGTCTCCCGAAGACCTGGCGCAAATGCTCGAAGCCTTGCAAGCCATCGATCAGTTGCTCGACGGCTTGCCGGCCAAGGTCAAGGCGACCTTTTTGCTCTCGCAACTCAATGGCCTGACTTACCCCGAGATCGCGGCCGAACTGGGGATCTCCCAGCGTTCGGTCAGCGACTACATGACCCGCGCCTTCAACCGTTGCCTGCGGCTGTGCCTGGAATGAACGACGAACTGATCGACAGCGCCACCCAGTGGTACGTGTTGCTGCGTTCCGGCCAGGCGACGGCGGCGGATTGGCAGCGCTATCACCAGTGGCGCGCGGCCGACCCGCGCCACGACGCTTTGTGCCAGCAGTTGGAAAATCGCCTCGGCGTGTTCCAGGTGCCCCAGGCCCAGGGCGTCAGCGGCAAAGTCTTGCAGCAGGCGTTGGACGCGCCTTCCAGCCGCCGCCAGGTATTGCAGGTCGCACTGGCCGGCGCCGGTGTGGCAGTGGGCGCCGCGCTGCTGGCCAAACCCGCTGGCTTGGCGGACCTCACGGCGGATATCCGCACCGGCACCGGCGAGCGCCGCACCGTCATGCTCGACGATGGCAGCGAACTGTTGCTCAACGCCCAGAGCGCGGCGGATATCCAGTTCGACCCGCAACGGCGCCTGGTTCGCCTGCGCGAGGGTGAGTTACTGGCCAAGGTGGCCAGTGACCGCATCCGACCGTTCTTGATCCAGACCGACCAGGCCCGCCTGCGCGCCCACGGCGAGCGTTTCCTGGTGCGCGAGCGTGCCGGGCAAGGCCAGGTCGTGGCCCTCAATGGTGCGGTGGAAATCGACGGCCAGAACGGTGAGCGCCTGCAACTGGCCGCGGGCCATGAAGTGCATTACGACCGCGCGGGCTTTGGCCTGGTGCAAGCCAGCTCATCTGGTGCTACCGCCTGGGTCGACGGCTTCCTGCAAGTGCGCGACCGCCCGCTGGCCGAAGTCATCGACGCGCTGCGCCCCTACCACAACGGCGTGCTGCGCCTGGACCCGGCCGTGGCCGGGTTGCGCGTAAGCGGCCTGTATCGGCTGGACAACCCCCAGCAAATCCTCGACACCCTGGCGCGCACGTTGCCGATCCATATCACCCGCCGTACCGGGTTGTGGGTGACGGTCAGTGCTACCTAAAGGCTTTACCCAATCAATGTGGGAGCTGGCTTGCCTGCGATGGCATCAACGCGGTTTAACTGAAGAACCGCGCTGCCCGCATCGCAGGCAAGCCAGCTCCCACAGGGGTTGGGTGCTCACTCCAAAAGTGAGTTCTAAGGACATAACCAAACGATCTGCAAGTTTTGCCCCCGCCATCTCACATCACTCCCGTAAGCGCTGCGGGGAGCAGCGTTCTCGAGTTTCCTTGGGGGGAGCCAAAGTGAGTCAGTTCAACCGTGTGCCGCTTCGAACCTTTGCCCTGGTGCCGTTGGCCAGTCTGTTTTTCACGTTTGCCGCCAGTGCCGAAGACGCGCGCCAGGTCTACCACATCGCCCCCGGCCCGCTGGATGAAGTGCTGCTGAACATCAGCCGCCAGAGCGGCCAGGTGATCTCCTTTACGCCGCAATTGGCTAACTATTCCTCGGCCAGCGTGGACGGTTCGCTGTCAGCGCAACAGGCAGTAGACGCCGCGCTCAAAGGCACTGGCCTACAGGTGCAGGTCAGCCCGGACGGCGCGTTCATCATCAAGGAAGGCGCAGCCAAAAGCGTCCAGGCCACCGGTAATGTAAAAGCCCAGACCAGCGCCGCCCAGGCCCCGACCCTGGACCGCGTAGTTGCCATCGGCACCCGGCGCAGCGACGCCACGGCCCTTACCAGCGCCGCCCCGGTGGATGTGATCAACGCCGAAGAACTCAAGCAGACCGGCGCCACCAGCCTCAACCAGGCGTTGTTTCAACTGCTGCCGTCGTTCAACTTTCCGCAGAACCAGAGCGCCACCCGTGGCCAGAACCCCAAGGGCGCGTCCCTGCGTGGCCTGGCGCCGGACCAGACGCTGGTGCTGATCAACGGCAAACGCCGGCATGCTTCGGCGGTGGTGAATATCTCCGGCGGCGTGCCGTTCATTGGCGCGCAGCCGGTGGACTTGGACATGATCCCCATCAGCAGCATCGACCATGTCGAAGTGCTGCGCGATGGCGCCTCGGCGCAATACGGCTCGGATGCGGTCGCCGGGGTGGTTAACATCGTGCTCAAGGAGCGCGACAGCGGCGGCCAGCTCAACACCCAACTGGGCAAATACGCCCAGGGCGACGGCTTCAGCAAAACCACCGATGGCTGGTACGGCCTGGGTTTGCCGGGAGACGGTTTCCTCACCCTGAGCTTCAACACCCTCAACAACAAACCCACCGATATTGGCGATAAGTACGTGGCCGGCGGCCAGTTGCAAGACCCGCGCTGGGGCGGTGCCGGGCGCGATAAATTCAACCTGGCGGCCAACGCCGAGGTCGGCCTCAGCGACCAGTGGCGCCTCTACAGTTTTGCCACCTTCGGCCAGGACAAGTCGGTGAACAACACGCCGCCGCTGTTGGCCAACAACCCGAACAACGTGCCGGGCATCTACCCCAACGGCACCATTCCCAAATACCGCTACCGCTATGAAGACGGCGCGCTGACGGTTGGCACACGCTATGAGGACGACACCCTCGGCCGTTTCGACCTCAGCGCCACCTATGGTCGCGACAAGCACGATGAGCTGGCCTTCAACACGGTCAACCCGAGCTACGGCCTGAACAGCCCGACCAAATTCGACGTGGCCACCCTGGTCAACGAGCAGACCAACATCGGCCTGGACTATGCCAAGGACCTGGACGTCAATTGGTCGAGCCATCCGCTGACCGTCTCGGCGGGCGTTGCCTACCGCCATGAGCAGTACCGGCTAGAGGAGGGCGACTATGAGTCCTACTCGTTTGGTGGCATCAATGGGGTGCAGGTAGGCGCGGTGCAGGCCTCCGGTCTTACGCCTGACGACGCCGGCACCTACAAGCGGGATGTCGGCGGCGTGTACTTCGGCCTGGAGCACCAGCTCACCGACAAATTCCAGGTCGGCCTGGCGGGGCGCACCGAGCATTACTCGGACTTCGGTTCGGCCACCACCGGCAAGCTGTCGGCACGCTATGACTTCACCCCGCAAGTGGGGCTGCGAGCCACGGTAAACAACTCGTTCCGTGCGCCGACCCTGGGCCAGATCGGCACCTCGTGGACCACCACCACCAACGTCGATATCAATGGCAACCCGGTGCTGACCCGCATGCTGCCCGCCGACAACCCGGCAGCCCGCGCCTTGGGTGCCGAGCCGCTCAAGCCGGAGAAGTCCACCAACTATTCCCTGGGCCTGGTGCTGCGCCCCATCGAACAGGCCTCGCTGACCATCGACGCCTACCAGATTTCGATTCGCGACCGGTTGCTCTACAGCGGTGGTATTTCCGGGCCGCGCGCCGAGCAGATCCTGCAGCAGGCTGGCTTTGGCCAGTACACCTGGGCGCAGTTCATGACCAACGCCGCCAACACCCGCACCCGTGGGGTCGACATCGTCGGCAAGTACAACCTGGACCTGGCGCAGTACGGCGCATTGAGCCTGTCAGCCGGCTATACCAAGGCGCGCACCACGATTGAGAAGGTCCACGAAAACCCCAACGGCTTCGACATCCTCACCCGTGAAGCCCGTGGCTTTCTGGAACACGGTTACCCCGAGGACAAGCTGGTGCTCGGCGCCACCCACCGCATCGGCGCCTGGACCATCGCCCTCAGCGAAACCCGCTACGGCGAATACCGCAAATACGCCGCCAGCGAAGCCAACGCCCAATACGACCAGACCTTCGCCGCGCAATGGAACACCGACCTGGACGTGAACTACGCCTTCACCAAGCAACTGCGCTTGTCGGTGGGCGCCAACAACCTGTTCGACAGCAAGCCCGACGACTTCAACACCCGCCTGCGCCAGACCCCGGGCCAGCAGTACAGCTACCTGTCGCCGTCGGCGCCGGAAGGGGCGTTCTACTACACGCGGCTCAGTTATGACTTTTAACCAATCTTGAATACCGCGCAGATCAAATGTGGGAGGGGGCTTGCCCCCGATGACGGTGGGTCAGTTGAAAAATAAGTGACTGACACACTGCTATCGGGGGCAAGCCCCCTCCCACCCTGGATTTTCTGTGTTTTTGAAATTGATTCACCACGAGGCTCTGCATGAAAACAATCAAAAACCTACTAGGTGGTTCACTGTTGGCATTAGCTGTATTGACCCAGCCCACACAAGCCGCCGAAACCGTCAAACCCATCCACTTCGGCGACATCACCTGGGAAAGCGGCAGCCTGATTACCGAGGTGCTGCGCCTGATCGTCGAGAAGGGCTACGGCCTGCCCACCGACACCTTGCCCGGTAGCACCGTGAGCCTGGAGGCCGCGCTGGCCAAGGACGATATCCAAGTGATCGGCGAAGAATGGGCCGGGCGCAGTCCGGCGTGGGTCAAGGCTGAAAGCGAAGGCAAAGTGTCGGGCCTGGGCGACACGGTCAAGGGCGCCACTGAAGGCTGGTGGGTGCCCGAATACGTGATCAAGGGCGACGCCGCACGCGGCATCAAGCCCCTGGCGCCGGACCTCAAGTCGGTGGCCGACCTGGCCCGCTACAAAGACGTGTTCCGCGACCCCGAAGACCCGACTCGCGGGCGCTTCCTCAACAGCCCTACCGGCTGGACCTCGGAGATCGTCAACAGCCAGAAACTCAAGGCCTACAAGCTCACCGACAGTTTCGTCAACTTCCGCACCGGCTCCGGCGCGGCACTCGATGCCGAGGTGGCGTCGTCGATCCGTCGTGGCAAACCGGTGCTGTTCTACTACTGGTCGCCGACCCCGCTGCTGGGGCGTTTCAAGCTGATCAAACTGGAAGAGCCGCCGTTCAACGCCGAGGCCTGGAAAACCCTCTCCGACGCGAAAAACCCCAACCCGATCGGCACCCGCTCGATGCCCGCGCGCCTGGCGATTGGGGTGTCCGCGCCGTTCAAGGCGCAGTACCCGCAACTGGTCAGCGTGTTTGAAAAAGTCGACCTGCCGATTGACCTGCTCAACGCCATCCTCGGCGACATGAGCGAGAAACGCACGCCGCCACGCCAAGTGGCCGAGGCCTTCCTCAAGCAGCACCCGCAAGTCTGGCAGCAGTGGGTGCCGGCGGATGTGGCGAGCAAGATCCAGGGGGCGCTGTGATGTTGAGGATACTTGCGGCTGCTGTGCTTTCACTGGTCGCCGGGCAAACCCTGGCGGCCGAACCTGCCACCTTGCGCATCGGCTACCAGAAAAGCTCGGTGAGCATGGTGCTGGCCCGTGAGCACAAATTGTTCGAGGACGCGTTGCCCGGCACCCAGGTGCAGTGGGTCGAGTTCCTCGGCGGCCCGCCGCTGATCGAAGCGCTCAACGCCGGCAGCCTGGACATCGGCAATATCGGCGACATCCCGCCGATCTTTGCCCAGGCGGCGGGCATCGAGTTGCAGTACTTCGCCGTCGAGCCCAACGAGGGCAAGTCCGAAGCGGTGCTGGTGCCCAAAGCCAGCAGCGTGCAGAGCGTGGCTGAACTCAAGGGCAAGCGCGTGGCGCTGCTCAAGGGCTCCAGCGCCCATAACCTGTTCCTCAAGAGCCTGTTGCGTGCGGGCTTGCAGTGGAAGGACGTGGACGTGGTGTACCTGTCGCCGTCCGATGGGCGTGCCGCCTTCGAGCAAGGCAAAGTCGACGCCTGGGTTGTGTGGGACCCGTACTACTCGGCCGCCGTGGTCGATGGCTCTGCGCGCGTGCTCGGCGATGGCCAGGGGCTCAACCCGGCGGGCACGTTCTTCGTCGCCAGCAGCGCCTTTATCAAACAACACCCGCAGGCCATCGCCAGCATTATCCAGACCCTCGCCAAGGCCCAACGCCTGTCCCTGGACCAGCCGGACGCGAGCATTGCGCTGATGGCCAAGACCCTGGGCCTGCAACCGGCGGTGGTCAAAAGCTACTTCGAACACCGCTCGTCCGTGCCGATCCGCCCGCTGCAAGCCGCCGACATCGCCACCCAGCAGCGTACCGCCGACCTGTTTTTTGCCAACGGCCTGATCCCGAAAAAGGTCGATGTGCAGCAGGTTGTGTTCAAACCCCAGTAACCGAACCTCGCACAAACACCTGTGGTGAGCGGGCCTTTATGTGGCGAGCGGGCTTGTCGAATCGTCGCACCGCCGCGTTGGGCTGCGAAGCAGCCCCAAAACCCGCCGGCACACCTCCAGCGCGGCGGTGCGACAAGCCCGCTCGCCACAAGTATCCATCCGACTTTAATCAGTGAGCAGACCATGCAACCGATCTACATCGACTTTCTCAACGGCCTCGACATCGACGAACTGGCCCTCAGCAACGATGAAATCCTCACCGCCATCGAAGCCAGCCTGGCGATCCAGGGCCGGGGCGAGGCGGTGATCGAACCACGCACCCACCTGATTCCCGGCGGTGATATCAACGGCCACTTCAACGTGCTGCGTGGCGTACTGGGCGGCGACATCGGTTACGCCGGGGTCAAGGTGGTGGGCGATTTTGTCGACAACTACCGCAAGGGCCTGCCGTCGGAACTGGCGATTCTCAACCTGCTGGACCCGGCCACCGGCATTCCAAAAGCCATCCTCGATGCCTCGGCGATCACGGACATGCGCACCGGCGCCATCACTGCCATCGGTGCCAAATACCTGGCCCGCCCCGACAGCAAAGTGCTCGCGCACATCGGCGCGCGCGGCACGGCGTACTGGAATGTACGGCTGCTGGACCATCTGTTCGACTTCGAGGAAATCCGCGTGCATTCGCGGCGCAGTGAAAGCCGCGAAGCCTTCGCCGAACGCCTGCGCCAGGACCTCGGCAAACCGGTGATTGTCACCGAAGATTGGGAATCCACCGTGCGCGGCGCCGATATCGTGGTCGAGGCCTCGCGCCTGGACCAGCCCGAACCGTTGCTGCGCACCGAGTGGATCAAACCCGGTGCCTTTGTGGTGCCCTACGGCACCATGAGTGCGGTGGAGTTGTCGCTCACCGACATCATGAGCAAGTCGGTGGTGGACGACTGGGGCCAGTGCAAAGGCGGCCTGTTTGGCGCATTGCGCGCCCATGTGGAGGCCGGGAAACTCAGTGCCGAGAGCCTGCACGCCGAGCTGGGGCAGATCGTCGCGGGGTTGAAACCCGGCCGCGAAACCCCCGAGGAAACCATCCTGTTCTGGCACCGTGGCCTCAGCCTCAGCGATATCGCCCTGGGGCACGCGCTGTTGGAAAAAGCCAAGCGCCTGGGGCTTGGCCAGCGGCTGCGCTGGGCATGATCCACCTTGATCCCGAAGGCCTGACACTGGCGGATTTGCTGACGATTGCCCGGCAAGAGGCGCCGGCGGATTTCACCGCCAAGGCCCGCCAACACATCGACGACGGCCACCGCCTGCTGCTGAAACTCGCGGCCGCAGGCACGCCGATCTATGGCGTGACCACCGGCCTCGGTGCGGCGGTGGATACGCCGGTGGCGCCGGTGCAAGCGAACATTCCTCTGGGGCGGGCAGTCGGGGTTGGGCGCCTGGCCAATCGCCAGGAATTGCGCGCGATCACCGCGGCGCGCCTGGCCGGGTTGGCTCAGGGCCGCTCGGGAATTTCACCGACGGCGGCAGACGCATTGCTGGCGTTGCTTAATAGTGGCGTGGAGCCCGAGGTGCCGCTACTGGGCTCGTTGGGTGCAAGCGACCTGGCGCCGCTGGCGCACCTGAGCCTGGCCCTGAACGTGCCGCTCACCGGCAAGGATGGCCTGGCGCTGGTGTCGGCGAATGCGGCGAGTGTCGGGCTGGGTGCGTTGCTGGTGTTCGAGGCACAGCAGGCACTGCACGCCATGCTGGCGGCGCTGGCCTTGTCGTGCGAGGGCTACCGCGCCAACCTCAGCCCGTTCCAGCCGTGGGCCTCACGCCTGCGGCCGGCGCCGGGGCAGGCCGAGCAATCGGCGGCCTTGTTGCAGTTGCTGGCGGGCGGTGAACTGGTGGATCACCCACGCCGCCTGCAAGACCCCTTGAGCTTTCGCTGTGCCGCGGTGGTACAGGGCGCGACGCAACAGGCGTTGGACCAAATGCAGGGGTTGATCGAGTTGGAGTTGCGCAGTGGCGCAGACAACCCGGCGCTGATCAGCGAAGCGGCAATGGTGCTGGCCACGGCCAATTTCGACAGCACGCACTTGGCGCTGGCCGCCGAAGGCTTGGGCCTGGCGCTGAATCGGCTGGCCGCGTGCAGTGCCGAACGCATGGCCAAATTGCTCTCGCCTGAGTCCAGTGACCTGCCGCGTTTTTTGATCACCCAACCGGGGCACGTGGGGATGGCTGCGTTGCAGCGCACCAGCGCGGCGTTGGTCGCGGAGATCGGCCACCTGGCCAACCCGCTGCCGGCGGTGAGCGTGCCGGTGGCCGATCGCGTCGAAGACTATGCCGGCCAAGCCCTGGCCGTGGTCGACAAGACCCGCCGCTTGACCGAGCGGGTGCTGTGGCTGGCCAGTATCGAACTGATCGTCGCCGCGCAAGCAGTGGACCTGCGTGGTGCGTTGCAACTGGGGCAGGGCACCGGGCAGATCCACGCCGCCGTGCGCAGCCAGGTGGCGTATCTGGATCAGGATCGCTCGGGGTCGGTGGATGTGTTGGCCTTGAGCGCTTTTATCTCAAGTCATGGATTCTCGGCCGCCAGCGCTGCAATCACCGCCTGCCGCTCGCCGATGCGTTGCTGAAACGCCTCCAGCGCTGGCCAGTCGTGCAGATCAATCGCGTGAAACGCCGCCCAGCGCAGCACCACAAACAGGTAGGCATCCGCCACCGAATACCCGGTGTCCAGCAGGTAGTCCTGGCGCTCCAGGGTTTGCACCAGCAGCGCAAACCGTTTGAACAGCTTGGCCAGGAACGAGGCTTTCAGCTCGCCCTGGATCGCGCTGTTGAAAAACACCGCCAGCCCGCCATGCACTTCGGTGGCGATAAAGTTCAGCCACTCCTGCAGGCGCACGCGCTCCCAGCTACCATTGGCCGGCGCCAGGTTTGCTGTGGGTTTCAGGTCGGCCAGGTATTGCAGGATCGCGCTGGATTCGGTCAGCACCTGGCCGTCGTCCAGTTGCAGCGCCGCTACATAGCCCTTGGGGTTGAGTGGCAGGAAATCTTCGCCATCGGCGGTGGTCTTGGTCTGGTTATCGACCCGCACCAACTCGAACGGCAGCGCCAATTCGCGCAGCACGATGTGGGGGGCGAGGGAGCAGGCGTGGGGGAAGTAATACAGTTTCATCAAGGGCGACTCCGTGGGATTTGCGCCAGTCTCACGGGCATGGCACCGTGGGTAAAATTAAACGTTCAGACCCCCGCCATAAGGACAGCTACTGTCATGATGAACCTGATGCACTGGCGCCTGCTGGTGGCCGTGGCCGATCACGGCAGCATCACCGCGGCCGCCGAGCGCGTGGGCATGACCCAATCCGCCGCCAGCCAAGCCATGGCCGGCATGGAGGCCACCTTGGGCGCGCAGTTGTTCACCCGTGAACCGCGTAAGACCTCTCCCACCGCCCTGGGGTTGAGTGTGATCGAGCAGGCGCGGGTAATGCTTGGGGCTTTACAGACAATTCGCAGCACTGTGGACGAAGCCCGCCCGATGCTGCGTGGGACGATTCGCATAGCCAGTTTCCCGATGGTGCTGGCGATGTTTCTGACGCCGGTGTTGCAGCGCTTCGCTCAGCTTTATCCGGGAATCGAAGTCACCACCCTGGATGTCACCGACAACGAAGTGCTCACCCTGCTCGACGCCGACCTGGTCGACCTGGGCGTAGTGCTCAACCCCAAGCCCGAGCGCATGGCCACGGTATTGGGCCGCGACCTGTGGCAGGCGGTGCTGCCGGTCGATCACCCGCTCGCGCAACGCGCGGCCGATGCCAGCGTGTCGCTGGGGGAATTGCTCGAGCAACCCTTCGTGCTCGCCACCGGTGGTTGCACCGCCAACGCCCGCAGCCTGGCGGCCGCTGCGGGGCTCACTTTGCGTGATATCCGCGTGGAAGTACGCGAGTGGAGCAGCGCCTACAGCCTGGTGCGTGAAGGTGTCGGCGTGGCGCTGGTGCCGCAATTGGCCTTGCCAGCGCAGCGCAAGGGCCTGCGCGTGATGCCGCTGACGGTGCCGCTGCACCGCGAATTTGCCTTGGTCGGCTCGCCCACTCGTGCGCCCTCTGCCGCCACCAGCGCATTGTTAAAAATGCTGGCTGACTAGTGGCCTTGCATAGCGTCTAGCCCTGTCTATGCTCACTCAGAACCGTTGATGACGCTTGGCATATAAAGCGATTCGGATGGTTATTTCCCCAAGAAGGTTTGCCAGCAGTATCCAACAACGGAATGGAATGCGCCTTCCAGGCGCCGGGAATCAAGGGTGATCTGACCATGTTCAATCTCCACCACAAATCCGACTTGCTTGAAATCCAGCGTTTCTCTTGTGCCCTCACCGAATCCAACGCCAAACTCGCCGCCATCAGCCGTTCCATGGCGATGATCGAGTTCGACCGCGACGGTGTGATCCTCAATGCCAACGACAACTTCTGCAAAGCCATGGGTTATACGCTCGAGGATATTTGCGGCAAACATCACCGTATTTTCTGCGACGAGGCCTACACCCATACCGACGCCTACGCCAAGCTCTGGCGCGACCTGGCACGCGGCGAAGCCCTGAGTGGCACCTTTATGCGCCTGAACAAGCATGGCCAGGAAGTGTGGCTTGAAGCCAGCTACATGCCGGTGCTGGACAGTGACAACCACGTGCAGAGCGTGATCAAAGTAGCGTCGGACATTTCCGCGCGGGTCCACCACGAACACGAAAACCAGAGCCTGATCGACGCCATCAGCCGCTCCATGGCGGTAATCGAGTTCACCCCCCAAGGGCAGATCCTCAACGCCAACGAAAACTTCCTGAAAACCGTGGGGTATTCGCTGGATGAAATCGTCGGCCAGCACCACAGCATGTTCTGCCACCGCAGCGAAGTGGAGTCGCCGGCCTACAAGGCGTTCTGGGCCTCGCTCAACCGTGGCGAATACCACTCGCACCGCTTTGAACGCAAAAACAAATACGGCAAGACGCTGTTCCTGGAGGCGTCCTACAACCCGATCTTCGACGCCAGTGGGCGTCTGTACAAAGTGGTGAAGTTCGCCAGCGACATTACCGACCAGGTCAGTACCCTGCGCACCGCTGCCGACTCGGCCCACGCCACCTCGGTACAAAACGACGCCTGCGCGCGAAAGGGCTCGGAGGTGGTGCAGCAAACCGTGCAGATCATCGAAGAAATTTCCCACGACCTGAACGCGGCGGCGGTGAGTATCGACGCGGTGAGCAAGCAGTCCGACATCATCGGCGCCATCGTGCAGACCATTCGCAGCATCGCCGAACAGACCAATATGCTCGCGCTCAACGCAGCGATTGAAGCGGCGCGGGCCGGTGAGCACGGGCGCGGGTTTGCCGTGGTGGCCGATGAGGTACGTAGCCTCGCCGCACGCACCAGCCAGGCGACGGTGGAAATTGTCGAAGTGGTGCGCAAGAACCACGACCTGTCCCTGAGTGCGGTATCCAGTATGCAGTCGAGCTTGAGCCGCACGGGGCTTGGGGTGGAGCTGGCGAATGAGGCGGGGCAGGTGATCCTGGAGATCCAGGAAGGGTCACGGCATGTGGTGGATGCGATCAGTCAGTTCAATTCGACGTTGCAGTTGCAATAACTGATCTACACCACACCGAAAATCCACTGTGAAAGAAGAGCAAATGTGGGAGGGGGCAAGTCGAACCGCCCCTCCCACAAAGTGATTCCCTGGTGTGGCTTAGATCGCTGCCAGGGTTTCTTTCACACTTTGAGCCGGGTCAGTGGCTTTCGCCGCTACCTGCTGCTCTTGCTGCTGCTTGATGCGATCAGCCACTTGCTTGGAAATGGCGTCCTGCTTTTCCTGCGACATGTTCTGTACATCCGCCTCGGTCAAACCCTGTTCCTTGAGCAATTGCTCACGGATGCGTTCGGCCGGGGATTTGCTCATGTAGTCAGTGAACTCCGACCGCGCGCCGGACGTGGACGTGGTGGCCGGCACCGAATCGGTCGACGGGGTAGCTGCCGCCGTTGAGGCCTGCAACTGTACGCGGGTCTTGGCGAAGGCTTCGTCGATGCGGTCGGCGGCCTTGTCCAGGTTCTTCTGCGCGGCCGGCACGGTCACGCTTTGCGCCGCCGCTTGCACGGCTCCGCTGTACAGCGCACTGGCGGCGGCGTTGGCGGGGTCCATGTCGGGGCGCTTGATGTGCTCAATGGTCGACACAGCTTGGACGTTGTTGTTAACCAGCATGATCGGTCACCTGGGGAAATGTACGGTGCCACAGCTGGAGCAATTAGCGTGCCGGGTGCCAGCCCCCCGGTTTTATTGGCGATTGCCGGGCCGCTGCGGCAAACATTGTCCCGCCGGCGGCCAGGCATTGCCGTCAGTGGGCGATATTTTCCAGGGCCAGGTTCCGCGTGCGTGGGCCGAACCAACTGATGGTGATCATCACGATCAACATGCTGCTGGCAATAAACGCCAACACCCCCGGCGTGCCCAGGTGTTCGAGGATAAAACCGATCAACAGGCTGCTGAACACCGTGGACAAACGGCTGAACGAATAACAGAAGCCCACCGCCCGCGCACGGATATTGGTCGGGAACAGTTCGCTCTGGTACGAGTGATAACTGAAGCTCAGCCACGCATTGCAGAAGGTGATCAACACGCCGCAGATCACCAGCCCCACCGCCGTGGTCTGCAGGGCGAACAGGCTGCCGAAGATCATCGCGCCCATGGCCGAGCCGACGATCTGCCATTTGTTTTCAAAGCGGTTGGCCACCTTCACGAACAGCAACGGCCCCAGCGGGTAGGCGAGGGTGATGATAAACGCGTAGAGCAGGCTGTGCGTCACGCTCACGCCCTGGCCCGAAAGCAGCGCTGGCAGCCAGTTGCCAAAGCCAAAGAACCCGATGGCCTGGAACACATGGAACACAATCAGCATCAACGCCCGGCGGCGGTACGGCGGTTGCCAGATATCGGCAAACCGGCCGCTGCCTTGCACGCTGACGGCTTCCGGTTCTGGCTCATCCAGCGGTTTGCCGTGATCCTTCTGGCAGCGTGCTTCGAGGCTGTCCATGATCTGCCCGGCTTCGTCAAAGCGGCCTTTTTGCGCGAGCCAGCGCGGTGATTCCGGCAGGCGTTTGCGCAATTGCCAGATAAACAGCGCAAACACTGCACTGCTCAACACCACCCAACGCCAGCCAGAGACCCCGAACGGCGCTTGGGGCACCAGCCACCATGACATCAAGGCCACCGCCGGCACCGACAGAAACTGGATAAAAAACGCAAAGGCAAACGCCGAACTGCGCATGCGCTTGGGCACCAGTTCCGAGAGGTAGGCGTCGATGGTCACCAGCTCGATCCCCAGGCCGATACCCACCAGAAAGCGCATGCAGATGATGCCTATCGCGGAGGTCTGGATGCCCATCAACACCGTGGCCACGGTGTACCAGATGAGCGCAAAGGTGAAGATCGCCCGGCGCCCGAAGCGGTCGGCAATCGGGCTGAGCAGGCTGGCGCCGAGGAACAGGCCGAGGAAGGTGGCCGAAGCGAACGCCGCTTGGTCCGAGAAGCCGAACACACCGTCTTTACCGGTGTGGAAAATCCCGTCGCTGATCAGGCCAGGGCTGATGTAGGCGGTCTGGAACAGGTCATACAGCTCGAAAAAACCACCGATCGAGAGCAACGCCACCAGCCGCCAGATAGTGGCAACGGCGGGCAGGCGGTCGATGCGCGCGCTGATGTGGGCGGCACGGATCGGGTCGATGCCATCAGTAGGGGAAAGTGCAGGCATGGCAGAGAAAACTCAGTAGGAAATCGGGATCTCGAAGGTCTGGAATGCATCATCTACCGGATGGTAACCCAACACTCGCGTGGTTTCGCTCAAGTCCAGGCGCTTGAAGCGGTTATTGGAAATGCCATGGGCGATCAGGTGCTTTACGCCTTCGGCCTCGACCGAACGTTGCAGCAGTTGCACGGCGTCACGCGGGCTGAGCCAGGCACTCAGGTCGCGGGCGTTGTTGAGGTCGTGGGTTTCGACGAATTCGAAGGCGCCGATGCGCAGGGCAATGGTCGACAGCGGTGTTTTCGCTGCGTAGTAGCTGCACAGCGCCTCGCCGTAGCATTTGCTCACGCCATACAGGTTGGCGGGCATTACCTGCATCCCGGCGGTGATCTGGCGGTCTACCGGGTAGCCTTCGATGGTTTGCGCGCTGCTGGCGAACACCAGGCGCGTTACCCCCGCCGCCACGGCGGCTTCGAACAGGTAGGTGGTGGCGAGGATATTGTTGGGCAGCAATTCGTCGAACGACGCGCTGGCGTGAGGGATGCCAGAGAGGTGCACGATCACGTCGATGCCGTCGAGCAGGGCGGCCAGGCCTGATGTGTCGCTGAGGTCGGCGTGCACGAAGCGGTGTTCGCCGAGGTCGAAGTCCGGCGTGATGCGGTCGGTGAGGGTGAAGCGGTAGCGGTCTTTCGAGGCTTCGAAAAACGTCTTGCCGATTCTGCCGCAGGCGCCGGTAAGCAGTACGTTGAGTCCTTTCACGGTGGAGTCCTTGGTTTAGTTGTGGCCGTCGAGGGCAAAGGTCTTGAAACCCTGCCGTTGGCTGAGGCGCTGGTAGTACGCGGCAATGGCGGGGTAGGGCGGATGCTCCATGGGGGTCATCTGCCAGCGGTGCACCGAGAGGCCGATGAGGATATCGGCCAGGGTGAATTCATTACCGGTTACGTAGGCAGCGGTTTTTGCCAACTGTTGTTCGAGCAGGCCCATCTTGTCGTTCCAGGCCTGCACACCAGCGGCCAGGCGTTGCGGGTCCTGGTGGTCGGGACTGTTGCGCACCAGCGCCTGGAAGGCGTAGCCCCAGGCGGGGTTGAGTTCGCTGGCCTGCCAGTCCACCCATTGCTCAACCCGCGCGCGCGGCGCCGGTTCGGCGGGGAGCAGGTCGTAGCGTTGGTAGAGGCCGATCAGGTAGCGGCAGATGGTGTTGGACTCCCACAGCACGCCGTGGTCGTCGATCAGCACCGGTATCTGGGCGTTGGGGTTCAAGGCAAGGAACTCGGCGGACTGGGTGGGCTTGAAGCCGATGCCCCAGTCTTCGCGGATGTAGTCGATGCCCAGTTCCTGGCATGTCCACAGCACCTTGCGCACGTTGATGGAGGACGTGCGACCCAAGATTTTCAGTGAGTGTCCCATGATGCTTCCCTGGCATTTGGAGAAGCATCAATCTAGCAGGTGCCAGCAACACGATGAAACGAATTCTCCATCGCAGCCCCTAAGCCTCTGTGCGCTCGCCATGGCTGATCATCCAGCGGAGCATGCTCGCCAAGGGGATTCGATGATGTTGCACCGAGCACCAGGCGCTGTGTTCATCGCCGTACAACTCCACGTAGCGGCTGAGGGTGACGTGACGGCCGTCCTCCTCCACCGACAGTTCGATTTCGCGGCAATGCAGCAACGCCGGGCTGGCCATGCGTGTTCTGCGGTGCAGCACCAGCGCTGGGTTTCTACTCGCCATCTTGCTCACCTTTGACACACACCGAGGGGTAGGCCACGACCCGGCCTGCCTTGCCTTCCAGTACGAAATCAGCCCGTCGCTGGGCGGTGGTGTCGCGCAGTGCCTGGTAATAATCCGGCTGTTGACGCAATTGCTCGGTAAACGGCAACGCCTCCGCGCGGCCATCGACGATGCCGCCAACGGTGCTGACGGTGCCCAGGGTCTCGACGGTATCGCTGTTGCTGCCCAAGGGGCTGATCGCAAAGCTCAACACTTTGCCGGTGGCATCACGCAGGTTGCCGGTGCCCAGCAACGGCAGTTCAACGATAGGTCCGTTGGCGATATTCCACACGCCAAATGTCTGGCCGAAGTCAGCCTTGTGCCGCTCTATGCCCATTTTGCCCGACACATCGATCAACCCGACGACCCCCACCGTGGTGTTGATCACGAAGCGGCCGAAGGTGGTGACGGAGCGCTCACCGTTGCCCTGCAGCAGGTCATTGATAAAGACCTTGGGTTCGCCGAAGTTGGCGACAAAGTTGTGCACGCCCGTTTGCACGAATCCAGGCAAATGCCGGTAACCGCGTGCCACCGGTGCCAGGGCGTAATCATCCACCGTTCGATTGAAGGCGAAGATGCCGCGGTTGACCGGTTCTGCCGGGTCATGAAGCGTATCGCCGAGGCGGTCACAGGGGGAAGGCAGTGGTTCAGGCGCGCTCGCGCAGCCACTGGCGAGTACAACAACAAAACCGATAATGGTGGAGCGTACAACAGGCGTGGCGCGTTTGATGGTTAGCATGCAGGGTCATCTCGGCAAGGATTGGTGGCGATCCTGCCTGGCTTTTTTTGCCTGAAGATTTCCGCTTTATTGCCTGCCTGTCGCTTTATTACCGAGTTGAAATATATGACGCCGCGCCAGGAATGATTTTAGATACGCACTTGCAAACCCTTTGCGCCAGCGAGACCGCCGTGAGCCATCTATTACTGGTCGATGACGATATTGAAGTCCTCGCCCTGCTGCAGAAGTTCCTTGAACAGCACGGCTACAGCGTGGAAGTCGCCACCGACGGCCCGTCGCTGTGGCGCGCGCTGGAGCGGCGATTACCGGACCTGATCATCCTCGACGTCATGCTTCCCGGCGACAGCGGCCTGGTGCTCTGCCAGCAGTTGCGTGCCAGGCATGGCATCGCCGTGATCATGCTCACGGCCATGGGGGAACTGAGCGACCGGGTGGTAGGCCTGGAGCTGGGCGCCGACGATTACCTGACCAAGCCTTTCGATGCACGGGAGTTATTGGCCCGGGTACGCGCAGTGCTCAGGCGTACCGCCGATATTGCCGCGCCCGCGCCGGACTCATCACGCACAATCCTTGAGTTCGCAGACTGGCAGTTGGATATCACCCGCCGTGAATTGCGTTCGCCGGAAAAAGTCATGATTCCCCTGTCTACGGGGGAATTCGAGTTGCTGCTGGTGTTCGCCGAACACCCGCGCCGCATCCTTACCCGCCAGCAGTTGCTTGATCTGGCCCGGGGTGAGTCTTACGACGCCTTTGATCGCAGCATTGATGTGCAAGTCAGCCGACTGCGCCGCAAGCTCGAAACCGACTTACACGCTGAGCCGATGATCCGGACCATCCGCAATGGCGGGTATCTGTTCAGCCCAAGTGTGATGAAACGATGAGCGTGTTATCCAGGCTACGCGCCCGATACCATCGCCCCCACGATACCGTGGCCCGCTGGATCGCCCTGACCACCATGGCGGCGATGTTGACGTCACTCGGGCTCTACAGCGTTTTCAGCCTGGTGGCCGGTGTTTGGGCACGGCCGCCCCTTCTCGAAATCGGCTTGATGGAACGGGTGGCGAGCATCACCCGGATGATCAACGCCGCCCCTGTTGATCAGCGTCACACGCTTACCCGGGCAGCCACCGACAAGGTCTTCAGCGTGCAGTGGTTGGCGCGCCGCGAAGATGCACATTTACCCGAGATCAACGACCCGGGTTTCAACGATGGCCAGCAATTGCTGCGCGATCTGCTGGAGATGCCTGCCGCGTCCATCGAAGCGTACGAGCCGGATGATTGGGCTGCCGAACACGTCGAGCGGCCTTATAGGTTGATGGTCCAGTTAATCGATGGGTCCTGGATGCAGTTTTCGGTAGCCAGTCGCAGATGGGGGCTGGACCCGTTCAAGCGCAATCTGATCGTGATCGTGCTGGCACTGTTGTCGACGGTCGTGGTGGCGCTTATCGCGACCCGCCATCTGGCGACTCCGCTTGAACGCTTTGCCCAAGGGGCGCGGCGCTTCGGCAAGGATTTCCGTGCGCCGCCCATTCCGGTAGTCGGCCCTCACGAAATTCGCCAGGCGATCCTTGCCTTCAATGCCATGCAGGCGCAGATCCAGCATTTTCTGAATGACCGCACGCAAATGCTTGCCGCCATCTCCCACGACTTGCGCGCACCGCTCACTCGCATGCGGCTGCGGGGTGAATTCATTGAGGACGCCGAACAGCAGACGCGATTATTCCGTGATGTCGATGAGATGCAGGCCATGGTCAACAGCGCGCTGGATTTCTTTCGGGATGACGCGAGGCTTGAACCGGCCACAGCATTCGACCTGGCAGAGTTGTTGCTGACGTTGGTCGATGACTTCAAGGATGCAGGCACCGAGGTGACCTACGAAGGCCCCTCCAGGCTGGTGTACGTCGGCCGCCCGATCGGCCTTAAACGTGCGCTGAGCAATCTGCTGGATAACGCCATCAAATACGGTAGCGAAGCGGGTGTTCGCTTGAAAACCGAAGGTGAATACGCCCACATTCAAGTCGTTGATCGCGGGCCGGGCATTGCCAGCGAGTATCAGGAGCAAGTGTTTGCGCCCTTCTTCCGTATCGAAGGGTCGCGCAATAAAAATACTGGCGGCGTGGGCTTGGGGCTCCCCAGTGCTCGGGCGGCGGTGCTTGAACATGGCGGGTCGCTGACGTTACACAACCGCGCCGCGGGTGGGCTGAAGGTTCGAGTGGTTTTGCCGATGAATTGAGCTGATCCGGCGCTCTGCCGAATAGGCGGAACACCGGACCCTTTGGTGCTGCGTCAGCAGCGCGGGGTGTGCTGGTCCATGGCTTTGCCTACCAGCAGCACACTCAGCTCGCTCAATTGATGAATGGCCAGGGCGACATCGCGGTGTTTACCGGTGAGGTCATCGGACAGGTCGAGCAATAAAGTGCTGACCGAACACACGGTTTCGTAGCTGTTGATCAGCAGGGTTTCGGTGGTGGTACCGGGGATGACGGTGAAAAGCGTGGTAGGCGGCGTATCGACTTCTTTGATCATTAACGTGCTCCTGATTTAGGAGGTCCGAAGAGGGGCTTCTAAACCCGATCACCAAGGAATTCAGCGACCGGTAAACCTTAGAGAGCCCACACCAGAAGCACAAGCCAGCGGATTCTGACGTAAACGTAGGCAACGGATTAAAGCGCTTGCCGCAATGTAAGTCGCTTCCTACGTACTCTCGCGCACCTGCAACTCAAACCCCATATCCACCACCGGCTTGGCGATTTTGTTGCCCGCCATGATCGTCAACAGATGCTCGGCTGCACGTCGGCCAATCGCCTCCCGTGGCGTGCTGATGCTACTCAGGCGCGGCACCATGAACGACGATGCCGGCAAGTCGTTAAAGCCCAGCACCGCCACGCGCTCCGGCACGTTGATGCCATGGCGCATGGCTTCGAGCAGCGCGCCTTGGGCCAGGTCGTCGTTGCCGAAGAAGATCGCGTCAACGTCCGGGTGGGCCGCCAACAGTTGCAGAAACAGTTCGCCACCCAAGCCAACGGAGGAGGGGCGCGGCGTCAGCAGTTCCAGCGCCGGGTCGTACCGGCCGGCTTGCTGCAGGGCGCGGCGGAAACCTTCGCCACGCAGCAGCGTGCGTTGGTCCAGTTGCGCGCCGATATAGGCCAGGCGTTTGTAACCACGGGACAGCAGGTGTGCCGCCGCCGTTTCACCCGCCGCCAGTTGCGAGAAACCCACGCAGTTCACCCCGGCGTTGGGGTCCAGATCCATCATGTACACGCAAGGCACATTGCTGGCCTCGACCATCCGTCGGGCGCTTTCGGTCCGATCAAACCCGGTCAGCAGCAAACCCCGTGGCTGGTAGGCCATGTAGTTACGCAGCAGGTTTTCTTCTTCATCGCGGGAATAGTGAAAGTTGCCGATCAACACTTCAAAGCCTTTGGGCCGCAGCACCTGGTGGATGGCTTCGAGGGTTTCGATAAACAGCAGATTGGACAGCGACGGCACCAGCACTACCACTGAATGGCTCTGGGCCGAGGCCAGTGCGCGGGCGGCGGGGTTGACCACGTAGTTGAGTTCGGCAGCGGCGTGTTGGACTTTTTCCACCAGCTCGGTGGCCACGGTGCTGATGCCACGCAAGGCGCGGGAGGCGGTGATCGGGCTGACGCCGGCCAGGCGGGCAACTTCATTCAGGGTGGGGCGACCGGTGGTGCGTAATTTTTTATCGTTCTTGGAGGTCATCAGGCGGCTTGCCAAACAAAAATCGAGGCACTAAGGTAGCGCTGTCTCCAAAAGGCTGCAAATTATTGAACTTAGGGTTGCCTGATCCGGTTCGAATGCTTGGAGCGGATGCACGCGTCACTCCATAAAAAAAGACAAGACGGCGCGGGAAAAGCCTGTTTTTGCACTAGCCTTACAGCGTGCAAAGGTAGCGCTATCTGCGTCCTGAGGTGTTCCATGAGTCAACCTGTTACCGCCCTGGTCATCATGGGTGTTTCCGGCTGTGGCAAGTCCAGCGTCAGCGAGGCCTTGTGCCGCCTGAACGGCGCCACCGCCATTGAAGGCGATAGCTTTCACCCTGCCGCCAACATCGAAAAGATGAGCGCCGGCCACCCCCTCAACGACGACGACCGCGCCGGCTGGCTCGACATCCTCTGCGATGAGCTGCGCCGCTCGCTTAAAGCGGGCGAGCATCCCGTGCTCACCTGTTCAGCCTTGAAGAAAAAATACCGCGACCACCTGCGCGAAGCCGCGCCCGGCCTGGGGTTTGTGTTTCTGGAGCTGACCCGTGCCGTGGCCGCCGACCGCGTGTCCCATCGCCCCGGCCATTTCATGCCGGCCAGCCTGATCGACAGCCAGTTCGCCACCCTCGAATCGCCCAAGGGCGAGCCCCTGACCCTGGCCCTCAACGCCAGCGAAGACAGCGTCGAGGACCTGGCCGAGCAGACCAACGCCTGGTGGCTGCAACACGGTTTTGAACCATCCAAATAATTTTTTGCCGGAAAAGATAGCGCTATCCCCGGCAGGAAGTTCAACACCCGCTTTAATAACAACAACAAACAGGAGAGACCCCCCATGTTTGGCATGTCCCACGAGTCCTACCTGCTGCTAGATGCAGTAGTCACTATCATCGGGTTGATCGTTCTGATCACCAAGTTCAAGGTGCACCCGTTCGTTGCACTGATCATCGCGGCCGGCTTCCTCGGCCTGACCTCGGGCATGCCCGTGGACAAGATCATCAAGGCGTTCCAGGACGGTTTCGGCGGGGTGCTCGGCTTTGTCGGCATCATCCTCGCGCTGGGTACGATGCTCGGCAAGATGATGGCCGAATCCGGCGGTGCCGATCAGATCGCCCAGACCCTGATCCGCGCCTTCGGCAAGGAAAAGGTCCAGTGGGCCATGATGTTCGCCGCGTTCCTGGTGGGCATCCCGCTGTTCTTCGAGATCGGCTTTGTGCTGCTGATCCCGCTGGTGTTTATCGTCGCGCGCCGTACCGGTGTGTCGCTGATCAAGATCGGCATCCCGCTGCTTGCCGGCCTGTCGGCGGTGCACGGCCTGGTGCCACCGCACCCGGGCCCGCTGCTGGCCATCGGCGTATTTGGCGCGGACATCGGCAAGACCATCCTGTATGGCCTGATCGTTGCGCTGCCGACTGCCATCATCGCCGGCCCGATCTTCGGTACGTTCATCGCCAAGTACATCCCGGGCAACCCGTCCCAGGAACTGGTCGATCAACTGGCCCGCGAGCCGGAGAATAAAAACCTGCCGAGCTTCAGCATCACCCTGATCACCGTGCTGCTGCCGGTGTTCCTGATGCTGCTGAAAACCTTCGCCGACATCGCGTTTGCCGAAGGCAACGTGGTGCGTAACTGGATGGACATGATCGGTCACCCGATCACGGCGCTGCTGCTGGCGCTGCTGTTGTCGCTGTACACCTTTGGTACTCGCCAAGGCATCCATTCCAAGCAGATCCTCAAGCTGCTCGACGCCAGCCTTGCGCCGACCGCCGCGATCATCCTGATCATCGGCGCCGGTGGTGGCTTCAAGCAGATGCTGGTGACCAGCGGCGTGGGCGACGTGATCGGCCATATGGCGGTGACCGCGCAGATCAACCCGATTTTGCTGGCGTGGCTGGTGGCGGCGGTGATTCGTGTGGCCACGGGTTCGGCCACCGTGGCGACCATTACCGGCGCGGGCATTGTGGTGCCGGTGGTGGGCATGATCCCGGGGGTCAACCGTGAGCTGCTGGTGCTGGCGACGGGGGCGGGTTCGTTGATCCTGTCGCACGTCAACGATGCGGGGTTCTGGCTGGTGAAGCAGTACTTCAACATGACCGTGGCCGAGACGTTCAAGACCTGGACGGCGATGGAAACCATCCTGTCCGTGGTGGCGTTGATCTTCATCATGTTGCTGTCGTTGGTGGTGTAACAGGTTCACCGCAAAACAAATGTGGGAACCCAATCAAATGTGGGAGGGGGCTTGCCCCCGATGGCAGTGGATCAGTCACCAGATGCAGTGACTGACACTCTGCTATCGGGGGCAAGCCCCCTCCCACATTTTTGATCGCATTCAGGCCGTCAGGCTTTCTGGACCAACCCATCCGCCCGGAACATCCCGCGAATCCCGCGCACGGCCTGGCGAATCCGGTCCTGGTTCTCGATCAGCGCAAAGCGCACATGATCGTCCCCATACTCGCCAAAGCCGATGCCCGGCGACACACACACCTTGGCCTCCAACAGCAACTTCTTGGCAAACTCCAGCGAGCCCATGGCGGCGTACTGCTCGGGGATTTTCGCCCAGACGTACATCGACGCCTTGGGGTTCTCGACCATCCAGCCCAACTCATGCAGGCCCTTGACCAGCACATTGCGGCGCTGGCGGTACTGCTCGGCGATGTCTTTCACGCACTGTTGGTCGCCTTCCAGCGCGGCAATCGCCGCCACCTGCAGCGGCGTGAAGGTGCCGTAGTCGTGGTAGCTCTTGATCCGCGCCAGGGCGTTGACCAGTTCCGGGTTGCCGACCATGAAACCGATGCGCCAGCCGGCCATGTTGTAGCTCTTGGACAGGGTGAAAAACTCCACCGCAATGTCCTTGGCGCCCGGCACCTGCATGATCGACGGGGCTTTCCAGCCGTCGTAGACGATATCGGCGTAGGCCAGGTCATGCACCACCAGCACGTCGTATTGCTTGGCCAGCGCGATTACCCGTTCGAAGAAATCCAGCTCCACGCATTGTGCGGTGGGGTTGGACGGGAAGCCGAGGATCATCATCTTCGGCTTGGGGATCGAACCACGAATCGCCCGTTCCAGCTCGTCGAAAAAGTCCACGCCCGGGATCAGCGGCACCGAGCGCACCTGGGCGCCGGCAATCACCGCGCCGTAGATGTGGATCGGGTAGCTGGGGTTCGGCACCAGTACGGTATCGCCCTGGTCCAGGGTGGCCAGCATCAAGTGCGCCAGGCCTTCCTTGGAACCGATGGTAACGATGGCTTCCGACTCGGGGTCGATGTCCACTTCATAGCGGTCCTTGTACCAGCGCGAAATCGCCCGGCGCAGACGTGGGATGCCTTTGGAAGTGGAGTAGCCGTGGGTGTCTTCACGCTGTGCGACGGTGACCATTTTCTCCACGATATGCGGAGGTGTGGCGCCGTCAGGGTTACCCATGCTCAAGTCGATGATGTCTTCGCCGCGCCGACGCGCAGCCATCTTCAGCTCGGCAGTGATATTGAACACGTAAGGGGGGAGTCGATCTATGCGCGCAAAGCGGCGCGGCGAACCTTGGTCGGCCATTGTTGCCTCGAGAGTACGTAAGCGCCCGGAACCGTCCGAGCGACGTCGGCCACTGCGGTGGCCTGCGGGGCAGACAATACGGTCGATGATGGCCAGTTGTCCAGATGTGTAGGAAAATTTTCTGCATGGAGTACAGCGTAGATATGCCCCTATACTCGATACGGGTTTGTTCCCTCATAAGAAGGAGACTGTTCGTATGGATCAGCAGACAAAACAACCGTTAGAGCCACGCATGGAAGCCGGTAAAGCCCTGGTGATCGCCGGGGTGCAAGGGCGTTATTCGAAGGCCACCGTGGGCGATATCCCCAAGCTGTGGGAGTTGTTCGATACCTGCATCAAAGACATCAAACGGCGCGTGGGCGGCGTGACCTATGGCGTGTGCCACAACCCCAAGCATGGCGAATTCGACTACATGGCCGGGGTCGAAGTCCCTACCAAAGGCGACGTGCCGAGCAACTTCGAGTCCATCGAAATTCCGCCGCTCAACTACGCCGTGTTCCCGCACTACGGGCCGGTGCAGGCGTTGGAGCAGACCTACGAGCGCATCATGTTCGAATGGTTGCCGCACTCGGGCTACAAGGTGATGGGCGCGGATTTCGAGCGCTACAGTGCGGACTTTGATGCGCGCAAGGGCACGGGGTCGGTGGAGATCTGGTTGCCGGTGGGCGAGAAGGGCTGACGACCTGGTGCCGCCAGGCGTTTTGTGGCGACCGCGCTTTTGTGGCAAATGTGCTTTTGTGGCGAGCGGGCTTGTCGAATCGTCGCACCGCCGCCTTGGGGCGCGAAGCGGCCCCCAATGGGGGCGGGGCGTCGCTCACTCGCCTAGTTCGAGCCGCAATCTGCGCTCATACCCAATCCGCCCCTTATACGCCTCCCCGCTGTCCACCCACCCAGCCCTCAGATACAACCCCATCGCGGCCAAATTATCCGCATCCACCGACAATTCCAGGCCCTTTATCTGCGGCCACGCATTCAGCGCCGCCGCCGGCAGGGCCTGCAAACACGCCTTGCCGAATCCGCGCCCTTGTTGATGCCGATCCACCTGCAGTGCGTGCAAGGTCGCGCTGTGTTCATCGGCCCAATGGGGGAGGCACGGTGGGCGCTTTAGCAGCAGGAAGGCCACCGGCAGGTCGTCGGCAAGCAGGGCGAAGCCTTTGATGGCGCCGGGTTTGGGGTTGACCAGCAGGCTGTTCAGCGCACAGTAGATATCACCGGAGTACGCCAGCTGCTCGGGATGCACCTGCAGGGCGTCGAGTTGCTGTTTCTGCACAAGGCTCAGCGTCTCATAGGGGACGAGGCGGGTTTCCATTGGCGGCGTATCCGAAATCCTACAAAGAGGCGTGGATTCTAGCGGGTTTGCCGGGGGCGAAATTATTTTTCAGCGGGCTGTCGATTGGCCGATGGGCCATTCGACTAAGGATGTCTTCCATGATTTTTCCTACCCCCGGAAGCACCCGAGGAGCATCGCCATGAGCACTGCCATCAACACCCTTATCGAACAATGGAAACACGCCGTCAGCGCCAAGGATGTGGCGAAGATTGTCAGCTTTTACGCCGACGATATTGTCGCGTTCGACGCCGTTAACGCCCTGCAATTCAAGGGCAAGGCCGCCTACCAGGCGCACTGGCAGGCGTGCATGGAGTTCTGCCCCGGCCCCGGCGTGTTTGACTTCCATGAACTGCATATCGTCGCCGCCGACAACAGCGCCTTCGCCCATTGGCTGGCGCACTGCGGGGGCACCGGGCCGGACGGCGTGCTCAAGACCTGCTGGATGCGCGTCACCGCCGGTTACCAGCGTATCGATGGCCAATGGAAGGTGGTGCATGAGCATTGGTCGGCGCCCTTCGACATGCAAACCGGCGCCGGTCTGTTCGACCTGAAACCTTGAGCGCCACGAACTATAGTCAGTCATCCGACAGCGGAGAGCACCATGAAATACCTGTGCCTGATCTACAGCAACGAGCAGGTGCTGCACACCTCGCCCGATAGCCCGGCAGACCCGGAATGCTTTGCCTACGCCCAGGCTGTACAGGCCAGCGGGCGCATGCTGGCCGCCGAACCGCTGGAGTCGGTGAGCACCGCCACCACCGTGCGCGTGCGCAACGGCAAGCTGTCGATCACCGACGGGCCGTTCGCTGAAACCAAGGAGCAACTCGCCGGGTTCTACCTGATCGAAGCCCGGGATTTGAACGAAGCGATCCAGGTGGCCGGTGGCATCCCGGCCGCCCGGGTCGGCAGTGTGGAAGTGCGCCCCGTGCGCGAGTTGAATCTCTGAATACAACAAGCATAAAACTCAGGAGGTTTACCCCATGTCTACGCAACCTGCCGAATTTGAACTGTCCATCAGCCGCGTGATTGACGCGCCGCGCAGCCGTGTATTCCGCGCGTGGACCGAGCCCGCCCTGCTGCAACAATGGTGGGGGCCCCACGGCATGACCACCCCCGAGTGCGAAATGAACCTGTGGGTCGGTGGCCTGTTTCGCACCCTGATGCGTGCGCCGGATGGCGCCGAATACCCGACCCAGGGCGTGTTCCTGGAAATCGTCGCGCCACGGCGGCTGGTGTTTACCGACGCCTTTTCACCGGGCTGGATTCCATCGGGCAAGCCGTTCATGACCGCCGAAGTGACCCTGCAGGAAGTCGACGGCAACAAGACCCTCTACACCGCCCGCGCCATGCACTGGAGCGCAGAAGACAAGCAGGCCCATGAAGCCATGGGGTTTCACGATGGCTGGGGCCAGAGCCTCGACCGCTTGGTGACGCTGGTGACCGAAGGCATGCGCGATTGACGCCTGCGGTCGAGGCCATTTACCGCAGTGAATCGCGGCGGGTGCTCGCCACGCTGATTCGCCTGCTGGGGGATTTCGACCTGGCGGAGGAGGCCTTGCACGAGGCGTTTTTCGTCGCGCTCGAGCGCTGGCCGCAGGACGGCGTGCCGCACAATCCGCGGGCGTGGCTGGTCTCCACTGGCCGCTTCAAAGCCATCGACCGTCTGCGCCGCCAGGCCCGTTTTACCCCGTTGCTGCTGGCCCAGGCCGAGGCGCTGGAAGCGCTGGAGTGGAGTGTCGAAGACGTGGAAGACGACCGCCTGCGCCTGATCTTCACCTGCTGCCACCCGGCGCTGGCGCCCGACGCTCAGGCGGCGCTGACCTTGCGTGAGATCTGCGACCTCACCACCGAGGAAATCGCCCGCGCCTTTCTGGCCACGCCCACCACCATTGCGCAGCGTATCGTGCGGGCCAAGGGCAAGATCCGCGAGGCGAAAATCCCTTATCAGGTGCCGTCCCTGGCCGAGTTGCCCGAGCGCCTCGACAGCGTGTTGCAGGTGGTTTACCTGGTGTTCAACGAGGGCTATTCGGCGTCCATGGGCACCGACCTCACGCGGGATGACTTGACCCGGGAAGCCATTCGCCTTGGCCGTTTGCTGATGGCCTTGCTGCCGGAGCCGGAAGTGCTCGGGTTGCTGGCGCTGATGCTGTTGCATGAAGCCCGCCGTGCGGCGCGGACTTCGGCTGGCGGCGAACTGGTGCTGTTGGATGAACAGGACCGTTCGCTGTGGGATGCGTCCTTGATTGCTGAAGGCTGCACGCTGGTGGAGCAGGCGCTGACCACCGGGCGTTTTGGCCCCTATTGCCTGCAGGCGGCGATTGCGGCGGTACACGCCGAAGCGCCCAGCGCGGGGGCGACGGATTGGGCGCAGATAGTCGGGCTCTACGAGGTGTTGCTCAGGCAAGTGCCATCGCCGGTGATCGAGTTGAACCGCGCCGTGGCGCTGGCCATGCGCGATGGGCCCTTGGCAGGGTTGCAACGGGTCGAGGAGATTCTGGCGCGGGGCGAGTTGCTGGACTACCACCTGGCGCATTCGGCACGGGGGGAGTTTTGCCGGCAGTTGGGGCGGGTGGAAGAAGCCCGTGAGGCCTACGAAAAAGCCCTGTCACTGACCCAGCAAGCCCCGGAAAAACGCTTCCTGGAGAAGCGACTGGCCCAACTCGATTAGGCCCTGGCTGTCGTGGCGAGCGGGCTTGCCCGCGTTGGGCTGCGAAGCAGCCCCAAAACCAGACGCTGAGTTCTTCCAGGAAAAAACTCGGTGCCTTTACTGGGGCTGCTGCGCAGCCCAACGCGGGCAAGCCCGCTCGCCACAGGTAATGTGCCAGTCGCTCTCCATTACGCATTTAAACGGTGTTAAGGCTGCTGCCGCGTCGCCGCCAACACGATCTCGCGAATACACACATGCTGTGGCTGCTGGTAGGCGTAGGCAATCGCCGAGGCCACGTCATCCGCGCTCAGCACCGTGCCGCCCATGTCTTGCTTCCAGGCCTGGTAACCGGTTTTGATCGCCTCGTCGGTGGTGTGGCTGAGCAGTTCAGTTTCCACCGCACCGGGGGCGATGGTGATGACGCGTACATTGCTTGGCGACAATTCCTCGCGCAGGTTTTCCGAAATCCCATGCACGGCGAACTTGGTGCCTACGTAGGCCACGTGATTGGGGAACGTCTTGCGCCCGGCCACCGAGCTGACGTTGATGATCGTACCGCCCCGGCGCGCGACCATGCTACCGGCCACTGCGTGGATACCATTGAGCAGGCCCTTCACGTTCACGTCGAGCATCTGCTCCCATTGCGCCGGGTCCTGCTCGCTGACGGCGCCCAGCAGCATCACACCGGCGTTGTTGATCAGTGCATCGGCGGGGCCAAATTGTGCTTCGGCTTCCTGTACGGCCGCGACCAGGGCAGCGCGGTCGGTGATGTCGACGCCACGGTTCAAGGTGTTCGGCAGTGCCAGGTCATTCAAGCGATCAATGCGTCGTGCCAGCAGCAACAACGGGTGGCCGGCGGCGGACAGCCGGCGGGCGGTGGTTTCGCCAATACCGGAACTGGCACCGGTGATGATGATCAATGGCTTGCTCATGCGGGAACTCCTGAAATAAGAAAAACCGATAACTCAATCGTGTCCGCAGTATATTTATCGCCGTATTGGCTGAAAAATGCCTTATTCCTCTATCTGCCATCGGATTAAGCTATGGATGTGCGTCACCTCAAGGCGTTTCTCGCGGTGTTTGAAGAGCGCAACATCACCGCCGCCGCGCAACGTTTGTTTATCAGCCAGCCGACCTTGTCGGTGACCATCAAGCAGCTGGAAGACGAACTCGGCGTGGCGCTGTTCGTGCGCCAGCCGCGCGGTGTGGACGTCAGCGACGAAGCGCGGGTGTTGTACCCCCACGCGCGGCGCATGGTGGCCGAGGCGGATGCCCTGAGCCGGCTGTTTCGCGGGCGCGAAAACCGCATTGCCCTGGAGCTGGGTGTGGAGGGCGATATTGCTGACAGCCAGATAGAAACCTTCCTACGCATGGCCCATGAAGGTTTACCCGGTTTGCTGCTGACCTTGCAGGAAGGCTGCGAGGGAGACGGGCGCCTGGCCGTGGAGGAAATGTGCTGCGAGGACGAACTCTTCCTGCCGCTTTGGGAAGAGTCCTACGTGATGGCCTTGCCCGCGGCGCATCCCATGGCGCTTGGCGCAAAGGAGCCGGCCTGGGCGCCGATTGAAGACTGGATTACCTGCCCGCAACACGATTCCCACCAACGCCTGATGGCGCTGTATGGCCGCTCGCCGCAAGCCGTCGCCGGGCATGCCGGGTCGTTGACCCAGGCCCTGCATATGGTGGCGGCCGGCGTGGGCGTGGCGATGTTGCCGCAGTCGCTGGCGGCCGAGCGCGCCGGGGTGGTGATTCGCGAATGGCACCTGCCGGCGCCAACGCGCCGGGTTGGTCTGTGCTTTGCCGCACAAGCCCTGGAGCTGCCCGCATTACGCGCCTTGCACGAGTACTTCCAAAACAACCGCCCGCCGCAGAGTGCGGTGACTTGATCACTCAAGCATCTGGCTCAACATCCAGCTCCCCGCCGGCCCCGGTGGGCGTTGGCGCGACCACAGTACATCCACCGCCACCGAGCGTGGCCAACTGAGCACGCTGAGTTCAACCAGCCCGGCGTTGCCAAAGCGTTCCACCAGCCAGCGCGGCAGTTCGGCCCAGCCGAAACCGAGCTGGGCCATTTCCATCAGCATCAAAAAGCTCGGCGCCGACCACACACGGCCCATGGGCCGTGTTTCATTCGGGTTGATGATGGTCGCCAAGCGCAGTTCGCGATGTTGCTGCAAGGTTTGCGTGTCGATGTGCTGCAGGTGCGCCAACGGATGGCTGGGGGCGACGAACAGCGCGATTTCCGTGCGTTCCTCCACGGGCGCACGGCTCAGGTCGGGCGGGTAAACGTTTTGGGCTTCGATAAACGCCATATGCGCGCGACCGCTTTGCACCAGGGCGATCAGGTCTTCGCACTCGGCGATCAACCACTCCAGCTCCAGGTCCGGGTAGCGCTGCTCAAAAGCTTTGAGGGCGAGTTCGAAACGCTCCGACTGGTAGGTATCGGACATGGCAATCGTGACTTTTGGCTCCAACCCTTGCGCCAACTGGCTCGCCGCCAGCTCCAGGCGGCTGCTGGCCTCCAGCACCTGCTCGGCGCGTTGCAGCAACACATGGCCTGCTGGAGTGAGTGTCGGCTTGCGGCTGCTGCGGTCAAACAGCACCACATCGAGATCAATCTCCAGGCTCGCAACAGCGGCGCTGACCGTGGATTGGCTTTTGCCCAACTTGCGCGCGGCCGCTGAAAACGAGCCTTGGGTAGCCGCCTGGACAAACGCCTGGAGCACTTCGTGAGAAGCCATGACTATCGCCTTGGTCGATGGTTATTAGTTATGAAGTATCGATCCGTAGGGTAATGATGGCAACCATCGTCACTCACGGAGCCGGTTCATGAACCCCACCAAGTCGATTACTGAACGCGTTTGCCAGGCCATTGGTTTCGAGGCGCTGGCGTTACTGATCTGTACCCCGTTGCTGGCGTGGATCATGGACAAACCGGCCCTGGAAATGGGCATGGTGACCCTGGCGCTGAGCCTGATGGCGCTGACCTGGAACGTGATTTTCAACGGCCTGTTCGACCGCCTCAAGGCGCGCCTGCAATTGGCCAACAACGCTTGGACGCGGGTGCTGCATGCGCTGATGTTCGAGGGCGGGCTGATTATTGTCGCCGTGCCGTTGATTGCTGCGTGGCTGAATATCAGCCTGGTGCAGGCGTTTATCCTCGATATCGGTGTACTGCTGTTTTTCCTGCCGTACACCTACGTGTATCACTGGGGGTATGACGTGCTGCGCGACAAATTCCTACAGAAACATGCCGCCCGAGGCCTCGATGCGTTGCCCGGTGATCCAGTTGCTGCCGTCGGCCAGCAATGTCGAAATAGCCCCGCCGATATCATCCGGTAAGCCGGCCCGGCCCAGGGCGGTGTTGTTGGCGACCATGCTGTTGAGGTTGGCATTGTCGCGCACGGCGCCGCCGCCGAAGTCAGTTTCAATCGCGCCGGGGGCGAGGATGTTGACGGTGATGCCGCGCCCACCTAGCTCTTTGGCCTGGTAGCGGGTCAGCACTTCCATCGCGCCTTTCATCGCTGCGTAGGCGGCGTAGCCAGGCAGGCTGAAGCGCGCCAGGCCGCTGGAAATATTGACGATGCGACCCCCGTCGCCGATCAGCGGCAACAGCTTCTGCGTCAGGAAGAATGGACCCTTGAATTGGATCGCCACCAGTTGGTCGAACTGTGCTTCGGTGGTTTCTTCGAAGCTGGCGTGCACGCCAATGCCGGCGTTATTGATTAGAAAGTTGAAGTGGTCCTGTGCGAAAACTTCCTTGAGCACACTGCCGACCTGGCTCACAAAGTCATTGAATGTCGCGCTCTGGCTCACATCCAACTGCAGCATGGCGGCGCGGCCACCCAGGGCTTCGACCTGCGCCACCACCGCTTGGGCTTCACCCGCTGCGCTGTGGTAAGTGCCAATGATATCGACGCCTTGCGCCGCCAGGTGCAGTGCGGCGCTTTTACCGAGGCCGCGGCTGGCGCCGGTGATGAGTGCGATTTTACGGGGCATGGTGCAGTCCTCTTCAGATGTGGTCGTGGGACTAAGTGTATTTGTCCGCTCATAACGTGATAAACACAGTGAAAGCGAAATCACTGGCCGGATAAGGCGAACAATCCCATGAACAAGCTGGAGCTGCTGCGCACCTTTGTGCGCGTCACCGAACTGTCGAGTTTCACCCAGGCCGGCGAGAGCCTGGGCCTGCCGCGCTCGACGGTGTCGGAGCATGTGCAGGCGCTGGAAGCGTTGCTGGGCGCGCGCCTGTTGCAGCGCACCACGCGCAAGGTGCAGGCGACCCAGGATGGCCGCGTGCTGTATGAGCGCAGCAAGGATCTGCTGGCGCACATGGAGGAGTTGGAAGGGCTGTTCCGCCAGGATGAAACCCAGTTGGCCGGGCGTATTCGAGTGGACATGCCGAACGTGATGGCGCGCGGCATGATCCTGCCGCACCTGCCGTCATTCATGGCGCGTCACCCGCTGATCGAGATGGAAATCAGCAGCTCGGACCGCCAGGTCGATCTGATCGCCGAAGGCTTCGATTGTGTGTTGCGCGTTGGCGCGCAGCCGGATCAAACCGTGGTAGCACGCAAAGTCTGCAGCATGCCGGTGGTCAACTGCGCGAGCCCGGCATACCTGCAACGTTATGGTGTGCCTCAGACCCTCGCCGACCTGGAGCAGCATCAACTGGTGCATTACGTGCGACCGCTGGGCGCGCGTTCATCCGGGTTCGAATACCTGCAAGGCAACAAGGTGCAGCGCGTGGCGATGGCCGGGCGCGTCACGGTCAACAGCACCGATGCGTATCAGGCGGCCTGCTTGGGTGGTTTCGGCATCACCCAAGTGCCATTGCTTGGCGTTCGCGACTTGTTGGGCCGCGGCGAACTGGTGGCGGTGCTGACGGATTTTCAGGCGCCCGCGCTGGACGTGTCCCTGCTCTACGCCGGGCAACGGCATCTGCCGCAGCGGGTGCGGGTGTTCATGGAGTGGCTGGCCGCGACGTTGCAGGCCCAGCTCTAACGCCGCGCCGACAACTGTTGCGGCGCCAGGAACGCATCGTGGAAGTAATCGCGCACCGCTTGCATCGCCGGGGTGAACGCGCGCTCGCGGTGCCAGGCCAGGCCGACACTCATGGGCGTTACCGGGTCGGTCACGGTCAATGTCTCGATGCGCTTGCCCTCCAGGGACCAGGGCCGGTGCACCAGGTCGGACAGGATCGCCACGCCGCTGCCATTGGCGACCATGCTGCGCACGGCCTCCACGGAACTGGTGCGCAGCCGCACCTGGGGCGTTTGCCCGGCCTGTTCCCAGTAACGCATGGCACTGTGTTCGGCCTCGTCCACGGTGAGCAGGATGTAGGGTTCTTGTGCCACGTCCGCCAGGCTCACGGCGCCGCGCTCGCACAATGGGTGATGGCTGGGCAGCCACAAGCGGCGTTCCGAGTTGAAGAGGATTTCGGAGACGATGTCCGGGTGGGTGAGGTTGGCGGTGAGCACCACGGCCATGTCGAACTGGCCGTCGAGCAGGCCCTGTTCGATGGCCTGGCGCTCCTGCTCGAACACCTCGATGGTCACGTCCGGGTGCCAGTGCTCCATGCGCTGTAAGTGGTGGGGCAGGAAATACCCCAACACCGTATAGCTGGCCGCCAGGCGCAACACGCCGCTGGCGCGGTAGTCGGGCAGCGGGCTGTTCAGCGCGTCGTCGACACTGCGCACGATCACATAGGCGCGGTTGAGAAAATGCCGCCCGGCGTCGGTCAGGTTCATGCCCTGGGCCGAGCGCACAAACAGTTGCACGCCGAGCATGGCTTCCAGTTCCTTGATCGCCGTGGTCACTGCCGACTGGGAGATATTCAGGTGGATCGCCGCCTGGGAGATCTGGCCGATTTCGGCGGTGGCGACGAAGTAGCGGACTTGGCGCAAGGTCAGGGACATGGCTTTATCTGTTTTTCAGAAGATGGGCTATCTGATAATAGATCTTCCCAAGGGGTCAAGCGGCAGCCTACTTTTCCAGCATCAACGTTGGCGGAGTGACCCCGATGCAGGCAGTGGATTTCAACTCGGACATGGGCGAAAGTTTCGGCCCCTGGACCATCGGCGATGGCGTCGACGCGGAACTGATGGCCTACATCAGCTCGGCCAATATCGCCACCGGCTTCCATGCCGGCGACCCCGGCACCATGCGCCGTACCGTGGAGCGCGCCAAGCAACTGGGCGTGGCCATCGGCGCGCATCCGGGCTTTCGTGACTTGGTGGGCTTCGGCCGTCGGCATATCAATGCGCCGGCCCAGGAGCTGGTGGACGACATCCTCTACCAGCTCGGCGCCCTGCGTGAAGTGGCCCGCGCCCAGGGCATGGCCTTGCAACATATCAAGCCCCACGGCGCGCTCTACATGCACCTGGCCCGCGACGAAGAGGCGGCGCGGTTGCTGGTGCAGAATCTGCAAATCATCGAACCGACGCTGTTGCTGTACTGCATGCCCAACTCGGTAATCTGGCGCGTGGCCAAAGAGCTGGGGCAACCGGTGGTGCGGGAGTTTTACGCCGACCGTGAGTACGATCTGAGCGGTTCCATCGTGTTTACCCGCAATGTACGTGCACTCGATCCTGCGACGGTTGCGGCCCGCGTCCTACGCGCGTGTCAGACCGGTTTGGTGCGCACCGTGGAAGGCGAAGACTTGTTTATCGAATTCGATTCGATCTGCCTGCACAGTGACACCCCCGGCGCCCTGGAACTGGTGGAGGCCACGCGCGAAGCCCTGGACCGCGCCGGTATCGACGTCAGAAACCCACAATAAGCACTGATCATCACTTTTTTGCCTGCCTTTCTATAACGATTCCAAGAGGAACAGACATGGCTGAAACGTCCCCCATCCGCTACAGCTTCGGCGGCGATGAACACCTGTTTGCCGAGGTCAGCGACAGCATGTCCCTGGAGGCCTTTTTCAAAGGCATGGCGGTGACCCGCGCGGTGGAACGCCTGGCCCTGGAGGGCGTGCTGGATGTGTGCCTGGCCAACGCGTCCTTCCAGATTCGCTTCGACCCCGACCGCATCGCGCCCTATGCGCTGCTCGATGCCGTGCAAAGCGCCGAAGCCCAGGCCGTGGCCGAACGCACGTTGCACACGCGCATTATCGAAATCCCGGTGCTCTACAACGACCCCTGGACCCACGAAACCCTGATGCGTTTTCGCGACCGCCACCAGGACCCCAGCGGCACTGACCTGGAGTACGCCGCGCGCATCAATGGCCTGGCCGACGTCGACGCGTTTATCGCCGCCCACAGTGGCGCGCCGTGGTTTGTGTCGATGGTCGGGTTTGTTGCGGGCTTGCCGTTCATGTTCCAGATGGTCGAGCGCGCGCGGCAGTTGCAGGTGCCCAAGTACCTGCGCCCGCGCACCGACACGCCGAAACTCACCCTCGGCCATGGCGGCTGTTTCGGTTGCATCTACTCGGTGCGCGGCGCAGGTGGTTACCAGATGTTTGGGGTAACCCCGGCACCGATCTACGACCCGGCGCAGCAGTTGGCGTACCTCAAGGAGCACATGGTGTTCTTCCGCCCCGGGGACATCGTGCAGTTCAAACCCATCGACCGAGAGGCTTACGACAGGGCTGTTGCCGACGTGGACGCAGGCCATTTTGACCTGCGCATCCGCCCGGTGGAATTTTCCCTCGACGCATTTCTCGCCGACCCCATCGGCTACCCGAAAACCCTGCAGGAGGCGCTGGCATGATCAAGGTCCTCAAACCCGGCCTCGCCACCTCCGTGCAGGACCTTGGCCGCGAAGGCTATTACCATTTGGGCATTCCACCCTCCGGTGCGCTGGACCAGTACGCCTTGAGTGCGGCCAACCATCTGGTGGGCAACCCCATCGATGCGGCCGGCCTGGAATGCACCTTGATCGGGCCGGAGTTGCAGTTTCAACAGGACGCCTTGGTCGCCCTCAGCGGCGCGTTGATGGCGCCGCGCCTGGACGGTGAGGTGGTGCATCAGGACACCGCTTTCCAGGTGCGCGCGGGGCAAACACTGCGCTTTGAATTTCCCCAGGCGGGTGCGCGTACTTACCTCGCGGTTGCCGGGGGTATTGATGTGCCAGTGGTGCTCGGCAGCCGTTCCACCTACACCCTCGGTGCACTCGGTGGGTTCCACGGGCGGCGTTTGCAGGAGGGTGATGAATTGCCCATTGGCGCGGCCAGTGGGTTGGGGCGTGCGGGCAATAGTTTGCCGATGGCGCTGCGTCGCTCCGTCGGCGGCGACGTGACCCTGCGGGTCGTGCCAGGGCTGTATTACGAGCGCCTGACGGAGGCGGCCAAAAGCAGTTTTTTTGCCCAACCCTGGACGGTGGGCTCCGAGGCGGACCGTATCGGCTATCGCTTCAAGGGCGGCAGCGCATTGAGCTTCCAGCCACGCGAGCAGCCGTTCGGCGCGGGGTCGGACCCATCGAATATCGTCGACAGTTGCTACCCCATCGGTTCGATCCAGGTACCGGCCGGGTTGGAGCCGATCGTGCTGCATCGCGACGCGGTGTCGGGGGGAGGGTACGCGATGATTGGCACGGTGATCAGCGCGGACCTGGATTTGATCGGGCAGATGCAGCCGAACCAGCGGGCGGGGTTTGTGGCGGTGACGCTGGAAGAGGCGCTGGAGGCGCGGCGGGTTTACAAGAAGCGCCTGAAGGCCATGGCCGGACTCTTCAACCACTGAAGAAATAAAAAGCAAATGTGGGAGGGGGCTTGCCCCCGATGGCAGTAGATCAGTCAGCTCATCTGTAGCTGACCCACTGTCATCGGGGGCAAGCCCCTCCCACATTTTTTACAGTTGTGTGTCAGAAGAGTTGGGTGAACAGCCAGTAGAGGCTGCCCGACAGCACAATCGCCGCCGGCAACGTCAACACCCACGCCATCGCCAGATTCCGGATGGTGCGCATCTGCAAACCCCCGCCATTGGCCACCATCGTCCCCGCCACACCGGACGACAGCACATGCGTGGTCGACACCGGCAAGCCATACATATCCGCCGCGCCGATGGTCAGCATCGCCACCATTTCGGCCGACGCGCCCTGGGCGTAAGTCAGGTGGGTCTTGCCGATCTTCTCGCCCACGGTCACCACGATGCGCTTCCAGCCGACCATGGTGCCCAGCCCCAGGGCGATGGCCACGGCGATCTTGACCCACAGCGGGATAAAGCGCGTGGAGGCGTCGATCTGGTCCTTGAACAGTGTCAGCTTGCCTTGGGTGTCGGCGTCAAAATTGCCGACCTTGCCCTTGTCCATCAGGCGGATGGTTTCGCTGGTCAGGTACATGTCGTTACGCACGTTGCCTACCGCTTCCACGGGGACTTTGGCCAGGGAGCCGTAGCCTTTTACTTCGTCACCAATGTGCCCGGCCAGGGCGGCGAGGGCCGGCACCAGTTCCGGGGTGGCTTCCTTGGTGCGCACGTAAGTCGAAAGGATCGGGCGCGGGTCGCCTGCCAGCGGCTGCGGCGCGCTTTTCACCAGCGCCACCTGGGTCACTTCGGCCACGGCGGCGAACTGTAGCGATTGCTCTGCGGGCATGGTGCGGTTCAGCGCGTAGGCCATCGGCAGGGTGCCGACCAGGATCAGCATGATCAGGCCCATGCCTTTCTGGCCATCGTTGGAACCGTGGGCGAAAGACACGCCGGTGCAGGTGGCGATCAGCATGCCGCGAATCCACCACGGCGGCGGGGTGTCGCCCTTTGGCGCCTTGTACAGCGCGCGGTTTTTCACAAAGGCGCGCAGGGCCAGCAACAGCAGGGCGGCAAAGGCGAAGCCGATCAGCGGCGACAGCAGCAGCGCGTAACCGATTTTGGTCGCCTGGCTCCAATCCACCCCGCTGGTGCCGTCACGCCCGTGCATCAAGGCATTCGCCACGCCCACGCCGATGATCGAGCCGATCAACGTATGGGAAGACGACGCCGGCAAGCCCAGCCACCAGGTGCCAAGGTTCCACAGGATGGCGGCGATCAGCAGGGCGAAGATCATGGCGAACCCGGCTGATGAGCCAACCTGCAAAATCAACTCCACCGGCAGCAGCGCGATGATGCCGAACGCCACGGCGCCGCTGGACAGCAGCACACCGAGGAAGTTGAAAAAGCCTGACCACACCACCGCAAAATGCGGCGGCAGCGAGTTGGTGTAGATCACCGTCGCCACCGCGTTGGCAGTGTCGTGGAAGCCGTTGACGAACTCGAAGCCCAGAGCGATAAGCAGCGCCACACCCAGCAGCAGGAATGGTGTCCAGGTGGTCACCACGGTGCCCAGTTCGTGCATGTCGTGCATCAGGCTGTAGGCGGTAAACAACAGGCCCATGGCGAGCACGGCGAAGAAAATGATCACCGTCACCAGGCCGGGTTTCTTGTCCAGCCGGGGTTTGGGGTCCGCGGGTGATGCGTGGGAGGAGGCAGTCAGGGAAGGGGTGGCCATGCCGGAGCATCCAGTGTGGGGAGGATGTCGTTCATGATCATTGCAAGATGTTACAGAGATGCTGCTGTAGGTCAGTGTTTATTGGAATCGGGTCTGCCGCTGGTCCGTAATACACCGCCGAACCAATGTGGGAGGGGCGGTTCGACGATTCGACTTGCCCCCGATTGCAGTGGGTCAGCTAGAACATAAGCTGACTGGTACACCGCCATCGGGGGAAAGCCCCCTCCCACAGTAGATTGCATTCCAAGGCTAGTAATCCTTGCGCTTTCTGAACGCCCAACGCCCGGCAATCAAGGTAAACGTCGCCACCAACGCCACCAGAATCCAGAAGCCCTCCGGGTCTTGGGAAAGCGGCACGCCGCCTACGTTCATGCCAAAAAAACCGGCGATGATGTTGATCGGCAGCGCCAACACCGTGACCACGGTGAGGGTGAACAGCGTGCGGTTGCTTTGTTCGTTGAGGTTGGCGGCGATCTCTTCCTGCAACAACTTTATGCGTTCACCCAGGGCCGTCAGGTCGTTGATGATCAGCGCAAACTCCTCGGTGGATTTGCGCAACTCCTTTACGTCTTCCTTCTGCAGCCATTGCGGCGGGCGGTTGAGCAGGCGCAGCAGCGAGCCCGGCTCCAGCGCGAGCAGGCGTTGCAGGCGCACCAGCACCCGGCGTGCGGCGCCCAGCTCGGCGCGGTTGGTGGACAGGCGCGATGACAGCAACTGGTCTTCGATGTGGTCGACGCTGATGCTGGTTTTGCGCACGATCTGGGTCAGCACTTCGCCCTGGTCACGCAGCAGGTGCACCAGCAGTTCCAGTGGTGAGCGGAAGTGTTCACCGGCCTTTACCGACGAACGCAATTTATCCACCGAGTGCAAAGGTTGCAGGCGCGCACTGATCAACAACCGGCTGCGCGCGCATACCCACAGCGTGGAAATATCCGACGAGACCATGCTGCTGAAGTTGAACACCACGTCGTTGACCACCGCCAGCAAGGCCGAGTCGACATGTTCGATACGGGTGGAGCGCGAGCCTTCGTGCAGGGCTTCGAAGAACTCTTCGGGCAGGTCCAGGTTCGCCTGCATCCAACGCTCGCAGGCCGCGTGGGCCAGGTTCAGGTGCAGCCACAGAAACTCTTCCGGGTCGGCCGGTTGTTGCAATGCCCGCAGGGCCGTGGCCGAGTCGATCTGCTCAGCCTTTTCACCGGGGCGAAAACGAAAACCGTAAAGCAAGCCAAACAGGTCGGAATCCTGGTGGCTGTGGTCGATGCTGTGGTTCATGGAGGCTCGCAGAGAAAGCGCCTGTAGGACGTTTCACAGGTTCGCGTGAGCGATCATTGCAAGGAAATTTGACAGTTTTATGACGATTTTTAAAATATTTCGTTGGTGTGACATTTTATTGACCGCCTGTCAGGAACCGTTCAAGAAGCCTCTAGCACGGCCGATTCAGGGCATTAAGAACCGCTGTGGATGGGCGGTGCTTTTGAAGACAGGGAAGTTACCGCGTGCCTGCACGAATTCCCTGTATCGAGGCTTTTCCCCGATGAATGTTTTGCGAACCTCCTTGAGAGCACAAATCCTGTCGCTGCTCGGTGGCAGCCTGCTGGCGATGTTGTTGATCGCCCTGGCGTGTTTCAACTTCCTCTCCAACGGGGTGCAGAGTTATCGCAGTTTGATTGACGGGCCGTTGCTCACCTCGCAGTTGATCGACGAGGCCAACTTGCAGTTCAAGGTGCAGGTGCAGGAATGGAAGAACGTATTGTTGCGCGGCAAACAGCCCCAGGACATGGAGAAATACTGGGGCCAGTTCCAGGATCGGCAACGCGATGTGCAAGGTATCCTCGTGCGCCTGGTCACCCAGACCAGCAGCGACCCGGCCTTGAGCCGACGCATCGATACGCTGCGCCAGGAACACTTGCAACTGGGCGCGGCCTACCAGCGCGGTCGTGATGCCTACGTGGCTGCGGACGGCGATCCTACGGCTGGCGACACCGCCGTAAAGGGCGTGGACCGTGCCACCAGTGAGCAGATGAGCGCCCTGGTCAGCGACCTGCGTGAACAAGGTAGCCAGAAATCCGCGGCCATCAGTGCCTATGCCGAGCGCACCGTGCTGGTGGGCCTGGCGATCATGCTGCTGTCCGGCGCGCTGATCGGCTTGTTCAGCCTATGGTTGATCAACCGCAATTTGATCCTGCCGATCCGTGGCCTGATCGACTACGTGACACAACTGAGCCATGGCCGGTTTGCCCAACGCGTGACCAGCCATCGCCAGGATGAACTGGGCCAGTTGGCGGCCGCGGCCAATACCCTGCGTGACTTCCTGGCCGAGACCTTCAACCGTCTGCAACGCAGCGCCACCGACCTGGTGAGCGCCAGCGGCGAGTTGAACTCGATTGCCGGTCAGATGGCCACCGGCACCCATGAACAATTCAACCGCACCGACCAGGTGGCCACGGCCATGACCGAAATGTCGGCCACCGCCCAGGAAGTCGCGCGTCACGCCGCCAGTGCTTCGCGCGCCGCCGATGAAGCGGACCATTCGGCCCGCGAGGGCGGTGAAGTGATGAAAGTCACCATCGCCACCATCGGCCAGATGCGCAATGAAATCCTCAACACCGGCACCATCATCCGCCGCCTGGAAACCGACAGCGTACGCATCGGCAAAGTGCTCGAAGTGATTCGCGGCATCGCCGAGCAGACGAACCTGTTGGCGCTCAACGCTGCCATCGAGGCCGCACGTGCGGGCGAGGCGGGCCGTGGTTTTGCCGTGGTAGCCGATGAAGTACGCAGCCTGGCGCAACGCACGGCGGCGTCGATCATCGAGATCAACCAGATCATCCAGGCGGTGCAGACCGGTGCAGTGGATGCGGCCGAGGCCATCGTCAGCGGCCAATCATGCAGCGATGACAGTGTGGAAAAGGTCACCCAGGCCGGCGCCATGCTTGCGCACATCACCCAGGCGGTGGAGGCGATCCGCGACATGAACCGCCAGATCGCCACGGCAGCCGAGGAGCAGACGTCGGTGGCCGAGGATATTTCGCGCAACATCACGCAGATCACCGAAGTGGCCACCGCCAACCTCGACAACGTGCAGCGCACCGAAGCGGCGAGCCACAACCTGCGTGGGTTGTCGGGTGAGTTGAATGAGGTGACGGCGCGATTGGGCGCCTGACGGGCACAAAAAAAGCCACCCTTGGGTGGCTTTGTTTTGCGCGATGAATCAAGTGTCTTGCTTGTCTTCCAGCACGGCGCCGGTCTTGGCGTCGAGCTTCACTTCAAACTTCTTGCCAGCGGTGTCGGTCAGGTCGACTTCGTACACCAGCACGCCGTTTTTGTGGTCCAGCTCGGTGTCGTTGATAGTGGCGCCGGCGTGTTTGGCGATGGCGGCGGCGTTGAGTTTTTCGAAAGGCATTACCGCACCGGACTTGAGCAGGCCTTCGATGTGGTCTGGGCGGACGTCAGCTTGGGCCAGGCCGGCAGTAAGGGTCAGGGCAGCGGCGGCGAACAGAGTGGTCAAGGTTTTCATGGTGTGTTTCCTTTTTCGGTGAGCTGTTTAAGTGGGCTCAGGTTATTCATTGCAACTTAATTCATGCTTAATTAGTTCAAGCAGTTGCGCAGTTCGTTCAATCCGCCGGGTACGAAAGTTTTCATGCTGGGGCCTCACCTAAAGGGAGACTCGGATGAAACGCTTTGTGAGTTGGATCTATGCGCCTGCATTTCTGCTGGGGTTTATCGGCTGTGGCCTGTGGCAGCCGACCTGGCTGTTACTGGTGTTTGCGGTGGCGGTCGCGGTGTCGTTCCTCGCGGAGCAATGGCTGCCCTATGAGCCGCAGTGGAATCAAAGCCTGGGCGACCGCCGACGCGACACCCTCCACGCGCTGGTCAACGAAAGCCTTAATGCGTTGGGCCTGCTGATACTGCCAGGGCTGACCGCGCTGTTGGCGTTCGAGGGCATCTGGCCCCGGGGCTGGCCGTTGTGGCAGCAATTGCTGCTGGCCATCGTGCTCGCCGACGCGGGCATTACCCTGATGCATTACGCCAGCCACCGCAGCGCGCCCCTCTGGCGTTTGCACGCGGTGCATCACAGTGTGCAGCGGCTCTATGGGTTCAACGGTTTGATGAAGCACCCGTTGCACCAGATGCTGGAAGCCACGGTCGGCCTGCTGCCGCTGATCCTGCTGGGCATACCGCTGGATGTGGCAGAGCTGCTGGCGCTGGCCATCGCCCTGCAGTTGCTGTTGCAGCATTCCAATGTGGATATGCGCCTGGGGCCGCTGCGTTGGGTGTTCGCCTGGGCGCCGGTGCATCGCTTTCATCATATGAAGTACGGGCGCGCCGGGGACGTGAATTTCGGGCTGTTTTTCAACCTGTGGGATTGGCTGCTGGGAACGGCGTTCTACCGTGCGGGCTATCGCATGGGGCCAGGGGATCTGGGGATTGGCAGCCGGCCGGATTTTCCGCTGGGGTATGCGGCGCAGTTGCGCGATCCGTTTATGCCCGCGCAGCTGGGCAAAGAACCGCGCGTGCCGGATGAGCTACGTTAGGCACTGCACATCCAGCTGGCGCAACGACGCCCCGGCAGTGACACCGAACAGCTGCTTCATGGTCCGTGAAAAATGCGCCGAGTCGGCAAAGCCCGCGCCATGGGCGGCCTCGGTCAAGGTGTTGCCGGCCAGGGCCAATTGCACGGCTACGCGCAACCGGCGCCACAGCACCAGGCGGCGCACGGGCATGCCGAGTTGATGGGTGAACAGGCGCTCCAGCTGGCTCAATGACAGGTGGGCCGCCTCGGCCAGGGCCTGGGCTGACACCTTGCCACTGAGGTGGTGGTCGAGGGTGGTCAGCGCGCGTTCGAGGCGCGGGTCGTCGAGGCGCCGGCGTGGCAGGTGTTGGAGGGTAGCCAGGGATAACTCGTCGTTAGCCAGCAAGGCCTGCAAAGGCTCGGCAGCAAAGACGATCGGTTCGGCATACAGCACCCACACGTCACCTTCGGCATCGAGAATGGCGTGGGGCTGTCGCGAAGGGATAAACAGGCGATGGGCCGTGATCACACGGCCATCGAGGCTGACCGTGACCGGCCCGCCCGGGGCGAACAGCAACTGATGGGCGTAGTGCGCATGGGGCGCGGTACGCCCCAGCTCGCCGTGGATCAGGCCGTAGTCACGGCCCAGCCACAGGCGCCCGGACCACTCAGTACTTATGGTCGTTCAGCAGGTCTTGCACGCTGGACGACGGCCAGCGCTTGTAGAACTTCAGCAGTTCGGCAGCGCGGTTGGTGAAGATACCGTCGACGCCGGCTTTCATCACCTTGTCGAAATCCACCGGCTCGTCCACGGTGTAGACGTGCACCAGCAGGCCTTTGTCGTGGGTCAGCTGGTTCATTTCAGGCTTCACCAGGTCGGTGTAGCTCTGGTCGCCGTGGTCGGTCAGCTCAGCCGATGGGCCGGTGCCGATGGCGCCGAGGCTCTTGGCTTCGTCCACCCATTTTTCGAACTCGGCGGCGTCTTTCGGCTCTTGCTTGGCGTAGTAGGCGGCCTTGGTCGGTTCGCCGGATTCGGCGAAAGTCTGCGTGGATTTAGGTTCGATGCTGCCTGCACCCACCCACAGCAAGAGGATTTTCGGCGTGTTCGGCATTTCTTTCTGCAGCTCTTTCAAGCTCGCAGTCTCGAAGGTTTGCAGCACCACGCGGCCCTTGCCTTGGCCGACGCCGGTGTTGCTCTTGCCCAGCTTGGAGCCGGCAGAACTCAGCCAGCCTTTATCCAACAGCTTGTTTTTCAGGTCGGCTTCGATGCCCGGGAATTGCTTGGGTTCTTTGGTTTCGATGTACAGGCCGGGTTTATGCTGGGGGTTGCCTTCGGCGATCTTGATGATGTCGTCCAGGCTCTGGATTTTCAGGCCCACGAAACCTGGTCGCGCACGGTCCGGGTAGGCGGCGTTGAACCAGCTGCCGGCGTCGAGGGTTTGCAGTTCTTTCCAGGTGAACTCGTTGGCCGGCGCATCTTTGCGCTCAGGGAACTTGGTGGCCACGTCGGTGGTGCGCTGCAGGTTGTTATCGTGCAGGGCAAAGAGCACGCCGTCCTTGCTGCGCTGCAGGTCCATTTCCAGGTAGTCGGCGCCCAGGTCGCGTGCAACCTTGTAGGCCGCGGCGGTGGACTCGGGCGCATCGTAGGAAGCACCACGGTGCGCGATCACGGCAGGGTAGGGGATGCCTTCGTTTGTTGCCAATTCAGCCGGGCTGATCGGGTCGGCAGCCTGCGCCTGGCCGAGGCCGAGCATCAGGGCCAGCAGCAAGGCGCTCTTGGTAAACGTGACAGGCATATGCGAAGTCCTTTCGTGGAGGTAGCTTTGAGAAGGCCTCCTTTTTAACAATTGATTGCGAAAGGCGCTATCACCAAACCGACATTAACGTGCGCGCGGGCCAATTTTCTCGGTTTTTTTTCGGTGCATTGCAGTACTCTTGGCCGAAGCTGCCCCGTTAGAGGACAGTACTTTCTGCCACGCGTGTAAACCATCTTTCCAGTCCCTGTAGGACTTTTCAGTGAGGTTTACCATGCGCATCACTTCCGAACTTATCTGCCAGGCCGCCGACCAGCTCCACGGCTTTGTTGGCCTGAACCGCAAGACCGGCCAGTACATCGTGCGTTTCAGCGAAGACTCGTTCGGCATGGACGTGGCCGATGACGGCATCATCCCCACTGCCGAATTCGTCTGGCTGCCGGCCCCCGAGCAAACCATGACCCTGTCGCGTGAGCGAATCCAGTTGCTGCTCGACCAGAATATCGACGAACGCATCAACATCACCGAGCCGCTGCGCGCGTATATGCGGCGGGTAGAGATCCCGCAGATCAGTGCGTTGCGTAGTTTGGTGAGCTAGTAAGTGCTGCGAGCAGGCTTGTTGTGGTGAGCGGGCCTGTTGTGGGGAGCGGGCTTTCGGTGGCAAGCAGGCTTCGGTGACAAGCAGGCTTTCTGTGGCGAGCGGGCTTGCCCGCGTTGGGGTGCGAAGCGCCCCCCATTCACACCCCTCGGTATTTCAGATACACCGCGAGCGCTGGTTTTGGGGCTGCTTCGCACCCCAACGCGGGCAAGCCCGCTCGCCACAACAAGCCTGCTTGCCACAACAAGTCTGCTTGCCACATACCCTGCTTGCCACAGAAAGCCTGGTGCCACATACCCTGCTTGCTACAGAAAGCCTGGTGCCACAACGAGCCTGCTCGAAACACATGCAGGGTTACTCGCTCGCGAAAGCGTATGCCCGCTCCACTTTGCACACCCGCGTCTGAAACGCCGAGTACCAGGTGGCGCGTCCTTGCTCGCGCACCGCACGGTGTTCGGCCTGCTGCTTCCAGGCCAGGATCGCCGCCTCGCTTTCCCAGTACGACACGGTAATGCCCAGGCCATCCTCGCGCGCCGATTCCACGCCAAGAAACCCCGGTTGTTGCCGCGCCAGTTCGAGCATGCGGGTGGCGGCTTGGCCGTAGCCTTGGTCACCGTCGGTGCGCAGGGAGGTGAAAATCACGGCGTAGTAGGGCGGGGTGGGTGTGTTGGCGATCATATCGACTGCGCCTGGCAGGCCTTGAGCAGGGCAATCACCAGCGGTGGCGTGATGCCCTTGAGCGCGGCGCGTTCGGGTTGGAACAAGGTGGTGACGAAAAACGGATGGTCCAGCAATTCCGCCGCGCGCAGCTCGCCCGCCGCGTCGTGGCCGCTGGGGATCAAGTCACCCGCCAGCAACGCGTCGAGGAATTGCGGGTTTACCCCGTAGCTGCAGCGATAACCTTCATGCAGGTCCAAGGTGCCGTAGGCGTCGGCGATACGTGTGTAGGGCATTAAACGTAGGGTGCCGGTCGCTTCCACCAAGGCGCAACTCAGGGGGGTGATGATTGCGCGCTTGGCCTGCGGGGCAAGCTCGCCATGTTCGGCATCGGCCCAGCCCAATACGTTGCGGGCATATTCCAACATCGCGTGCTGAAACCCGCCGCAGGTACCGAGGAAGGGGCGCTGTTGCTCGCGGGCAAAACGGATCGCGCGCAGGGCGCCCTCGGTGTCGCGGTAGGGGCTGGCGGGCACGCACCAGAAACCGTCGAAGCCGTGCAATTCAGTGGCGGGTGTGAGGGTGTCGGTGTCGAGCCAGTGCAGGTGAACCGTCAGGCCAAGGTGGTCGGCGGCCTGCTGCACGGCGATGGGAATCGCTTGGTGTGCGGTCACATCGGGGTTGTAGTCGCCGATCAGGGCGAGGCGCAGAGCAGTGGCGTTCATCAAAGGCGTCCCATGACTTGTTGTGTCCTGGCGGCCACTATAGATTGGCGTTCACGCAATCAATATTGGCGTTTACCCACATGCTCAATGCAGCCACGCACTATCAAATTGACTATCCTGACCTGTCGCTGATCCTCGCGCTGGTGCGGGGTGGCACCCTGGCGCGGGCGGCGGCGCTGTTGCGGGTGGACGTGTCCACGGTGTTCCGTGCGGTCCGGCGCCTGGAGGCGGCATTGGGCCAGACGTTGTTTGAAAAAAGCCGTGCCGGCTACTTGCCCACCGGTTTAGCCAGCACCCTGGCGCAGCAGGCCGAACAGGCGGAGCAAGCCCTGGAAGCCGCGCGGGTGGGGGTGGAGCAGGGCGGTGAGGTGATCAGCGGCACGGTGCGCCTCACCTGCACCGACTCGGTGTTGCAAGGCCTGCTGTTGCCGGCCCTGGCGCACTTCATGCCGGATTACCCGGCGTTGACCCTGGAACTGAGCACGTCGAATGATTTCGCCAACCTCAGCCGGCGCGATGCCGACATCGCCCTGCGCCTGACCAAGACCCCTCCGGAGCATCTCGTAGGACGCTGCCTTGGCACTGTGTCGTACCAAGTCTGCGCCAGTGGTGAGTATGTTCGCCGCCACCCGGGCGTTGAGCTGGCCGACCTGGCCTGGATCGCGCCGGATGACTTCCTGCCCGACCACCCCACGGTCGTCTGGCGCCGCGAGCACTTGCCGGGCGTGCGCCCCAGTTATCGCTGTAACAGCATGTTGTCGGTGACCGAATTGGTGCGGGCAGGGCTGGGGGTGGCGGCGCTACCGGATTTTCTGTTGGACGACATGCTGCAACCGCTGGGCCCTGCGTTGGCAGGGCACGACACGGCGCTATGGTTGTTGACGCGTCCCGATTGCCGAGCGTTGCGCTCGGTAGTCACTTTGTTTGAGGAACTGGGCCGGCAGATCCGGTTGCCTTGATTGGCACTTGTGGCGAGCGGGCTTGCCCGCGTTGGGCTGCGAAGCGGCCCCAAGCCAGCCATCACACCACAGCAACCTGAAGGGGGTGCTTCGCACCCCAACGCGGGCAAGCCCGCTCGCCACAGAGGAGCTTTCTTGGGAGTGTTAGCGCTTCAGGTTTTTCGCACGTAATGCTCATGCATTTCGCACGTCAGGGTTTCGATGTGTTCTGTCAGCTGCTTGGTCATTTCCGTGAGCCGGGTGTTCTGTTCCAGCAGTTCCAGCAACTGTTTGGTGGTTTGCGCCGCCTGGGCCTGGCGCTCGGTATTCGCCACGGCCAGGGCTTCGCGGTGCTGTGCATCGGCGTCCGACTGGGCTTTGTCACGCGCGGCCTGGCGCGTCTGGGCCAGCAGGATCAAGGGCGCGGCGTAGGCCGATTGCAAGCTGAAGGCCAGGTTGAGCAGGATGAACGGGTACACGTCGAAATGAGTGATACCGGTCATGTTCAACACCACCCACAAAATCACGATCGCGGTTTGCGCGCCGAGAAAGGTCGGTGTACCGAAGAAGCGGGCGAAGGCTTCGGCCTTGAGGGCGAAGGTGTCGTTGCCGAAGGTCGGCGCCAGGTGGGCGTGGCCGCGGTGGAAACGCAGGTGGTCGACGGGGGCGGCTTCAGGTTTGTCTGGGGTCATGGTGGGCTCGGGTCATCAACGTTAAGACAGTGACTCACTATAGTCCTGAGGACCTGTCTTACACATGAATAACCCGGGCCCTGCTTAGCGGCCGGCACGCTCGCTGGCAAACGCACTCACCGCCTGTACCGCCTCGCTGGCGCCTTCGCGAATTTGCACGATGACCGTACCGGCGCGGTTAGCCAGTTCGACGCCTTGGGCGGCGCGGTCGCGGGTGCCGTCCATGCTGTCGATGGCCTGGCGGGTTTCGTCCTGGATCATCGCGATCATGCCGGAAATTTCCGCCGTCGAGCCGCTGGTGCGTGCGGCCAGTTGCCGAACTTCATCGGCCACCACGGCAAACCCACGCCCTTGTTCGCCTGCGCGCGCGGCTTCGATGGCCGCATTCAGGGCCAGCAAGTTGGTCTGGTCGGCGATGCCGCGAATGGTGTTGACGATGGTGGTGATCTGCTGCGAACGCTCGCCCAGCTTGGCGATCAGTTGTGAGGAGCCGTCGATATCGGCGGCAATTTCGCGCATGCCGATGGCGCTTTGCTGGATCACATCGGCGCCTTTTTCGGCGATGTCCCGGGTATTCAGGGAGATGTGATACGCCTGGGCAGCGCTCGCTGCGTCGGTTGCATGCTGTTGCACCTGTGCGGTGACATCCGAGGCGAACTTGACCACTTTGCACAGGCGCCCGCTGGCGTCGTACACCGGGTTGTAGTTGGCTTCGAGCCAGACGGCCTGGCCGTTTTTATCCACGCGCTCGAATTGGCCGCTGAACAGCTCGCCCTGGTTCAGGCGCCGCCAGAAATCACTGTAGGCCGTGCTCTTGGCCAGTTCTGCGGTACAGAACAGACGGTGATGCTTGCCCTGGATCTGCGCCAGGCTGTAGCCCATGCGCTGCAGAAAGTTTGCGTTCGCCGTGATGATGGTGCCGTCGAGGTTGAACTCGATCACCGCCATTGCCCGGCCGATGGCTTCCAACTTCGCGTTGGCCTCGCTTTCGGCCTGCAGGCGCGGGGTCACGTCCATGGCGTACTTCACCACTTTGATCACCTGGCCTGCGTCATCGCGCACAGGGTTATAGCTGGCTTCCAGCCACACCGACTGACCGTCACCGGCCACGCGCTCAAAGGTACCTGATTGGAACTGGCCATTGCGCAGGTTCGACCACAACTGGTTGTACTCGCTGCTGCGGGCGAAAGCGGGCGTGCAGAACATCCGATGAGGCTGGCCCACAACCTGATCGGCGCGGTAATGCAGGGTCTTGAGGAAGTTGTCATTGGCCCGCAGCACGTTGCCTTGCAGGTCGAATTCGATCACTGCCATGGAGCGCTCGATGGCGTCCAGCAGGCTGGTCTGTTGCGCCAGGGTATGTTGCAAGGTGCTGATGGTTTTTTTGTGGGCGTTGAATAGCATGTTCGGGGGCTCGGGCAAGCAAGCGGCTGGGAGTATCCATGTATATGCGCCTGCCCCCGTACGGCATTGGCCATACGGTTGACGTGCTCATTGTCAGCCTCCATGTGCTGACAGCGGGGTGGAACAACGGGTTAAGAGTGATCAGCCTGAGCAGAAGTTCGCCTGGGGGGCAGGACCTTTTCTGGGTAGGTGACGAGTGGTGGCATTATGATGCTGCTTAGGCCGCGACGCGGAAAAATCAGACAAGGTGTCGTAGGACAACTTCAGGCGGAATGGGCGACCCTCTGGTCGCTGGTAGTCACCCGGTTACGCCCGGTGTCTTTGGCGGCATATAGCGCGCGGTCCGCTGCATTCAGCCACATGGCGGCATCCGTGAAGAACGGCTGGAAATCCGCCAGGCCGATGCTCAGGCTTACCCGCAGCTCCGGGATTTGCGGGTTGCGGTAATTGCTGAAGGTTACGCGCATGCGCTCCATGACCTGCGCGGCCTGCCCCAGGGGCATTTTCGGCAGAATCACACAGAACTCATCGCCACCGTAACGCCCGGCCAGGTCGTTTTCCCGCAGGTTGCGCCGCAGTTCCAGGCTCAGTTGTCGCAGCACGGCGTCACCGACGATGTGGCCGTGAGAATCATTGATCTGCTTGAAGTGATCGATATCGATCAACGCGATGGTGGCGTGGCTTTGCTGTTGCTGGCATTTGTGGAACTTGAGGTGCAGCAGGTCTTTCCAGGAACCGTGATTGAGCAGGCCGGTAAGGCTGTCGATGCGGCTCAGGGCACTGAGAGCCCGTTTGTGTTCCGACAGTTTGATCGCCAATTGATAGCAGACCATGCCGATGGCCATCGGGTAGAGGGTCAGCATCGGCAGGCAGGCGTAGACCTGCACCAGGCTGACACTAGGGTTGAACCGCAGCCCGAACAGCAACCCCGCCAGGGCCACGCCGACTACCTGGGCCAGGGCGCCGCGTATCAACATGCGTTTGCCGCCGGCGGCGACATTGTTCATGGCGACCATCGACAGCAAGGTCACGGTGGTCAGGGGAGTGAACTGCAGCGTCGCGGCCCAGAAGCCGCTGAACAGGGCGTCATACACCAGGTTGCGCTGTTCGGCGTCGTAGGGGAATTTGGCACGGGTTGCCAGCTGATACGCCAGGTGCGGCCAGACAAAACCATTGACCAGCAGCAACGCCCAGATCCAGCCAGGCATGGCCAGCGGGTACAGGGCCACAATCACACTCAGCGAGCACATGGCTGTGCCAATGATCCTTGGCCTGTAGATACGCTTGGCAAATGAAAGCCCTTTGCCTTGTCTGTTTTCCATAAATTCCTGGTTCAGCTGCTTTTTTACAGATACGGCGGTGCGTATTCGCTGGATTAACCGTTGATCGGATAATGCCGGTGAATATTGTCAGTTATTCGAGTGGGAATAATCAGTGTCCTTCCAGGCCATTTGCGCAAAACAGAGGGCGAATGCGTCAAAAACGACTAGGAATGTCGCTCACACAACCGCGCCTTAGGGCTGGCGCGCGGCGGTGACTTCATAGCCGGCCAGGAATAGATCGATGGCCGACTCGATCACGCGGGCTTGGTGGTCGGCGTCGAGGATGGGTTGGCCGAGGGTGATCTGAGGCCAGAAGGCAAAGGCCTTGAGCAGGCTTTGTATCTGGTGAGCGGCAAATACCGGGTCGCTGCAGCAGAGCCGGCCGTCTGCCTGGGCGGCGCGTACCCATTGGGTAAAACCTTCTTCGCGTTGGCTCAGGCGGGTGACCATGTCCTGGGCGCGCTCAGGCGAGTGGATAGTGGCGGCGATGGCGACACGGGCCAGGTCGAGGAAGTTGGCGTCCGCCATCATCTTCATCTTTGCTTCCAGCAACCCGCGCAACTGTTCGCGTAGCGGGCGGTCACTGGTGTAGCTGACATCGAGTTGTGCGACGGTGCTGGCCCAGAGCTGGTGGAGAATTTCGGCGAACAACTCTTCCTTGCTGGGGAAATGGTTGTACACCGTGCGCTTGGAAACGCCCGCGGTGGCGGCGATCTTGTCCATGCTGGTGACCTCGAAACCGTTCGCACGAAACTCGGCGATAGCCGCGGCCACGATGGCTTCGCGTTTACGGTCGGTGAGGCGTTGAGGTGCAGTCATGGGCGGCATTCGGCTCTTCAGGGAAAATTACACTATGTAGTTTACTTGTTCCGGATTTTGTTGCAATCTTGAAACTACACTGTGCAGTGTAATTTATGAGCGGACCGTAGGAGTCACTCTGCAATGGCCACCATTTCATCCCGTCTCAAGCCCTCGCCTGCGTCGCTCAAGCCTGCCGAACAGGACCAGGGGCATTTCAGCAATGACGCCCCGGTGCAGCACGGCGGCTTCGGCAAGACCTTGCGTATCTTCTGGAATATGTTGTTCAACAAGCCGCGCAGTACGCGGCCGGTGGGCAACATTCCCGTGCAACCGCTGACCCGTGAGCAGCTGTTGGCCGCTCCCGATCACAGCGTGTTCCGCCTCGGGCATTCCACCGTTTTGCTGAAAATGCGTGGCAAGTTCTGGGTCACTGACCCGGTGTTTGCCGAGCGCGCTTCGCCATTCAGTTGGGCCGGCCCCAAGCGTTTCCACCAGCCGCCCATCAGCCTTGAAGAGCTGCCGCCCCTGGAGGCGGTGATTCTTTCCCACAACCACTACGACCATCTTGATCACAACGCTGTGATCCAATTGGCCGCCAAGACCCGCTACTTTCTTGCGCCGCTGGGTGTGGGCGACCTGTTGATCAAGTGGGGTGTGGCTGCCGACAAAGTACGCCAACTGGATTGGTGGCAAGGCACCGAGGTGGATGGCATCCGTTTTGTCGCCACGCCTGCGCAGCATTTTTCCGGGCGCGGCCTGTTTGATGCGAACCAGACGCTGTGGTGTTCCTGGGTGATGATCGACGGCGCGCGACGAATCTTTTTCAGCGGTGATACCGGTTATTTCGACGGCTTCAAACGCATTGGCGAACAGTACGGTCCCTTCGACCTGACGCTGATGGAAACCGGTGCCTACAACGTCGACTGGCCCCACGTGCACATGCAGCCCGAACAAACCTTGCAAGCACATATCGACCTCAAGGGCCGCTGGTTACTGCCGATTCATAACGGCACGTTCGACCTGGCGTTTCATGCCTGGCACGAACCGTTTGACCGCATCATGGCCTTGGCCTGGGAGCGCAATGTGGCGATTACCACGCCACCGATGGGGCAGGCATTCAGTTTGAACCAGCCTGAGCGCGGGTCTGCATGGTGGCTGGAAGTGGAAACCCAGGGTGCACAAGAGCGCCTTTTGAGCTGATGGCAGAGGCCTTGGAAAAAGGAAGTTTCAGGCTGTTTCAGGGCTGGGACAGGCAATAGTCAAGGGTGCGATGATCCGCGAAACTTCATGTTTCGGGGAAGTACCGATGGACGACAAATGTAAGAAAACATGGCGCGTGGGTGTGCGATGTTCGACGGGGCATGCGCTGGCTGCGCTGCCGGAATCGGAAGCCCCGACGCCTGCCCCGCGTTCTTCCAGCGATCATGCGGGCCCGCGCGGTATCGAGTTTGGAGTCGATGCTCGCGCTTATGCGCACCTCGCCGCAGGCGTGACGATTCCTGGCTATGATGCGCCAGCTCTGCCGCTCAAGCCTGTGCGTGATCCGTCACTGTCATTGGTCGCCTTGAGTGGGATCGACCCGTCAGGTTCGGTGATGGTGGAGGTGCCCTTGGTGCAGAACAACACCACCTTCACCGCTGCCCAGGCATTGGCCGGTCGGCGTGTGGGGTTCGCTGAGCACTTTGTGCTGGGCCATGGTCACGCGCCGATCCAACACCGTACGGCGTTTCTGAACGCGTTGGACACCCTGCGCCGCGCCGGCGCGCAACTGGTGCCAGTGCCTGCACAGCGGGTCGATGCCAGCTTGCAGTTCAACCTGCATACCCGCAATGAAATCGACGCGCATATGAGCGAGTACCGGCTGGACGCCCTGGTGTCCGACAGCCGCACCGCTGCGTTTCATGCGGCCTGCTGGAGCGGCTACCCAGGCCTCGGCGAGCCCCTTGAAGAGGGGGCAACGCTGTGGTTCTACGGCGCGCGCTGGTCCAAGGAATCGCTGGCGGCGCTGGTACGGGAATACCGTAACGTTCTGCGCCAGAGCCATTATGCAACTGCAAACGATGGCTCCCAGCGCTTGAATAGCCTACCGCTGTAAGCGGTTTGCGCCGGGCAGCGCACAAGTGGAGAAACGCCATGGCCTGCAGAATTCACATCCTCGGCGCGGCAGGTGCAGGCACCACAACCTTGGGCATGGCCTTGGCCGAACGCCTGAACATCGCTTATTTCGACTCCGATGACTTCTACTGGCAGCAGACCGAGGCCCCTTTCACCGTTGCCCGGCCCAAGCAAGAACGCATCCGCCTTCTGCAAGAGCAGACCGCCGGCCTTGAAGGCTGGGTGCTGTCCGGCTCACTGTGTGGTTGGGGCGACCCGATGATCGCGCACTTCACCCACGTGGTGTTCCTGCGCCTGGCCCCCGACATCCGCCTGCACCGCCTGCGCCTGCGCGAGGTGCAACGCTACGGTGAGCAAATACTCGAAGGTGGCAGCCGCCATGCAAACAGCGTTGCCTTCCTGGCTTGGGCCGCGCGTTACGACGATGGCAACCACAGCCTACGCAGCCTGCGCCGTCATGAAAGCTGGCTCAAGGCGCCGACGTGCCCGGTGATTCGGCTGGACGCTACGCCCCATTCGGTTGAGGCGTTGATGAATCAATTGATGCCGCTGTTGAGCCCATCAGCCGCGAGATAATAGAAGGGGCGGCAGGTTCGGTGGGTAGGGTGCCAAACCTGCGCGCACTCATCCCCCATCCCGGTGCAAACCCCGGGAAGAACACCAGCCCCTCAGCCTCCAGCCGAAACGCCAAGGCCAGTCGGGTTTCATCCCCAACGTCACCGTGGCTTTCAAACTGTTGCAGGGCCTCCACCGTCACGCCAGCCTGGCGGGCCAGCTCTTCACGGCCCCAGCCCAGCATCGCGCGGGCCTGTACGCTGTGTTTGGCGGTGAATTGATGCAGGACGATCTGCTGGTCTACAAAAGAGTGCATTGCCAGAGAGGACATGGGGTTTCTCCAGGATTCGACGGGGGAAGGCAAACTATACTGTGTTTTTGTACAGTTGTTTTGACCGTTCATCAACTGGATTCTTTGCGGGCTTTTCAACCCACCGCTACTCGACTCCCGGCGCCTCCCGAATAATCAGGTGGTCGAGGTTCTCGATATTCGCGCTGAACACCCCAAAAGTCTGCTCGGGGTTTTTCTTGCTGGGCACCTGTTTCAACGCTGGCGTCACGCCATAGAAGAAGCAGTACAACGCCCGTTCACTGTCCACTGCGGCCTTGATCTGCTCCAGGAATGCCTTGCGCTTGCGGTAGTTCTCGATGAGTTTTTTACTCAGGTAGACATTTACCGAGTAGGGCTTTTTGTCGAGCCATACCTTCTTTTCGAAGTCGATGCGAAAGCTGCTGGTGTAGTCCTTGATCGCTTTGATCTTGCCCCAGTAGATCAGGCCCTGGTTGTCTTGCAGGTATTCGATCTTCTTGAAAAACGTCCAGTAGGTCGCAGTGTGGTCGCCGATCTTCAGCGGCATGCCCTTGAGCTTGTCCTTGTCGTCGATATTCGACACATAGCACTCCACCGGGTGGGCAAACACGCTGGTTTTGTCCGGGGTGGTCTCGCTGTGGTTGTGGGGTTTGGACGTCGGGTTCGAAGGCGCTTTCGCTGAATCTTGTAGGGCGTTTCCATCGGTGCCCGCGTGGGCTGTTTTGGCGGGGTACTGACGACGTGTGAGTACAAACTCCGAGGGGAAATTGTCCTCGCGCTCGTCGTCACTTTCACCAGACGCTGTCTTTTGCGTGCTGGCATAGCGGCAACCGTCGACATGCCGGGTGCTGGTCTTGTTCTTGAAATGCGGGGTGCGTTGGTAGTTGACGTTTTTTGCGTTAAAGGTGCTCAGCGCATTGCCTGGGTCGAACGCCGCGCGGCATTCGTCGTTGGGGCACAGGAAACTGTCCTCGTCGGAATCGTAGGCGGCGGTTTCGTCGAAATTCAGGTCTCGTACGTCGTAGATCGACAGCTTGTCATCGAGACTCAGGCTGTAGGCCGTGTCGAATTTCATGGGGCTCGGGTCCGTGAGAAGTTTCGCTATTAATAGCGGGAACCTGCACAAATATCAGCAAGAACCTGCAACCCGTCGCCCACTCAGGAAGCATAAGTTGCTGCCTCTTGCCCGAAATGCACATCCTAAGCCGCCGCTGACGAACATCCATTCGAACGCGTCCATCGGATGATTGCTATAGAGCTATGCAATAGAGCAGTCGCGAACTATCTTCTTCCCTGTCTTCACCCGCCCAGAGAGGTGTTCCTAATGTCTACGGGAACGATTTTCACCAATAACCGCACGCAAAATATCCGCATCCCTGCTGACATGCGTTTTCCTGCTGGTGTGAAAACTGTTGAGGTGCGTGCCGTGGGTCGCGAGCTGATCATTTCGCCAGTTGAAAACACTTGGGACAGCTTTTTCCTTGCAAGCGAATCGGTATCTGATGACTTTATGGAGGAACGTGCCGATCAAAATCAGCAAGAGCGAGAGTCCTTTGATGATTAAGTACATGCTTGATACCAACATCGTGATCTACATCATCAAGCGTCGGCCTATCGAAATACTGGAAAAATTCAATGCGAACGTAGGGCGAATGGTGATCTCTTCAATCACCCTCGCAGAGCTCTTGCATGGAGCAGAAAAGAGCCAATCTGTTGAGAAAAATACCCGAGCCGTAGAGGATTTCACCTCCCGCCTTGACGTCATCCATTACGATGACAAGGCCGCTTTTCACTGCGGCTCAATCCGTTCTGATCTCGAGAAGAAGGGCACGCCAATTGGCGTAAACGACCTGCACATTGCAGGGCATGCCAGAAGCTCAGGATTAGTCCTGGTCACTAACAACGAAGGGGAGTTCAAGCGAGTGAATGGCTTGATTGTGGAGAACTGGATTGCTGCTTAGTACCAGCGAGATGATCAGCCTCACACGGTGAAGCGTGGAAGCTGTCGAGTCTGAGCGAGGCTCCGCTCATCGCCCCTAGCACTCCACGCGAGTGCGCGCTCCAGCGGGGCACTGATCAAACTGTGGGAGCTGTCGAGCCCCAGCGAGGCTGCGAAGGGATCGCCTCGGTCTACCCGCCAACCCCACCCACCCGCATCACCGCTGCAACCGAGCCCGCTTTTTCTTCGCATGAAAATGCCGAAAATGCGCATCCTGCGCCGCCGCCAGCAACTCCCGATCCCCGCGCGTATCGCCCCAAGCCCGCAGCCGATACTCGCCCAAATCCCCATACACCGCCTCAAGCCGCAGTACTTTATTCTCACAGCGGCAGTTGTTCCCGGTGAGCTTACCGGTCAACACCCCGTCGACCACCTCAAGCTCAGTGCCAATCAACTTGATCCCCAGCCGATCCGCAAACGGCTGCAACACCAACGCCGGCGACGCCGAACATAGTGTCACCACCGCGCCCGAGCCCAACTCCTGCTCCACCGACAACACCCCCGCCGGGCGCATCAACCGCGCCCAATTGCGCTGGCAATACTCCTCGGCCTTCTGCTGCACCCACGCCTTCTCCACCCCGGTCATAAAGGTGCGGATCAACTGCGCCTTCAACTCATCCCGGCTGATCTGCTGCAGCAAAAAGCGCAGCCCAGGCACCGCCAACTTGACCATCCGGCCGTAGAACTCAGCGGGGCCAAAGGCAAACTTGAGGAAGGGCACGAAACTGTCGTGATGGGTCAGGGTGCCGTCGAAGTCAAAGACGGAGAGTACTTTGGCGTCGATGGGGCCGGCTTCGAGCATGTCTGGGTTCACGGGTTGGCCTCGGTCCTATCTAGTATTTTTTTGAGCGTGCATCAGGTGTGACCGCAGGAGTTCACTCTTGTATCAATCGGCTGATTTTCGAGTAAAGCCCAGCGGTGAATTCGTCCCGATCACTCGACCGGTGACAACGCTGATGGCAATTGGGGCACAAGGCTACAGCATTGGTGATGCGATCCGAACCCTTCTGGGCGAGGTGCTTGACGTGATGTACTTCAAGAAATGGCTGGCCGTTGTCTAGGTTGAATGGCGCGCGTAGGCTGCAACCCTCACAAATACCTGCCGCCTGCTGACGTACCCAAGCGCGCACTTCCGGATCGCGTACGTAGGATGTGCTTGTGGTACTGACCTGCTGCGGTGCGGCGATGCCTTCGGGTTTGGTCTTGATGGGTTTGCTTTGAAGCTTTGCTGCTCGCCGCTCCAGTAACTCGTCATCAAACGTGGGGGCATTGTCTTGAGATGCAACGATGCCTCGCTGTGCCAGCATCCGGCTGATACGAGAGACGACTCCCGAACCGACATTCTTTGCGGCTGTGTAACCAGCAATCGGTGTTTGATTCAGTATTTCAAACACAGCAGAAATATTACGCATGCGGTAATCAACCGACGCTAAGGATCGAGTGCTTAAAGCGCCTTCGCGTAGAACCTCGTGTTCGGCTTTCTTGTTAAGGGACTGGCCGAGACTTACCAGCTTCAACATTTTCAGGTAGCCATCGACGGACGCTTCAAGCTCCTGATCGCTCCATCCGGTATTACTTTTTTTCGTATCCATACAGCCGCCGAGGGTAGAAAACCCTCGGACGATACTGAGTAGCCATTATTGCGTCTACGAAATTTCCTACGACTAGGTGGGATTTGCCGTTCGTTCTTGTTAGTACATTCGCTGCTTCATTCGGAAGGGTTGGGTGAGCTTTCGCCACCACCGAGTCTTTGCTGATTCTCTCCGCCAGGTCCGATTAACCAGTAAATAAGGCATGTCCCGAAGCCGTATCCAGCCTTCATCTTGCCAATGCAGCAAGTTCAACGACATTTCCGGCCAATCCAGCATGCTCAGCAACGGTCGCTCCACCGATCTTGGCTGACGCTCGTCCCGCAACGTTGGTACCACTTCATGAGTCAGCCAACTTCGCAGCAGACGATTCCCCGGCGTGTAGTGATAGACCAGCAATGCGTATGCACCGGACTCGCTGATCATCAGCATTTCTTCCGGTTGACCGTGGAATAACAGCTTTACAGTTCTTCGTTGGTCCTCATCGAGCTCGCGAGTGGTTCGCTCGCCCAAATACCACCCCATCAAACGCCCAAGGTCACGCGCACAGAACCACACTTGGTTTTCTAGAAGGAGGGTATGTAACTGAAGATTATGGCGGGTGAAAACGACGGCAATAGAAGCCTCGGGTGTGATCGCACTCTTGGCGCGAGCTAAGTTGAGCAAATATTGGCTAGACATTTCCTTTGACCTCTACGTGATTGACGAAAGGGCGCAAACCCAACGTAGAGAGCGGATTTAAGAAACTCCAACTTACTTAGCCTCGATACAGCGTTCATTCCGCATGATAGATCATGTGGGTTTTCGGCTGTGTGAGTGAGACTAGCTGCTACGTTGGGCGTTTCTTAGGCACCGGTTGGCGACACTATTCGGCGTCGAAATTCGTATCAACCACTCTGTGGATGATCTTGGTGTAAGACAAATCTTATACAGATCAAGGGGCATAAAAAAGCCCTGAACAAGTCAGGGCTTCTCAATGTTGCTTGGCTTAGGAATCAATCCCAGCTCAACGCCCCACCAGTCTGATACTCGATCACACGGGTTTCGAAGAAGTTTTTCTCTTTCTTCAAGTCCATGATCTCGCTCATCCAAGGGAACGGGTTAGTCGTCCCTGGATACTCTTCCTTCAACCCAATCTGCGACAAACGACGGTTCGCGATGAACTTGAGGTAATCCTCCATCATCGCCGCATTCATGCCCAACACGCCGCGCGGCATGGTATCGCGCGCATATTCAATCTCCAGCTGAGTCCCTTGCAGGATCATCTGGGTCGCTTCTTCCTTCATCTCGGCATCCCACAAGTGTGGGTTTTCGATTTTGATCTGGTTGATCACGTCGATACCGAAGTTCAGGTGCATCGACTCATCGCGCAGGATGTACTGGAACTGCTCGGCCACGCCGGTCATTTTGTTGCGGCGGCCCATGGAGAGGATCTGGGTGAAGCCGCAGTAGAAGAAGATGCCTTCGAGGACGCAGTAGTAGGCGACCAGGTTGCGCAGCAGCTCTTTATCAGTCTCGACGGTGCCGGTTTCGAACTTTGGATCGGAGATCGAGCGGGTGTATTTGAGGCCCCAGGCGGCCTTTTTGGCGACTGATGGAATCTCGTGGTACATGTTGAAGATTTCGCCTTCATCCATGGCCAGCGATTCGATGCAGTACTGGTAGGCGTGGGTGTGGATCGCTTCTTCGAAGGCCTGGCGCAGGATGTACTGGCGGCACTCCGGGTTGGTGATCAGGCGGTACACGGCCAGGACCAGGTTGTTCGCGACCAACGAATCCGCAGTGGAGAAGAAGCCCAGGTTACGCATGACGATGCGGCGTTCGTCGTCGGTGAGGCCTTCGGGGTTTTTCCACAGGGCGATGTCGGCGGTCATGTTGACCTCTTGCGGCATCCAGTGGTTGGCGCAGCCGTCGAGGTACTTTTGCCAGGCCCAGTCGTACTTGAAGGGTACGAGTTGGTTGAGGTCGGCGCGGCAGTTGATCATGCGCTTTTCGTCAACGGCGACACGGGCGGCGGAGCCTTCGAGTTCGGCGAGGCCTTCGGCGACGTCGAGTTTGTCCAGCGCAGCCTTGGCACGCACGATGGCGGCGGAGTCACTGGCGGTGACGGCGCGGGCTTCGATGGCGGCGGCAGCGCCGGCACCGTCGAGGCGGTCCATGTTGGCTTCGGTGGCGTGGCCGGCGTTGGCGCCTTTAGCGGCTACTTCGCCTTCTTCTTCTTTGTCGAATTCGTCCCAGCTCAGCATGACGTGTCGTCTCCTGCGTGAGGGCTCAAAGGTGCCCGTGTGAAACCGGATGGTTGGGGGTTCACACGGCCCCAAGGCCGCGGTGGATCTTAAGGAATCGTTTGTTGCAGCTAGCGCACGCATTAAACGGAATAGGGTTACGGGTGCTCTGCGTGAGGCTTGAGGGGCGGAGCAGTAGGTGCTTGCTCCAGCGGAGGCCTCAGGTCTGGCTCTTCATCCCCGTGTAAAGGGATATTGCAGGCCCGATTTACCCGCGCATTATAGGGAAAAATTCGGCTTTGTGTTGCGGCGGATGGTCTCGGATCAGAGACAAAAAGCCTGCTATTTACGCCAGAGTGAGGGTTTACAGGGGTTTGATGGGGTAGGAAATTTTTGACGGGCGGTGGGCTATTTATTGCGGGGGGTGGGGAAGGGCTTTTTGGGGGGAGGAGACGAGGGGGGGGAGGGCTTGGGGATGGCGGAGGCCGTCTTCGCGAGCAAGCCCGCTCCCACATTTGGATTGGGGTGTGTCAGACGCTGGCTCTTTGCCGCAAGAACGATTTCTTGCGGCGAATAAGAATCCTACAGAGGTGGTTATTACCCGTTAGAGCAACCGTTACCCATTACATGGTAATTAAGAATATGCCGCTGACCTTGGGAGTCTTCATATTCCATCTTTACCGGTACAACTTCGCAAACTTCCGGGATGTTGCTCATGGACAATACTTTGGCAACGTCCAAGTGGGTGCTATAGGTGTAGTCCTCAACAATCGGGGCATTCTGGCCGGCCAGCTCGGTCGGGGCCTCGTCGGCCAGGGCGGCGGTGGCGCACAAGCTGCTGAGGGCCATAACTACGAGAGCTTTCATTTGTTTACTTACCTTCTTCAGGGCGAAAGGGGTCACGGGGCCCTTGTGAGGCCGCGTGTGTAACTTAAGAGTTGGGAAGTTCGGATTAACGATGCCTTCGTGGGGGCTGTTGCGTTGTTAATCACAGTGCCTTGTTGGCGGAGTTGATTTTAGGCCCGCGAGTTATATTCATATACCCGTGCTTTTGATAAACACTATTGGCGGTTTTTGTAACAATCCCGTGGTAAAGGTTTTTTCACCAAGCCGCAAAGCGCCACGGGGCGCGGGCCAGAGCGGCACACGCGGATAGCAGGGCAATTTGTAGGGGCTTGTTACTACCATCGTCGAATGGTTCTATGGGGCAGCCCCGGCTACAACAGGGCATACAAAAACAACTATTGTCACCGAGGTAAGAAAGATGAGTGCGGCTTCCCTGTACCCCGTTCGCCCCGAAGTAGCAGCCAACACGCTGACCGACGAGGCGACCTACAAGGCCATGTACCAGCAGTCGGTGGTCAACCCCGACGGTTTCTGGCGCGAGCAAGCCAAGCGCCTTGACTGGGTCAAGCCTTTCACCGCGGTGAAGCAGACCTCGTTCGACGACCACCATGTCGATATCAAATGGTTTGCCGATGGCACCCTGAACGTTTCCTACAACTGCCTGGACCGTCATCTCGCCGAGCGTGGCGACCAGGCGGCGATCATCTGGGAAGGCGATGACCCTTCCGAAAGCCGCACCATCACCTACCGCGAGCTGCATGAAGAAGTCTGCAAGTTCGCCAACGCCCTGCGTGGCCAGGATGTGCACCGCGGCGACGTGGTGACCATCTATATGCCAATGATCCCCGAAGCCGTGGTCGCCATGCTGGCGTGTACCCGCATCGGTGCGATTCACTCCGTAGTGTTCGGCGGTTTTTCGCCGGAGGCCCTGGCCGGTCGTATCATCGACTGTAAGTCGAAGGTGGTGATCACCGCTGACGAAGGCATTCGCGCCGGTAAGAAAATTCCGCTGAAGGCCAACGTCGATGACGCGCTGACCAACCCGGAAACCAACAGCATCCAGAAAGTCATCGTGTGCAAGCGCACCAATGGCGCGATCAAGTGGAACCAGCATCGCGACATCTGGTACGAAGACCTGATGAAAGTGGCCGGCGCCGTGTGTGCGCCAAAAGAGATGGGCGCCGAAGAAGCGCTGTTCATCCTTTATACCTCCGGTTCCACCGGCAAGCCGAAAGGCGTGCAGCACACCACCGGCGGCTACCTGCTGTATGCAGCCCTGACCCACGAGCGCGTGTTCGACTACCGCCCAGGTGAGATCTACTGGTGCACCGCCGACGTCGGCTGGGTCACTGGCCACACCTATATCGTCTACGGCCCGTTGGCCAATGGCGCGACCACGCTGCTGTTCGAAGGCGTGCCGAACTACCCGGATATCACGCGGGTGGCGAAGATCGTCGACAAGCACAAGGTCAATATCCTCTACACCGCCCCGACCGCGATCCGCGCAATGATGGCTTCCGGCACCGCTGCTGTAGAAGGCGCCGATGGCAGCAGCCTGCGCTTGCTCGGTTCGGTGGGCGAGCCAATCAACCCGGAAGCCTGGGACTGGTACTACAAGAACGTCGGCCAATCCCGTTGCCCGATCGTCGACACCTGGTGGCAGACCGAAACCGGCGGCAACATGATGAGCCCGCTGCCGGGCGCGCATGCGCTCAAGCCGGGTTCGGCGGCACGCCCGTTCTTTGGCGTGGTGCCGGCGCTGGTGGATAACCTCGGTAACCTGATCGAGGGCGCCGCCGAAGGCAACCTGGTGATCCTCGACTCATGGCCAGGGCAGGCGCGCACGCTTTACGGCGACCATGACCGTTTCGTCGACACCTACTTCAAGACCTTCCGTGGCATGTACTTCACCGGTGACGGCGCGCGCCGTGACGAGGATGGCTACTACTGGATCACCGGCCGTGTGGACGACGTGTTGAACGTGTCCGGCCACCGCATGGGCACCGCCGAGATCGAGAGCGCGATGGTGGCTCACCCTAAAGTCGCGGAAGCGGCGGTGGTCGGCGTGCCGCATGACATCAAGGGGCAGGGCATTTATGTGTATGTCACGCTCAAGAATGGCGAAGAGCCGAACGAAGCGCTGCGCCTGGAGCTGAAAAACTGGGTGCGCAAGGAAATCGGACCGATTGCCTCGCCGGACGTGATCCAGTGGGCACCGGGCTTGCCGAAAACGCGCTCGGGGAAAATCATGCGGCGGATTCTGCGCAAGATTGCCACGGCGGAATATGACGGGTTGGGGGATATCTCCACCCTGGCGGACCCGGGTGTGGTGGCGCATTTGATTGAGACGCACAAGACGATGAACGTGGCGTAAGCGCGGGATAGTCAGACAAAGCCCCATTCGGTGTAGGCCGGGTGGGGCTTTTTTGTGAAGTCTTGAAACCAATGGAGATCAAATGTGGGAGGGGCGGTGCGACGATTCGACTTGCCCCCGATTGCAATGTGTCAGCCAGCTCATCTGTTACTGATACACCGCCATCGGGGGCAAGCCCCCTCCCACATTTGGATTGCATTTCAGGTTGGGCAGAAAGGGTGGTCTGACAGCCCTGCATAACCCCCAGCCCAATAAATATCGGTTTCTTCAGTAGGAAGTTTCTGAATGTTACCGCTCAGCATAAATGTGTAACCCCACGCCCAAACCTGAGGCAAAGTGCTACGCCTTTGCTCCTTAAAGCCGCATTCCAGACACCCCAACCAATAAGATTAAACGCCAGACTTGCCGTGCTAGAAGGGTTTGCGAATAATAGGCCCGCAATTTGCAGCATCAACAGGTTTAATATCTTTTGTCTCTGCATAAAATTCAGAGGCTGTCAATGTGCTGAAACCGCTTTCTCGGTGCTTCTGTAAATAGTTGTCGCATTGAGGAAATATCGGCTTCCGGCCTGTCGTTAGAATGCCGATCACTCGCTCGTCGTCTCCAGTGTTGCACTGGCGTAGGACGCAGCACCGCAATTCGGTTCCTTTACGTCGCATCGTGGGCCATGGCTCATACTGCTGTTTTGCCCTATACCGATGGAGTCCCAAGATGAAGAAACTCGTGCTGTTGGGCGCCCTGGCGCTGTCCGTGCTGTCCATGCAGGCTTTCGCTGAAGGCAAGCCACTGAAAATTGGTATCGAAGCAGCCTACCCTCCGTTTGCCTCGAAGGCGCCGGATGGCAGCATCGTCGGTTTTGACTACGACATCGGCAACGCCTTGTGTGCAGAGATGAAGGTCAAGTGCACCTGGGTCGAGCAAGAGTTCGACGGCCTGATCCCTGCGCTTAAAGTGCGCAAGATCGACGCGATCCTGTCGTCCATGTCCATTACTGAAGACCGCAAGAAGTCCGTGGACTTCACCAACCGCTACTACCTGAGCCCAGCGCAGCTGGTGATGAAGGAAGGCACCACCGTCAGCGACAGCCTGGATGAATTGAAAGGCAAGAAGATCGGTGTGCAGCGCGGTTCGATCCACGACCGTTTTGCCAAGGAAGTCCTGGCCCCTAAAGGCGCCACCGTGGTTCCTTACAGCTCGCAGAACGAAATCTACCTGGACGTGGAAGCTGGCCGCCTCGATGGCACCGTGGCTGACGCCACCCTGCTGCAGGACGGTTTCCTGAAAACCCCGGCCGGTAAAGGCTACGCGTTCGTGGGCCCACAGTTCACCGATGCCAAGTACTTCGGTGACGGCATCGGCATCGCTGTACGTAAAGGCGACAAGGAAAACCTGGACCGCATCAACGCAGCCATTGCCGCGATCCGTGCCAACGGCGAATACAAGAAAATCCAGGACAAGTACTTCGACTTCGATATTTACGGCGCTGACTCTAAGTAACTCGTCGTAGCTGTCTGTCCTAAATGGCGCAAGCAACAGAATTCCTGCGGTTTGCGCCATTTTTTCATCCCCCTTTTCGAGGACCTGAATCATGTTGAAAGGCTACGGGGCCGTCATCCTCGATGGCGCATGGTTGACGCTTCAGCTCGCCTTGTCGTCCATGGCCTTGGCCATTGTTCTGGGTCTGATCGGGGTAGCGTTACGCCTGTCGCCGGTGCGCTGGTTGGCCTGGCTGGGTGACTTGTACTCCACGGTGATCCGCGGGATCCCCGACCTGGTGCTGATCCTGCTGATTTTCTACGGCGGTCAGGACTTGCTCAACCGCGTCGCGCCGATGCTCGGCTATGACGACTATATCGACTTGAACCCCTTGGCCGCCGGTATCGGCACCTTGGGTTTCATCTTTGGCGCCTACCTGTCGGAAACCTTCCGCGGCGCCTTCATGGCCATTCCCAAGGGTCAGGCCGAAGCCGGCCTGGCGTATGGCATGAGTAGCTTCCAGGTGTTTTTCCGGGTGATGGTGCCGCAGATGATCCGGTTGGCGATCCCCGGCTTTACCAACAACTGGCTGGTCCTCACCAAGGCCACCGCGCTGATTTCGGTGGTGGGCCTGCAAGACATGATGTTCAAGGCCAAGCAGGCGGCAGACGCCACCCGTGAGCCTTTTACCTTCTTCCTCGCAGTGGCGGCGATGTACCTGGTGATCACCAGCGTGTCGTTGCTGGCCCTGCGCTATCTTGAGAAGCGCTACTCGGTAGGCGTAAGGGCGGCTGATCTATGATCTTCGACTACAACGTCATCTGGGAGGCCATGCCGCTGTACCTTGGCGGCTTGCTGACCACCCTGAAACTGCTGGCCATTTCGCTGTTCTTCGGCCTGCTTGCCGCCTTGCCCCTGGGCTTGATGCGGGTGTCCAAGCAGCCGATTGTCAACGGCGCGGCCTGGCTCTACACCTACGTGATCCGCGGCACGCCGATGCTGGTGCAGCTGTTCCTGATCTACTACGGTCTGGCGCAATTCGAGGCGGTACGCGAAAGCTTCCTGTGGCCGCTGCTGTCCAGCGCTACCTTCTGCGCGTGCCTGGCCTTTGCGATCAACACCAGCGCCTACACCGCAGAAATCATTGCCGGCAGCCTCAAGGCCACGCCGAACGGCGAGATTGAAGCAGCCAAGGCCATGGGCATGTCGCGCTACAAGCTGTACCGCCGCATCCTGTTGCCGTCGGCCCTGCGCCGCGCGCTGCCGCAGTACAGCAACGAAGTGATCATGATGTTGCAGACCACCAGCCTGGCGTCCATCGTCACCCTGATCGACATCACCGGCGCCGCGCGCACGGTCAATGCGCAGTTCTACCTGCCGTTCGAAGCCTATATCACCGCCGGCGTGTTCTACCTGTGCCTGACCTTCATCCTGGTGCGCCTGTTCAAGTTGGCCGAGCGCCGCTGGCTGAGCTACCTGGCTCCACGGAAGCACTGATATGGAGCGTATCGACCATCTGTTGCCCTGGGGTCACCTGGGCTGCGAGCGCCAGCTGAGCGTATTCCGTTTCGGCAGTGGCGAGCGCAAGGCCTATATCCAGGCCAGCCTGCACGCCGACGAATTGCCGGGGATGCGCGCCGCGTGGGAGCTGAAAAAGCGCCTCACCGAACTGGAACAGCAAGGCGCCCTCAACGGCGTGATCGAGCTGGTGCCGGTGGCCAACCCGATGGGCCTGGGCCAGTTGCTGCAAGGCAGCCACCAGGGCCGTTTCGAGGTCGGCAGCGGCAAGAATTTCAATCGTGATTTTGTCGAGTTGAGCGAACCGGTTGCCGAGTTGCTTAAAGGCAAGCTGGGCGATGACCCCCACGCCAACGTGCGCCTGATTCGCCAGGCCATGAGCGATGCGCTCAGCGCATTGCCCGAGCCCGCCAGCCAGCTGCAAGGCATGCAGCGCATTCTGCTCAGCCACGCCTGCAGCGCTGACGTGGTGCTCGACCTGCATTGCGATGCCGAGGCCGCGCTGCATATGTACGCGCTGCCCCAGCACTGGCCGCAATGGCGTTCGTTGTCGGCGCACCTGAATGTAAAAGTCGGCCTGCTCGCGGAAGACTCCGGCGGCAGTTCGTTTGACGAAGCCTGTTCGTTGCCGTGGCTGCGCCTGGCCCGGGCATTCCCCGAGGCACAGATACCGTTGGCCTGCCTGGCGACGACCCTGGAGTTGGGCGGCCAGGCCGACACCGGCCGTGACGAAGCGATCTTCCACGCCGAAGGCATCCTCGCGTTCCTTGCCGAGCAGGGCCTGATCACCGGCGAATGGCCGGCGCCGCAGCACGAACCGTGCGAAGGCGTGCCGTTCGAAGGCACCGAGTTGCTGTTTGCACCCCACGCCGGGGTGATCAGTTACCTGCGTAAAGCCGGTGACTGGGTGGAAACCGGCGAGCCGATTTTTGAAGTGATTGACCCCCTGGAAGACCGCGTAAGCACCATTTGCGCGGGCACCTCGGGGGTGTTGTTTGCCGTTGAACGGCTACGTTATGCCCAAGCGGGTTTCTGGCTGGCCAAGGTGGCGGGGCGCGAAGCGCTGCGTCACGGGCGCTTGCTCAACGACTGACCACCTGTTTTTGTGAGAACCGACCGCATGTACAAACTTGAAGTCCAAGACCTGCATAAACGCTATGGCAGTCATGAAGTGCTCAAAGGCGTATCCCTGGCCGCCGCGGCCGGTGATGTGATCAGCATCATCGGTTCCAGTGGTTCGGGCAAAAGTACCTTTTTGCGCTGCATCAACCTGCTGGAGCAACCCCACGCCGGCAAGATCCTGCTCAATAACGAAGAGCTGAAACTGGTGGCCAACAAGGACGGCGCCATGAAGGCTGCCGACCCTAAACAGCTGCAGCGCATGCGTTCGCGCCTGTCCATGGTGTTCCAGCATTTCAACCTGTGGTCGCACATGACCGCGCTGGAAAACGTGATGGAAGCCCCGGTGCACGTGCTGGGCATGTCGAAAAAAGACGCGCGTGAAAAGGCCGAGCACTACCTGGCCAAGGTGGGCGTAGGCCATCGTAAGGATGCGTTCCCTGGCCACATGTCCGGTGGCGAGCAGCAGCGCGTGGCGATCGCCCGTGCCCTGGCGATGGAGCCGGAGGTGATGCTGTTTGACGAACCCACCTCGGCGCTCGACCCGGAACTGGTCGGCGAAGTACTCAAGGTGATGCAGGACCTGGCCCAGGAAGGCCGCACCATGGTGGTAGTCACCCACGAAATGGGCTTTGCCCGTGAAGTGTCCAACCAGCTGGTGTTTTTGCACAAAGGCATCGTCGAAGAACGTGGCAACCCGCGTGAAGTGCTGGTGAACCCGCAGTCTGAGCGGTTGCAGCAGTTCCTGTCGGGCAGCTTGAAGTAATCAGGACTGCTTTTGTGCACTGATTTAGTGCATGCTTGGCAGTCTCACGACAAGCCCCAATCCCCTGTGGGAGCGGGCTTGCTCGCGAAAGCGTCAGATCAGTTGGTTGATGTGGAACAGGCCCACCGCATTCGCGAGCAAGCCCGCTCCCACATTTGGATCTTCATCAGCTTTTGAGATTTGTGTGGGTTTACCGGCTAGCATTGGCCTTTATCTTCATCACCGTTCTTCGCTTCGGATAGCACTCCATGACCGCCCATAAAATTGGTTTCCTGATTTGGCCCAGCACAAAAGCACTCACGCTTGCGCTGGCTGAGGAGGCCTTGCGCGTTGCCCAGCGGGTGCATCCGGACGTGGTCTACGAGCTGTCGTTCCTGCAAGCGGAACCGGCTACCGAAGGCGCCTGGCAGTTGCCCGGCGAGCCGTGGGCCGGCAAGTTGGAAGGCTTCCAGAAACTGTTCCTGCTGGCGGATGAACCGCCGACCGTGATCGCCTCGCAACTGAGCACGGCGCTCAAGCAGCTGGTGCGCGCCGGGTGTGTGATTGGCGGCTTGTCGGCCGGTGTGTACCCGTTGGCCCAGCTTGGCCTGCTCGACGGCTACCGCGCCGCCGTGCACTGGCGCTGGCAGGACGATTTTGCCGAGCGCTTCCCCAAGGTCATCGCCACCAGCCATCTGTTCGACTGGGACCGTGACCGCCTGACCGCCTGTGGTGGCATGTCGGTACTCGACCTGCTGCTAGCGGTACTGGCCCGCGATCACGGCGCCGAGCTGGCCGGTGCCGTGTCCGAAGAATTGGTGGTAGAACGCATCCGCGAAGGTGGCGAACGCCAACGCATCCCGCTGCAAAACCGCCTGGGCTCCAGCCACCCTAAGCTGACCCAGGCCGTGCTGTTGATGGAAGCGAATATCGAAGAGCCGCTGACCACCGACGAAATCGCCCAGCACGTGTGCGTGTCGCGACGACAACTCGAACGCATCTTCAAGCAATACCTCAATCGTGTCCCCAGCCAGTATTACCTGGAGCTGCGCCTTAACAAGGCGCGCCAGATGTTGATGCAAACCAGCAAGTCGATCATCCAGATCGGCCTGTCGTGCGGCTTCTCCTCGGGGCCGCACTTCTCCAGCGCCTACCGCAACTTCTTCGGCGCCACCCCCCGCGAAGACCGCAACCAACGGCGCAGCAGCAGCCCGTTTGAATTGTCGTCGGTGCCATCCGAGCGCGGTTAGTCTTCCAGCTCAATTGGCAGCCCGGGCGGAATATCGATATCTGCCAGGCGTCGGGTGAGGTCGATACCGGTCTTGATGGAAAACCGCTGAATCTGCCAGCGCCCTTCGGCGGAAAACGGGTTGCCGGATAAAAACATTCGGTTGCTGAAGCTCGACGGTATTTCGTAGAAATCCGGCGGGATGCTGGTCAGCCGGTTGTTGCGCAGGTCCACCAGTTCCAATCCGGTTCGGGTCAGCAAGCCATTCGGCAGTTCGGTCAGACCGCAGCGGCTCAAGGCCAGCAGTGCTAGATCAGGCATTTGGCTGACGTCGGGAGCAATGCTCAGTAGCGGGTTGTTACGCAAGTCGAGATAGACCAGGGCGTCCATGCCGGCCAGGGATCTGGCGCCAGCATCGCTGCGCCTGAGGTCGCAGTGCGCCAGGCTTAATATGCGCAATCGCTGCATTCTGAACACTGCCTTGGGGATACCGCCCAACTTCGCCTTGTAGACACGCAGCTCACTCAATTTGGGGAAGCTATTGAGGAATGCGTCGACGCTGGTGGTGATGTTGTCGCACTTGAGCTTTATCACCGAGACGTGATCGAAATTGGCCCGCAGGGTCGGGAGTTCACCGAGTATCGCCAGGTTGAACATCAGTTCGTGGGTGATGTGCGGGCCAGTGTCCAGCATGTTTACGTCGGTTTCGCGGCGCCAGGCCTGCTCCAGTAATTGCTTGAGTTGCCCACGCTTGAACTGCTCTGTGGCGGCTTCCTGCACATCCAGGGGGACGCCGAGTATGGGGTGTTCGGTCGGCTGCGCAACGACCCAGGCATCGAGGTCGCTTTGCAGTGTCTGATATTCCTGTTGCAATCGCGCCAAGGTCTTTTGGCCTGCGTCGAGATCCCCCGGCAAACCCATGATAAAACGCGAGGCCTCCTCGGTTTCGAAGGTCGGGTAGAGCGAGCGCACGCTGGCAATGTCGGGTTGCGGGGCCTGCACCGAAAGGTCTTCTCCCGTGCGCTGGTAGTAGGTTTTGACCTTGTTCAAGGTGGCGCGCGACAGCGGGTTGCCGGAGAAATCGAAGGCTTGGGTGGTATTCGCCGGTAGCTCGAACAGCGCCTCCGGCAGTTCGCCGATGCGGTTGCCCCGCAGGATCGCGGTGTCCAGTTTCGGTGCCGTCAGCAGGCCTTGGGGCAAGGTGCTGATGCCCGTCTCGGCCAGGTCCAGGAACAGCAACTCCGGCAGCCCCTCTACCGTGGGCACCAACCCGAGGGGGTTGGCGAAGAGGTCGAGCACTTGCAGGCGGCTCATGCCGGCCAGGGCAGCGTGGTCAGTGGCACTCAGGGTCAACTTGCAGTTGCTGAGTACCAGTTGGGTCAGGTACGGCATCTCGAAGATGGCTTTAGGCAGCTCATTCAGCGGGATGTCGCGCAACGCCAGGTGGTGCAGGTTCGTGAAGCGTTGCAGGAATGTCGCGATACCTTCGGTGCTGCTGTCGCCTTTGAGTTCCAGGAAGGTGACGTGCGGCATGTGCAGGTTCAGGGTCGGTAGCGTGCCGGGGAGCGGGTCTTTGAATTGCAGTTTGTAGCCGATTTGCGCGCCGATTTCGGGCTGGTGCACAGCGCTTTCCAGGCGCCAGCAGCGCTTGAGTTGTTGGGCCCATTGCTGGCGCCCTTGGCGGGCAATCGCGTAGTCCTGGCGGCTGAGGCGAACCTCGGTGCCAGGGTACAACCTTGGGGTGTCGGCTTCCCACAGGGAAAGGTCGTGTTCCAGCTGCTGGTACTCGGCTTGCAATGTGATCAGTGCGCTCTGTGCGCCACCGGGGTAGCGCGCCAGGCCTGCGACTATCGCCTCAATCTGTGCCGGTTGCACCGCCGGAAACAGCTCGCGGGTGCGGTCTTCCAGGGTGCGCCCGGCAGCGCCCGAGGTGGGGGCATAGCCGTCCATTCCGCCGGGCAGGCGCATGGTGGCGGGGTCGTAGGCCGGTTTGACCAACGGGTGCTGAAGCAGGATCGGGCGCAACGTATCGCGGGGCAGGGGGTTGTCGCGCAGGTTTTGCCGCAGCTTGGCGCCTTCACCGATATTCAGGCCCAGGGCGCTACGCTCGGCGTCCGGCAGGGCTTGCAGGATGGCGTTGTAGCAATCAGTGGGCGCAGAGAGTTCCGAGCCTGTATGGTCATAGGCCTGGTACTCGCCGTCTGGGTGCATCACCAGCACCTTGCGGATGACGGCGGTCAGCTTGCCGATGCTGTCGTGCAAGGCGCCCTCGAAGGCCAATTGCTTGACCTCGATGCGCACGTCGTTCGACCAGCCGGGCAGGTGTTCGAGGGAATGCAGGGCCAGCAGGGCGGCATCCGGCGTATCGCTTGAGTCCATGAACAAGCCTTCATAGGCGCGGGTCAGGCGCACTTCTTGTTGGGCCCAGCGTGCCAGGGTCTTCAGGCGGTCCGGCACTTTGCCCAGGCTTAACTGCTGCAACTCCTTCTGGTTGGCGCCGCGCAACAGCTCTTGCGCGATGCTGCTGGGCAGGCCTGGCTGGGAGTCGACCAGCGCCTGGACCCTGGGGTCGTTGGTCACTTCAAGGCCTCGGTAGCGCGAGTCAAACAGCGACGCGCGTTTTTCATCGGCCAGTGCGGCGAGCTTTTTGCGCAGCCGTGCAGTGCGCACCGGGAGCGCCTCAGGCTGGCCGATCAAAGGCTCGCCCAGCAGGTTTCTGATTTCTGTTTCATTCAGGGTTTGCAACACGATGCTGAGCAAATCGCCCCGGGCCAGCTGCGCCTCGTGGATCTGCACCACCGGGTAGCGGGTCTTGGGTACGTATTGCCAGGAGGTTTCGCCGCTGGTGTTTAGAAAGCGCAAGGCCTTGGTCTCTGGCCAAAGACCGTAGCTGGTGAGAAGTTGCAGTTGGGTTTGCGGGTCGGCCTTGGCGTGTACTGCCGGATCGTCGCTGTGCATTTGGTCAATAAAGCGTTGCAGGTCGCGGTCGATTCGCCAGCGTTTGATCTGGTCTACCAGCTGCGGCGGCAGCGGTTCGCTGTTGACGTGCACTTTGCGCAGGGCGTTGTAGTCGATGTCGCCTTGGCTGCCCAGGCGCTTGAGAGTGTCCAGGGGCACGTCTTCCAGCGTATGGCCCAGGCGCCGCAGCAACTGGTCATCGCTCCAGCTCAGTGGGGTGTCCAGTTCCGTGCGCCAGGCGCCGGCGCCGTTATGCCAGGCGCGAGGCTGGTAGGCGTTGGTCCGGCGGGGGTGTCGGAGGGTGGCTACACCTGCGTCGGACATCGACTGGATGCCAAGGCGCCCCTCGGGCAGTTGCAGGCTGGCGGTTTTACCGTGGTAGTGAAGGCCTTGGGCATCGGGTGTAGTGGTAGCGAAGGGGGTGGAGGCTTGTTGATACGGTTTCAGGTCCGGATGCCACAGGCGTGACTGGCCGTCGGGCAGCGTCACCGGTTTGAGCTTATCGATGAAGCTCCACAGTTCCTGCGGCAATACTTTACGCAGTACGTCCTCGGCAATCGGTACGCCGGTCGCAAACATGCCGAGCTGTACCAGGGTTTCCAGCAACGTGAAGAAGTGGCCGAGTGCCTGGTGGGTGCGGCCTTGGGCCCAGTCGATGATCGACTCGAAGGTCTCATCCAGCACCTGATACAGCGTATAGCCAATCATCAGCGCCCCCAGGGGCGGAAAAAACGGCGCGGCTACGAATGCGACGATCTCCAGCAACGTCGTGGCGATGTTTTGCAGGGCGTCCCAACGCTCCCAGCGGGCCTTGCGGTCGGCGCTGGCGGTGGAGACAGCGGTGACGGCGGCGTCATTGATGATCTTGTTGAGTTTTTGTTGGTATAGATGCGGCAGCACGTCGCCGTTGATGGTTTTCAAGGCGAATTGCAGGTTGGGCTTGCTCACCGGCGTTTCGCGCCAAGTGGGCATCGGATCGGTAATGACATGCTGATGCCAGGTCACGCGGCTCAGACGCTGGTTCAGGTCGGCGAAGAAATACCCGCGGTCTTCCTGGGCCACGAACCGGCTGAAAAACCGTTGATAGGCGCGCGCGCGCAGTTTGCGCGTCAGGTCCAGCATCAGTGCGGCGGATGAGGTGTACTGCTTGATCGGCGATTCGGGGTCGTCGGGGATATAGGCGACCACGGGGACCGTGTCCAGGTAGCGCTCAAGATTCGGGGCAAACACCACGATACCGCTCAACTGGGCCGACATCATGCTCAAGTCGTGGGCTTGCCACAGCTTGCCGTCCAGCCGCATGCCCTGCAGGCCGTCGACGATGCCCTCGATCAGGCGTCGCACAGTGCTGTCGAGGTCTTGCTTCATTACCGCCATCTGCAGCGCCGCCTTGAGCATGGCGTCCTGGGCAGTGTTGACTTGCGCTTGCAGCGTCGCTGAGGCCACCGGTTGCAAAAAATTCTCGGCCAGATAGGCCTGGTATTGGCCGCCGATATCCAGGCTGCGGCACAGTTGGATAAACGCCTGGATCCCCATACGCGCCTTGACCGCCGTGAGGAGTTCGAATTGATCGGCGGTTGCCGTCTGCTGCAGGTAGGACGATGCGTGTTCATGGGCATCGGCGTGTGTTTCAGCGGTTTCGAAGTTATGCAGGGCGGCTTCCAGCAATGACACGGTCCAGGTGCGGGCGCCGCCGGAGCGCAGTGGGAACCAGGGAATCGTCGCGGGAATATAAAGCCGGATCAGGGTCTTCTCGACGTCCAGTTCCAGTGCGAACTGCTCCCTGAGGGCCTTTTGCAGCTTGGGGCGCGCGAAATCATGGATGCCCAGCACGTTGCTCAGGGCCTGGTCCACCGGGTTTTGTGCGGTCCAGGCGGCCGCGTTGAGAGTTTTGAGGGTGTGGTGCTCGGCGTTCGAGGCAAGGCTGTACCAGGCCGGGAGGGCCAGGGTGGTGCGTTTGAGCTGCTGGCGCCGGTGGGCAGTGGCGTTGCCGAGCCACGTCGGCACGGTTTTGATCAACCGTTGGTAGTGAGGGCTGGTGGTGTGATCGTTCAAGGTGACGCTTTCCAAAGAAATAAAAGCCCATGGAAGCAAAACCTGCCCGATGGCGAGCGGTGCATAGATGAGTTCGCCCGGGCCGCAGACAAATCCGCTTGCCGATGCCGCAAACCCCCCGCCAGCGTTTAAACTGCGCCATTGCGACGCTATTTGTCGCATTGGCGTAAACCCGCGAAAATCACGGGTTGGCGCTATAAGAAGTTGTCGCTTGGCGGCAAGGCCGCACTGAAAACTGTCCTTACAATCCCTGCATCGCCCGCCAGTTCCAGGCAGGCGTTCCTCTTCAGGAGACTCCGATGTCCGTTGAGCAAGCCCCGGTGCAACGTGCCGATTTCGACCAGGTGATGGTGCCCAACTATGCACCTGCCGCCTTTATTCCTGTGCGTGGCGAAGGTTCGCGCGTTTGGGACCAGGCGGGTCGTGAGCTGATCGACTTTGCCGGCGGCATCGCGGTCAACGTGTTGGGCCACGCCCACCCCTCGCTGGTCGGCGCACTGACCGAACAGGCCAACAAGCTGTGGCATGTGTCCAACGTCTTCACCAATGAGCCGGCCCTGCGCCTGGCCCATAAGCTGATCGACGCCACCTTTGCCGAGCGTGTGTTCTTCTGCAACTCCGGCGCCGAAGCCAACGAGGCCGCGTTCAAGCTGGCCCGTCGCGTCGCGTTCGACCGTTTTGGTACTGAGAAGTACGAGATCATCGCCGCCCTCAACAGCTTCCACGGCCGCACCCTGTTCACGGTGAACGTCGGTGGCCAGTCGAAGTACTCCGATGGTTTCGGGCCTAAAATCACTGGCATCACCCACGTCCCTTATAACGACCTGGATGCGCTGAAAGCCGCCGTGTCGGACAAGACCTGTGCCGTGGTGCTCGAGCCGATCCAGGGCGAAGGCGGCGTACTGCCGGCTGAACTGGCCTACCTGCAAGGTGCCCGCGAACTGTGCGACGCCAACAACGCGTTGCTGGTATTCGACGAAGTGCAGACCGGCATGGGCCGCAGCGGCCACCTGTTCGCCTACCAGCATTACGGCGTGGTGCCGGACATCCTCACCAGCGCCAAGAGCCTGGGCGGCGGTTTCCCCATCGCGGCGATGCTCACCACTGAAGCGCTCGCCAAGCACCTGGTGGTCGGCACCCACGGCACCACCTACGGCGGCAACCCGCTGGCGTGCGCGGTGGCCGAAGCGGTGATCGACGTGATCAACACCCCAGAAGTGCTGGCTGGCGTGAATGCCAAGCACGACCTGTTCAAGGCGCGCCTGGAGCAGATCGGCGAGAAGTACGGCATCTTCACCGAAGTGCGCGGCATGGGCCTGCTGATTGGTTGCGTACTGAGCGATGCCTTCAAAGGCAAGGCCAAGGACGTGTTCAACGCGGCCGAAAAAGAGAATTTGATGATCCTGCAAGCCGGCCCGGACGTGGTGCGTTTTGCCCCGAGCCTGGTGGTGGAAGAGGCGGACATCAACGAAGGCCTGGACCGTTTTGAGCGTGCTGTGAAGACGCTGACGCAAGCCTGATAGACCGTTCGGCGCCCGAATGATCGGGCGCCGAGCACAAATTTTGTATGCCGGACCCTTTGGTTGGAGCTGTGAAGTTCAAATGTGGGAGCGGGCTTGCTCGCGAAAGCGGTGTATCAGTCACCAGATTTATAAACTGACACACCGTATTCGCGAGCAAGCCCGCTCCCACATTTGACCGCACTGGTTTTAAGCTCGTGTCCGGTATTTTTTCCTGTGAGTTTTTCGAGTTAAGGAGTGACACCATGCTGGTGATGCGCCCCGCGCAAATGGCTGATCTGGGCGAGGTACAGCGTCTGGCTGCGGACAGCCCGATTGGTGTCACCTCCTTGCCGGATGATGTCGAACGCCTGAGCGACAAGATCGCCGCCAGCGAAGCGTCCTTCGCGGCCGAGGTCAGTTTCAACGGTGAAGAAAGCTATTTCTTCGTGCTCGAAGACACCGAGACCGGCGAGCTTGCCGGCTGCTCGGCCATCGTCGCCTCGGCGGGTTACTCGGAGCCGTTCTACAGCTTCCGTAACGAAACCTTCGTGCACGCTTCCCGCGAGCTGAAGATCCACAACAAGATCCACGTGCTTTCCCAGTGCCACGACCTCACCGGCAACAGCCTGCTCACCAGTTTCTACGTGAAGCCTGCGCTGGTCGGTTCGCCGTGGTCGGAACTCAATTCCCGTGGCCGCCTGCTGTTTGTCGCCGGCCACCCCGAGCGCTTTGCCGACTCGGTGGTGACCGAGATCGTCGGCTACAGCGACGAGAACGGTGATTCGCCGTTCTGGGACGCCATCGGGCGCAATTTCTTCGACCTCAATTACGCCGCCGCCGAGCGCTTGTGCGGGCTGAAAAGCCGCACCTTCCTCGCCGAGCTGATGCCGCATTACCCGATCTACGTGCCGTTGCTGCCGGATGAAGCCCAGGAAGCCATGGGCCAAGTGCACCCGCGTGCGCAGATCACCTTCGACATCCTGATGCGCGAAGGCTTCGAGACCGACCACTACATCGACATCTTCGACGGCGGCCCGACGCTGCACGCGCGGGTGTCGGGTATTCGCTCGATTGCCCAGAGCCGCGTAGTGCCGGTGAAGATCGGCGAGATGCTCAAGGGGGTAGGGCGCCAGTACCTGGTCAGCAATGGCCAGTTGCAGGATTACCGCGCGGTGATGCTGGAACTGGACTACGCGCCGGGTAAACCGGTGACCCTCGACCTGGCAGCCGCCGAGGCCCTGGGCGTTGGCGAAGGCGCGAGCGTGCGTCTGGTAGCGGTTTGAATACTGCGCTTAAAAGAGAGTTTCGCGGGTGGCTGCAAGGCGGCCCGTCTGAGGAGATAGCATGATCGTTCGTCCCGTACGCAGCAGCGATTTACCGGCCCTGATTGATCTGGCGCGCAGCACCGGCACCGGCCTCACCACCTTGCCGGCCAACGAAGAGCGCCTGACCCACCGGGTTGGCTGGGCCGAAAAAACTTTCCGCGGCGACGCCGGGCGCGGGGATGCCGACTACCTGTTCGTGCTCGAAAACGACGAAGGCCGCGTGGTGGGCATTTCCGCCATCGCCGGCGCCGTTGGCCTGCGCGAGCCCTGGTACAACTTCCGGGTGGGGCTGACGGTCAGCGCCTCCCAGGAGCTGAATATCTACCGCGAGATTCCGACGCTGTTCTTGGCCAACGACCTCACCGGCAATTCCGAGCTGTGCTCGTTGTTTTTGCACGCCGATTACCGCACCGGCCTCAACGGCCGCATGCTGGCCAAGGCGCGCATGCTGTTTATCGCCGAGTTCCCGCAGTTGTTCGGCAACAAGATCATTGCCGAGATGCGCGGTGTGTCCAACGAGGCCGGGCGCTCGCCGTTCTGGGAAAGCCTGGGCCGGCACTTCTTCAAGATGGAATTCAGCCAGGCCGACTACCTCACCGGTGTGGGCAACAAGGCGTTTATCGCGGAGCTGATGCCGAAATTTCCGTTGTACAGCTGCTTTCTGTCTGAGGACGCGCGCAACGTCATCGGCAAGGTTCACCCCGACACCGAGCCCGCGCTGAGCATGCTCAAGAGCGAAGGCTTCAGCTACCAGGGCTACGTCGATATTTTTGACGCAGGCCCGGCGGTGGAGTGTGAAACCAGCAAAATCCGTGCGGTGCGCGACAGCCAGTCGCTGGTGTTGGCCATCGGCACACCGGGGGACGATGCTACGCCGTTCCTGATCCATAACCGCAAGCGCGAAGAATGCCGCATCACTGCCGCCCCGGCCCGTCTGGCGGCAGGCACCCTGGTGGTCGATCCACAGACCGCCAAGCGCCTGCAACTGGTGGTGGGTGATCAAGTGCGCGCCGTACCGTTGTCTGCTGCTCGGGAGTCGAAGTAATGAATTCGCTGTATATCGCAGGTAGCTGGCTGGCAGGCCAGGGTGAACTGTTTGAATCGCGCAACCCGGTGACCCAGCAGGTGCTGTGGGCCGGTAATGGCGCCACCGCCGAGCAGGTCGAGTCTGCCGTGCAGGCTGCACGTCAGGCGTTCCCGGCCTGGGCCAGGCGCCCGCTGGAAGAGCGCATCGGCGTGCTGGAAACCTTTGCGGCCACCCTCAAAGCCCGCGCCGACGAAATCGCCCGCTGCATTGGTGAGGAAACCGGCAAACCGCTGTGGGAATCGGCTACTGAAGTCACCAGCATGGCCAACAAGATCGCCATTTCGGTACAAAGCTACCGCGAGCGCACCGGCGAGAAGAGCGGCCCGCTGGGCGACGCCACCGCGGTATTGCGCCACAAGCCCCACGGTGTGGTGGCGGTGTTCGGCCCTTACAACTTCCCGGGGCACTTGCCCAACGGGCATATCGTGCCCGCGTTGTTGGCCGGTAATACCGTGCTGTTCAAGCCGAGCGAGCTGACCCCCAAAGTCGCCGAGCTGACCGTGCAATGCTGGGTCGAAGCCGGTTTGCCGGCGGGCGTGTTGAACCTGCTGCAAGGCGCGCGGGAAACCGGTATCGCGCTGGCGTCCAACCCGGGTATCGACGGCTTGTTCTTTACCGGCTCCAGCCGCACCGGCAATCACTTGCACCAGCAATTCTCGGGGCGCCCGGACAAGATCCTGGCCCTGGAAATGGGCGGCAACAACCCGCTGGTGGTGGACGAAGTGGCCGACGTGGATGCGGCGGTCTACACCATTATCCAATCGGCGTTTATTTCGGCCGGCCAGCGTTGCACCTGTGCCCGCCGCCTGCTGGTGCCGGAAGGCGCCTGGGGCGATGCGTTGCTCGCGCGCCTGGTGGCAGTGAGTTCGACGATTGAAGTGGGCGCATTCGACCAACAGCCGGCGCCGTTCATGGGCTCGGTGATTTCCCTGGCGGCCGCCAAAGCCTTGATGGACGCCCAGGAACTGATGCTGGCCAATGGCGCAGTGGCGCTGCTGGAAATGACTCAACCCCAGGATCAGGCCGCCTTGCTGACCCCGGGCATTATTGACGTGACCGGCGTGACCGAGCGCGAAGACGAAGAACTGTTCGGCCCGCTGCTGCAAGTGATCCGCTACGCTGATTTTGCCGGCGCGATTGCCGAGGCCAACAACACCCAATACGGCCTGGCTGCCGGCTTGTTGTCGGACTCCGAAGCGCGTTACCAGCAGTTCTGGCTGGAAAGTCGCGCCGGGATCGTCAACTGGAACAAACAACTGACCGGCGCTGCGAGCACCGCACCATTCGGTGGGGTAGGGGCCTCGGGCAACCATCGCGCCAGTGCCTATTACGCGGCGGATTATTGTGCGTACCCGGTGGCCTCGCTGGAAACCCCGAGCCTGGTGGTTCCGGCCACACTGACGCCCGGTATTACGCTGAAGTGAAGGTGACAGTGATCTAATGTGGGAGGGGGCTTGCCCCCGATGCAAGCCTCCTCCCACATTGGATTTGTGGTGTGTTGCAGACTTTTGATGCCTATAAAAACAGATGTTCGTGGAGCCTCGCCGATGAAATCCTATGAAGTCAATTTTGACGGTCTAGTGGGGCCGACCCATAACTACGGCGGTTTGTCCTTCGGCAACGTCGCATCCCAGAGCAACAGCCAGCAGCATTCCAACCCCAAGGAAGCGGCGTTGCAGGGTCTGCAGAAAATGAAAGCCCTGATGGACATGGGTTTTGTGCAAGGCGTGCTGGCTCCACAGGAACGCCCGGACGTGGCCGCCTTGCGCAGCCTCGGTTTCAGCGGCAGCGACGCCCAGGTGATTGAACAGGCGGCCAAACAGGCCATGCCGTTGCTGGTCGCCAGCTGCTCGGCATCAAGCATGTGGGTGGCCAACGCCGCCACCGTCAGCCCGAGTGCCGATACCGCGGATGGTCGCGTGCATTTCACCGCCGCCAACCTCAATTGCAAATACCACCGCAGCATCGAACACCCGACCACCAGCCGCGTGCTGGGGGCGATGTTCGCCGACGGTAAACACTTCGCCCACCACGCCGCGTTGCCGGCGGTGGCGCAGTTCGGCGACGAAGGCGCGGCCAACCACACGCGTTTCTGCCGCGAATACGGTGAGGCGGGCGTGGAGTTTTTCGTGTTCGGCCGCAGTGCGTTCGACCCCCGTTACCCGGCCCCGCAGAAATACCCGGCGCGCCAGACCCTTGAAGCGTCCCAGGCCGTCGCACGCCTGCACGGTTTGAAGGAGGGCGGTGTGGTCTACGCTCAGCAGAACCCGGCGGTGATCGACGCCGGCGTATTCCACAATGACGTGATCGCGGTGGGCAACGGCGAGGTGCTGTTCTACCACGAGGACGCGTTCCTCAATACCGAGCAGATGCTCGGCGAACTGCAGGCCAAGCTGGGCAAGCTGGGTGGTAACTTCCAGTCGGTGTGCGTGCCCCGCGCCCAGGTCAGTGTCGAGGACGCGGTACGGTCCTACCTGTTCAACAGCCAGTTGCTGACACGCCCTGACGGCTCGATGCTGCTGATCGTGCCAGAAGAGTGCCGTGCCAATGAACGCGTATGGCACTACCTGCAAAACCTCACCGCAGCCGGTGGGCTGATCCGCGAAGTCAAAGTCTTCGACCTCAAGCAAAGCATGCAGAACGGCGGCGGCCCAGCCTGCCTGCGCTTGCGTGTGGCCTTGAACGAAACCGAGCTGGCTGCGGTAAACCCAGGCGTTATCATGACTGCGCCGTTGTACGACACCCTGACCCAATGGGTCCACAAGCACTACCGCGACAGCCTGCGCGAAACCGACCTGGCTGACCCGCAATTGTTGCTGGAGTGCCGGACGGCATTGGATGAATTGACGCAAATCCTTAAACTGGGCTCGGTTTACCCTTTCCAGATCAATTAACGCACCCTCTTTTACGCCCTATGGCCGAGAACTCTTTATGACCACCGACACCCTGAAACTGATTCTTGAAGACACCGACGGCACCCAGCTGGAAACTTCCTGCACCCGCGTCGCCGTGGTCTGGCAGGGCAAGGAAATCTGGATCCAGCACGACGGCCGTGGCCAACTGCTGATCGGCGTGGACGTGGAAGAAGGCGACGCCGAGTACGCCAACTTGCTGATGCGCCCATTGGCCACCAACCTGATGAGCCTGCAACTGGAAATGGAACCGGCCGACGTTGAAGGTGATGACGACGATCACGTCCACGGTCCTGGCTGCAACCACTAAGGAAGCTGCTTATGCTCGCCCTTGGCAAACTGCTTGAACTGACCCTCGCCGGTCGTGAACCGGCGCAAAAAATTCAACTGACTGTCGACGGCGTGCAGATGCGCTGGCTCAGCGAGGGCGCGCTTGAAGTGCGCCCGCCGCAGGCCTTGGACAGCGGCGCCGACCTGCTGCTGTCGTCCGGCATCCATGGCAACGAAACCGCGCCGATCGAACTGCTCGACCGCCTGTTGCATGGCATCGCCCGTGGGGAGATCAAGCCCCGCACCCGTATTCTGTTCCTGTTCGGGAACCCCGAGGCCATGCGCCGCGGCGAGCGTTACCTCGAGCTGGACGTCAACCGGCTGTTCAATGGCCGGCATGAACAAAACATCGGCCCCGAAGCCATGCGCGCCGCCGAGCTTGAGCAACTGGCACGCAGCTTCTTCAGCCTGCCGGGCCGTTCGCGCCTGCATTACGACCTGCACACCGCCATTCGCGGCTCGAAGATCGAGCAGTTTGCCCTCTATCCGTGGAAGGAAGGGCGCCAGCACTCACGCCACGAGCTGGCGCGCCTGAACGCCGCCGGCATGCAGGCGGTGCTGCTGCAGAACAAAACCTCGATCACCTTCACCGCGTTTACCTACGAGCAGCTGCACGCCGAAGCCTTCACCTTGGAACTGGGCAAGGCGCGGCCGTTCGGGCAGAACCAGGGCGTGGACGTGTCCCGCCTGGAAACCCGCCTCAAGCAGATCATCGAGGGCAACGAGCCGGTGACCGAGAGCCTGGACGGCCTGCAACTGTTTGCCGTGTCCCGGGAAGTCATCAAGCACAGCGATGCCTTCCTGATGCACCTGCCGGCGGACGTGGAAAACTTTTCGCCGTTGGCGCCGGGCTATCTGTTGGCCGAAGACGTGGCCATGACCCGCTGGGTGATCGAGGAGGAGGGCGCGCGCATCATCTTCCCCAACCCGAAGGTCAAGAATGGCTTGCGGGCAGGGATATTGATTGTGCCGACCACGGATGCCGGGTTGGCCTAGATCCCTAGATTCACTCGGTCAAATGTGGGAGGGGGCTTGCCCCCGATAGCAGTGTGTCAGCCAGCTTATATTTAGCTGATGCACCGCCATCGGGGGCAAGCCCCCTCCCACATTGGTTTTGCAGTGTTGCTTAGGCCGCTACAGCATGAGCAGGGATATTGAGTATGCCGACTATGGATGCCGGGTTGGTCTAGATCTCAAGGCTTAACCGGATCCAAATGTGGGAGGGGGCTTGCCCCTGATAGCAGTGTGTCAGCCAGCTCACCTGTAGCTGATACACCGCCATCGGGAGCAAGCCCCCTCCCACATTGGTTTTGCAGTGTTGCTTGGGCCGCTACAGCGCGAGCAGGGATATTGAGTGTGCCGCCGGGTTGGCCTAGATCCCGAAATTCACTCGGCCAAATGTGGGAGGGGGCTTGCCCCCGATAGCAGTGTGTCAGCCAGCTTATATTTAGCTGATGCACCGCCATCGGGAGCAAGCCCCCTCCCACAATGGTTTTGCAGTGTTGCTTAGGCCGCTACAGCACGAGCAAGGATATTGAGTGTGCCGACTATGGATGCCGGGTTGGCCTAGATCTCAAGGCTTAACCGGATCCAAATGTGGGAGGGGGCTTGCCCCCGATAGCAGTGTGTCAGCCAGCTCACCTGTAGCTGATGCACCGCCATCGGGGGCAAGCCCCCTCCCACATATATTTTGCAGTGTTGCTTAGGCCGCTACAGCACGAGCAGGGATATTGAGTGTGCCGACTATGGATGCCGGGTTGGCCTAGATCTCAAGGCTTAACCGGATCCAAATGTGGGAGGGGGCTTGCCCCCGATAGCAGTGTGTCAGCCAGCTCACCTGTAGCTGATGCACCGCCATCGGGGGCAAGCCCCCTCCCACATTGGTTTTGCGGTGTTGCTTAGGCCGCTACAGCACGAGCAGGGATATTGAGTGTGCCCGACTCTAGATCCCGAGATTCACTCGGCCAAATGTGGGAGGGGGCTTGCCCCCGATAGCAGTGTGTCAGCCAGCTCACCTGTAGCTGATGCACCGCCATCGGGAGCAAGCCCCCTCCCACATTGGTTTTGCAGTGTTGCTTAGACCGCTACAGCACGCGGCTCGCTGCGACGGATCGCGCGGACCTTGTGCAGGGTGTCGGCGCAGGTCTTCGCAGCTTCCTGGCCCTTGTGCACGAAGTGATCGTGGAAGAACGCGTGGTGCTCGCTGCCGGCGTGGAAGTGGTGCGGGGTCAGGGACACCGAGAACACTGGCACTTCAGTTTCCAGCTGCACTTGCATCAGGCCGCTGACCACCGACTGGGCGACGAATTCGTGGCGGTAGATGCCGCCGTCCACCACCAGCGCAGCGGCAACGATACCGGCGTAGCGGCCGGTCTTGGCCAGCAGCTTGGCGTGCAGGGGCATTTCAAAGGCGCCGCCGACTTCAAAGAAATCGATGTCCGATTCCTGGTAGCCCTGGGCGATCATTTCGGCGAGGAAGCCTTTGCGCGATTGGTCGACAATATCCTTGTGCCAGCAGGCCTGGATAAACGCGACGCGCTCGCCGTGATGGTTTTTGCTTTTGCTGTCGATTGCGGTGGGTTGCATGTTCTGACTCCTGTTTAAGAAAAAAACAGGGCGTTATGAATCGAATGGGATTTAAGGGTACGCAAACACAATGGGTGTGCGGCCCTTAGGTGCCAATCCCGTTCTCTCTTCATCCGGACTATGACCGTCGGCCCCGGGATCACACCGGGTCTGCTGACCTTGCCGCCGTCCTGCGTGAGCAGTTCGAGGCGCCAAGCGCTCGCGGGCTATACACATTGCGTGTAATTACCGCCGGTGGGGAATTACACCCCGCCCTGAGAACGTTGCCGCCAGAACCCTGGCGGCGGAGAGTTTTTAACATGGTTTTTCAAAAACTGCACGATCGCCGTATCGATAACCTATATCGGTTAGTTTGGTTGGTATTCGATTGAATGCAGCTGGGGCTTGATATTCCGTGGCGTTGCCCGCAGTAATCGTTACTAGAACAATACGTCCCCACCCGTCAGAGGCCTGTTTGATGACCGTGATTGACCTGCGCAGCGACACCGTGACCCAGCCCACCCCAGGCATGCTCGACGCCATGGCCACCGCCGTCAGCGGCGATGACGTGTATGGCGAAGACCCCAGCGTCAACCACCTGGAGGCCGAGCTGGCCAAGCGCCTGGGGTTCGCCGCCGCGTTGTTCGTGCCCACCGGCACCATGAGCAACCTGCTGGCGTTGATGGCCCATTGTGAGCGGGGCGAGGAATACATCGTCGGCCAGCAGGCCCACACCTACAAATACGAAGGCGGCGGCGCGGCGGTACTCGGCTCGATCCAGCCGCAGCCGCTGGAAGTGCAGGCCGACGGCTCTCTCGACCTGGCCCAGGTGCTGGAAGCGATCAAGCCGGATGACTTCCACTTCGCCCGCACCCGCTTGCTGGCGTTGGAAAACACCATGCAGGGCAAGGTGCTGCCGTTGGAGTACCTGGCCAAGGCGCGCGCATTTACCCGTGAACATGGCCTGGCCCTGCACTTGGATGGCGCGCGGCTCTACAACGCAGCGGTCAAGCTGGGGGTGGATGCGCGGGAGATTGCACAGCATTTCGATTCGGTGTCGGTGTGCCTGTCCAAGGGCCTCGGCGCGCCGATCGGCTCGGTGCTGTGCGGTTCCACGGCGTTGATCGCCAAGGCGCGGCGTTTGCGCAAGATGGTCGGTGGCGGCATGCGCCAGGCCGGTTCGTTGGCGGCGGCGGGGCTGTATGCGCTGGATCACCAGGTGCAGCGCCTGGCCGACGACCACGCCAACGCCCAATGGCTGGGCGATGAATTGCGCAAGGTCGGCTACAGCGTGGAGCCGGTGCAGACCAACATGGTCTACGTGCAGATCGGCGACCAGGCCCCGGCCTTGAAGGCCTTTGCCGCCGAGCGCGGGATCAAGTTGAGCGCCGCGCCGCGCTTGCGCATGGTCACTCATTTGGATGTGAGCCGCGCGCAGATCGAGCAGGTGCTGCAGGCATTCGTCGAATTTTCACGCAAATGATCGTGCAGACCGTCTAATTGAACCGCTCTATCGCATAAACACGCTGTACCACCGGCAAAGGGCCGATATAATGCGGCCCTTTGCCGTCGCTCCGTCTGATGATGTTGCGCACTGGCCTTTGGCCGCAGCCTCCGTGGAAGAACCTAATGAAAAGCGCAGAAATCCGTGAAGCCTTCCTTCGCTTCTTCGAGGAGCAAGGACACACCCGTGTCGCCTCCAGCTCCTTGATCCCAGGCAATGACCCCACCCTGCTGTTCACTAACGCGGGGATGAACCAGTTCAAGGACTGCTTCCTGGGCCAGGAAAAGCGCGCGTACACCCGCGCCACCAGCAGCCAGAAGTGCGTACGCGCCGGCGGTAAGAACAGCGACCTGGAAAACGTCGGTTACACCGCACGCCACCACACCTTCTTCGAAATGCTGGGTAACTTCAGCTTCGGTGACTATTTCAAGAAAGACGCGATTACCTTCGCCTGGACCTTCCTGACCGGCGTGCTGAAGCTGCCGAAGGAAAAACTCTGGGTCACCGTCTACGCGACGGACGACGAAGCGTATGACATCTGGACCCAGGAAATCGGCGTGCCCGCTGAGCGCATGATCCGCATCGGCGACAACAAAGGCGCGCCGTACGCGTCCGACAACTTCTGGACCATGGGCGATACCGGCCCGTGCGGCCCTTGCACCGAGATCTTCTACGACCACGGCGCCGACATCTGGGGCGGCCCACCGGGCTCGCCGGAAGAGGATGGCGACCGTTACATCGAGATCTGGAACAACGTGTTCATGCAGTTCAACCGCACCGCCGACGGCGTGTTGCATCCGCTGCCGGCGCCGTCGGTGGATACCGGCATGGGCCTGGAGCGGATCAGTGCGGTCATGCAGCACGTGCACTCCAACTATGAAATCGACCTGTTCACCAACCTGCTGAGCGCGTCGGCGGCGGCCATTGGCTGCGCCAATGAAAACCAGTCTTCGCTCAAAGTGGTGTCGGACCACATCCGTTCCTGCGGCTTCCTGATTGCCGACGGTGTACTGCCGTCCAACGAAGGCCGTGGCTATGTGCTGCGTCGCATCATCCGTCGCGCTTGCCGCCACGGTAACAAGCTGGGCGCCACTGGCAGCTTCTTCTACAAAATCGTTGCCGCACTGGTTGCCGAGATGGGCGAAGCCTTCCCGGAACTCAAGCAGCAGCAGGGCAACATCGAGCGCGTGCTCAAGGCCGAGGAGGAGCAATTCTCCAAGACCCTGGAACACGGCCTGAAGATTCTGGAGCAGGACCTGGCCGAGCTTAAAGGCACCGTGGTGCCGGGCGACGTGGTGTTCAAGCTGTATGACACCTACGGTTTCCCGATGGACCTGACCGCCGACATCGCCCGTGAGCGTGAGCTGACCATCGATGAGGCCGGTTTCGAGCGTGAGATGGAGGCCCAGCGCGTGCGCGCGCGTTCCGCCAGCTCCTTTGGCCTGGACTACAACACCCTCGTCAAGGTTGACGTACCGACCGAATTCACTGGCTACAGCGCCACCGTTGGCTCGGCCAAGATCGTTGCCCTCTATAAAGACGGCAAGTCGGTCGACGTGTTGAACGAAGGCGACGAGGCGGTCGTGGTCCTGGACCAGACCCCGTTCTACGCCGAGTCCGGTGGCCAGGTAGGCGACTGTGGCTTCCTGAGCTCGACCTCCGGCCGCTTTGAAGTGCGCGACACCACCAAGACCGGCGGTGCGTTCCTGCATCACGGTGTGCTGGTGCTGGGCAACCTGACGGTGGGCGCGCCGGTCGACACCCAGGTCGATGCCGACGTACGCCATGCCACCGCGCTGAACCACTCGGCCACGCACTTGCTGCACGCCGCGTTGCGCCAGGTGTTGGGCGAGCACGTCCAGCAGAAGGGTTCGTTGGTCGATAGCCAGCGCCTGCGCTTCGACTTCAGCCACTTTGAAGCGATCAAGCCGGAGCAGATCAAGGCGCTGGAAGATATCGTCAACGCCCAGGTGCGCCAGAATACCCCGGTCGAAACTGAAGAAACCGACATCGAAACCGCCAAGGCCAAGGGCGCCATGGCGCTGTTCGGCGAGAAGTACGGCGACAACGTGCGCGTACTGAGCATGGGCGGCGACTTCTCGGTGGAGCTGTGCGGCGGTATCCACGCCAACCGTACCGGTGACATCGGCCTGCTGAAAATCATCAGCGAAGGCGGTGTGGCTTCCGGTGTACGTCGTATTGAAGCGGTGACTGGCGCTGCGGCCCTGGCCTACCTGAATGCGGCTGAAGAACAACTCAAGGAAGCGGCCAGCCTGGTCAAGGGCAGCCGCGACAACCTGATCGACAAACTGTCCGCCGTGCTGGAGCGCAACCGTGCGCTGGAGAAACAGCTGGAGCAGTTGCAAGCCAAGGCAGCCAGTGCGGCGGGCGACGATCTGTCGGCTGCTGCGGTGGACGTCAAGGACGTGAAAGTCCTGGCTGCGCGCCTGGACGGTCAGGATGGCAAGGCGCTGTTGGCCCTGGTCGATCAGTTGAAGAACAAGCTCGGCCGCGCAGTGATCCTGCTCGGCAGTGTCCATGAGGATAAGGTCGTTCTGGTTGCCGGTGTAACCAAGGACCTGACTGGCCAACTCAAGGCCGGTGATTTGATGAAGCAAGCCGCCGCGACAGTGGGCGGGAAGGGCGGTGGTCGTCCGGACATGGCGCAAGGCGGTGGTGTAGACGCTGGTGCCCTGGACGCGGCCCTGGCCCTGACCGTGCCGTTTGTCGAGGCGGGTATTTAAGGCGCTGTGGATGAGCCCATGGTCTAGTCATGGGCTCGCCTGGTTGCTTGAAGATTGGTTTATTGGGCGCCCCTTTACGGGCTGAGGCGGCTTAGAAATGGCTTTGATCGTACAGAAATTTGGAGGCACCTCGGTCGGCTCTGTCGAAAGAATCGAGCAGGTGGCCGACAAGGTTAAGAAATTCCGCGATGCCGGCGACGACCTGGTGGTGGTGCTGTCGGCCATGAGCGGTGAGACCAATCGCCTGATCGATCTGGCCAAGGCAATCAGTGGCGACCAGCAACCGCTGCCGCGCGAGCTGGATGTGATTGTGTCCACCGGCGAGCAGGTGACCATTGCCCTGTTGGCCATGGCCCTGAACAAGCGTGGCGTGCCGGCCGTGTCTTACACTGGCAGCCAGGTGCGCATTCTGACTGACAGTGCGCATACCAAGGCGCGCATCCTGCAGATCGATGATCAGAAAATCCGCACAGACCTGAAAGCCGGGCGTGTGGTAGTTGTAGCAGGGTTCCAGGGTGTGGACGAGCAGGGCAACATCACCACCCTCGGGCGTGGCGGTTCGGACACCACCGGTGTGGCGTTGGCAGCGGCCCTCAAGGCTGATGAATGCCAGATCTATACCGATGTGGACGGTGTGTATACCACCGACCCGCGTGTGGTGTCCGTGGCCCAGCGCCTGGACAAGATCACCTTTGAAGAGATGCTGGAAATGGCCAGCCTCGGTTCCAAGGTGTTGCAGATTCGTGCGGTGGAGTTCGCCGGCAAGTACAACGTTCCGCTGCGCGTATTGCACAGCTTCAAAGAGGGGCCGGGCACCCTCATTACTATTGATGAAGAGGAATCCATGGAACAGCCGATCATTTCCGGCATCGCTTTCAACCGCGATGAAGCCAAGCTGACGATCCGTGGCGTGCCAGACACCCCGGGCGTAGCGTTCAAGATCCTCGGCCCTATCAGTGGCGCGAACATTGAAGTCGACATGATCGTGCAGAACGTTTCGCACGATAACACCACCGATTTCACCTTCACCGTGCACCGCAACGAGTACGATGCAGCCGAGCGTATCCTGCAGAACACCGCGAGCGAGATTGGCGCCCGTGAAGTGGTCGGCGATACCAAGATTGCCAAGGTGTCGATCGTGGGCGTGGGTATGCGTTCCCATGCCGGCGTTGCCAGCCGCATGTTCGAGGCCCTGGCCAAGGAAAGCATCAACATCCAGATGATCTCCACGTCGGAAATCAAAGTCTCGGTGGTGATCGAAGAGAAGTACCTGGAACTGGCTGTACGCGCGCTGCACACCGCGTTTGAGCTGGACGCTCCGGCCCGACAGGGCGAGTGATAGCAATGCCAGGAAGGCGCGGTTTACCGCGCCTTTCATTTTTTTGTAGGGCGCATGGTCTTTTGTGTGCGCTCGACAATACTTAGGCCGTTAGGGCAGTGGCCGTCAGGTCGTGGCTCGAGCGCCTTTTTTTTGCAGACTGTTGTTCCTGAACTGAAATGCGTGAGGAGAAAGGTATGCTGATTCTGACTCGTCGTTGCGCAGAAAGCCTGATTATCGGTGATGGCGAAATCACCGTGACCGTGCTCGGCGTCAAAGGCAATCAAGTACGTATCGGGGTTAACGCTCCGAAAGAGGTAGCGGTCCACCGCGAGGAAATCTACCTGCGGATCAAGAAAGAGAAGGACGAAGAACCAAGCCTTTAATTTTTATCGTTTTTTATGTTTGCAAACGGGGATGAACGTGGTTAATATACGCCCCGTGTTGCGGAGAGCTGGCCGAGTGGCCGAAGGCGCTCCCCTGCTAAGGGAGTACACCTCAAAAGGGTGTCGGGGGTTCGAATCCCCCGTTCTCCGCCATTATTTGCTTAGTACGTTGCAATCTGGTTTTTTCGCTAAGTTGTTGAAATTAAACGAAAAAATAGCTTTACATAGAGATTGAACGGCCTATAATGCGCGGCAACAAATGCACTCGTAGCTCAGCTGGATAGAGTACTCGGCTACGAACCGAGCGGTCACAGGTTCGAATCCTGTCGAGTGCACCATTTAAGAGTCAGTTGCAGCAATGCAGGTGACTTGGCTCCAACCAGTTGTGATCTGGTCTAAAAACACAATCTGCACTCGTAGCTCAGCTGGATAGAGTACTCGGCTACGAACCGAGCGGTCACAGGTTCGAATCCTGTCGAGTGCACCATACAAACAAAAAGCCCGCCTAGTGCGGGCTTTTTGCCGTCTGGGGTTTGTGTAGGATTTCGTGTTTTTCTTCTGTGTCATGTGTTTTCCCTTCGCGCGGCGTCGTCGCAGTTCATAGATGCAGCCAATGCTCAGCTTTGGCTCGCAAGCGCTTGTTCTTTCCAGTTTTTTGACGTTAAAAGTTGGCGCACGGTGTATCATTGCGCCCGTCAGCCCCGCCGGGGCTTGTGGAATACCTCCATGGACTTACCCAGTAGTTACTCAGTACCCCGCTTTACCAATCATGAATTGACTGATTGATCCTTCCGGCGTGCCCCGCTGCTGGGAGTGGAGTTCGCCTATGACCGAAGTAGAAGTAAAGAAAACACAAGAAAGCCTGCAGGATCGCCTCGCTCAAGTTATCGAGCTGCTGCAGCGCCAGCGTGTGGTCGAAGACCTCACGCATCGCCAGGAAGGTCCGAACAACGACCGCGTTGAAAACCTGGTTCACCGGCAAAACCTCGTCGAGCTGCAACGCAAGCTCGATGACCTGCACTCCGCCGACGTCGCCTATATTCTCGAAGCCTTGCCGCTGGATGATCGACTGACCCTCTGGCAGTTGGTCAAGGCCGACCGCGACGGCGACATCCTGCTGGAAGTGTCCGACTCGGTCCGTGAAACCCTGATCGCCGACATGGACGATCACGAGCTCCTGGCTGCGGCCAGGGAGATGGACGCTGACGAGCTGGCTGACCTGGCCCCTGAGCTGCCCCGTGATGTTGTCCATGAGCTGATGGAGGCCCTCGACGGCCAGCAGCGTGAGCGCGTGCGCTCCGCGTTGTCCTATGACGAGGACCAGGTCGGCGCCCTGATGGACTTCGAGATGGTCACCATCCGCGAAGACGTCAGCCTGGAAGTGGTATTGCGTTACCTGCGCCGCCTCAAAGAGCTGCCCGGCCATACCGACAAACTGTTTGTGGTCGACTACGAAGGCATCCTTAAGGGCGTGCTGCCGATCAAGCGCCTGCTGGTGAATGATCCGGACAAGAAAGTTGCGGATTTGATGGCCAGCGACACCGTGAGTTTCCACCCGGACGAGGACGCCTACGAGGCGGCCCAGGCGTTTGAGCGTTACGACTTGATCTCGGCCCCGGTTGTCGACAAGAACGGCAAGCTGATTGGCCGTCTGACCATCGATGAAATGGTCGACCTGATTCGTGAAGAGAGTGAGACCGAAGTCCTCAACATGGCGGGTTTGCGTGAAGAGGAGGATATCTTTGCCTCGGTCTGGCGCTCCCTGCATAACCGCTGGGCCTGGCTGGCGGTCAACCTGATCACGGCGTTTATCGCCTCGCGTGTGATCGGCTTGTTCGAAGGCTCCATCGAGAAGCTGGTAGCCCTCGCGGCGCTGATGCCGATTGTGGCGGGTATCGGCGGTAACTCCGGTAACCAGACGATCACCATGATCGTGCGCGCCATGGCGTTGGACCAGGTAAGTACTGCCAATTCCTCGCGCCTGCTGCGCAAAGAGCTGGCCGTGGGCCTGATCAACGGTTTGGTGTGGGGTGGGGTGATCGGCGTAGTTGCCTACTTGCTGTATGGCAGCTGGTCGCTGGGGGTGGTGATGACTGCCGCCATGACCCTCAACCTGCTGCTGGCGGCGCTGATGGGGGTGCTTATCCCCATGACCCTGGCGCGCCTGGGGCGCGATCCTGCCATGGGTGCCAGCGTGATGATCACGGCCATGACCGACAGTGGAGGCTTCTTCATCTTCCTGGGCCTGGCGACGATCTTCCTGCTGTAATGCCTTCCTGCGGGGACAGCCCTGTCCCCGCTTTGCCAAATCCCACGCAAAAAAAAGCCAGCACATGGCTGGCTTCGGCTTTCAGTTTTTAAATCAATTGGCTTCTGCGGCCGCTTCCACGTCGTGCGCAATAAGCGAGACGAGAGCATTTTGCTGGCGGTGGGAGAGCTGACGAAAACGCTGCAGCAGTTCGCGTTCGTGCAGCGACAGCTCGGGGCTGTCCAGGCGCATGCTCAACTCGTCGCCCAGCGCACCTTCCTGAATAAGGCTCTGTTCCAGGCGCGCGATGATTTCGGAGTTCATGCTGCGGTGATGATTGCGAGCCACCTCGGCAATGCGTTCCCGCATTCCGTCTGGCAGACGTACGACGAACTTGTCAGCCGTACGGCTGGAATAAATTGCCTGTTTCAATGGGCGCATATATTTAACCGGTTAGTTCAGGGGAGCGGTTTTTGGAATTGGCCGCAAGATGAGTGTTAAGACAAGGCTCACGACTAAAGTTCAACCCTAATTGCAAAGAGGCCGCATCATGCCTCAGATTTGACAGTTCCTTGGCGTCAATTCTGTGACAAATATTGAACTGCCTAAAGGCTTTATGCCAGCACTCATTTACATTTTTGCGGACTGGTTGGAAAACTTTTCAACCCGTGAACCCGCAACGGAACTTCCTGTAAGCACAAGCCGCCCTCGGGCTTGAGGCCGCACATGCTATAGCAAAGTGGCCTTTTGCCCTTATTTTTAAGACTAGTGGCAATTTGCCGATTTACTAGGACGGGGCGACATAAGGTAGGGCGGGGGGGGAGAGGGGCTCAGCGTAAAACCGGGTCGAATTTGAATCTGCGCCCTACGATCAGGGTCAGCACCAGCAGGCTTGCAAACGCGCCGGTTGCGACCAGTGCGAGGGTTTGCCCCTCTGGCGCGTCGGCATTCAGGCCGAGGATGCCGGTGATAACGGTCAGGCAAAGAAACAGCCAGGCGAATTTGCTCATGCGCGGTTTCCTCAGAAAACCCAATGTTCAGATACGGGGGCGGCCTGGGTGTCCTGGGTCAGGCGCACCGGCGATTGTGCGCCGGGTGTCATCACTGCCAGTTGCGGGCGCTGTTGCAGGTGGTGCGGTACCGCCTGGGTGATCTGCGCAGGGTCGCTGCTACCAGCCGATTGGAAATGGAAGGTCACCAGGGCAGCCAAGGCTACGGTGTTGAGGGCTAACAGAAGGGCACTGTTCATGGTCATGTTCTCCGCTTAACGCCGTAGCTGGATGGCTTGGGTAGGGTTCTGATAGGAGAAGTATTGCAGGTCTTGTGCCAATCTTTTATTTCAATAAAATCAATGGCTTGAGTCTACTTTAAAGCGCGCAGAGGTTGCAATTTGCAATGCTGGCATTTTGGGGGAGTGCATTTTGCACGATGACAGCAAGCGCCCGTGTTTGCTGGGGGAAAATGCAACCGCCAGCACAAGCATCGGCCTACACTCAAAAAGCCAACGGACGACATGACAAAACTGACCTCGGCCGTTAACATGCACGCCGTCCGTCGCGGTGCCCCTGGCCCGATGGCTGTCATTAGTCCCAGTAGCTCAATTGGATAGAGCATCCCCCTCCTAAGGGGAAGGTTGGCCGTTCGAACCGGCCCTGGGACACCAGATTCTCGGCACCTAAAGCTGCCCGTATAAAAGCCCCGCACAGCACCTCCTGGCGGGGCTTTTTTGTGTGCGTGGGTTCTTTTCGAACACCGGTCGAACCTTGCCGCCGATCGAGGTTCACAGCAGGTGCCGGCGGGTATTTTCCATAACGGTGTACCTTGCACGCCCCCCGGCAGCGTCTGAGCTGTTAAGCAAAATAATCCCCGGAATCAGTGCCTTTTGCCTGTCCGGACCCGGCAACCCGGGACTATCATGCCGATAGCCCTGTCTCTCACTGCAAGGAGCCGCTCGGAACGCCGATGCGCCAGATCTGGAAACCTTTTCGAGCCCTTTATTTCGCTTCCTTGATGATGCTGATCGGCTCCGGCCTGCTCAGTACCTACCTGGCCCTGCGCCTGGCCGCCGATCATGTCGACAGCCTGTGGGTAGGTGCGCTGATGGCGGCCAACTATTTTGGCCTGGTGCTGGGTGGCAAGATCGGGCATCGCCTGATTGGCCGTGTCGGGCACATCCGGGCTTACGCTACCTGTGCCGGGATCGTCGGTGCGGCGGTGTTGGGCCACGGCCTGATCAACTGGCTGCCGGCCTGGATCGTGCTGCGGATGATCGTGGGCCTGGGGATGATGTGCCAGTACATGGTCATCGAAAGCTGGCTCAATGAGCAGGCGGACGCCAAGCAGCGTGGCGCGGTGTTCAGCGGCTATATGATCGCGTCCTACCTGGGGCTGGTGCTGGGTCAGTTGATTCTGGTGATGCACCCCCAGCTCGGCCTCGAATTGCTGATGCTCGTGGCGCTGTGTTTTGCCCTGTGCCTGGTGCCGGTGGCCATGACCCGGCGTATTCACCCGGCGCCCTTGCACCCTGCACCGATGGAGCCGCGCTTCTTTATCAAGCGTGTGCCGCAGTCGCTGAGTACGGTGCTGGGTGCTGGGTTGATCGTGGGGTCGTTCTACGGTCTGGCGCCGCTCTACGCCTCCCAGCAAGGCCTGACCACCGAGCAGGTGGGTCTGTTTATGGGTAGCTGTATTTTTGCCGGCTTGGTGGTGCAGTGGCCATTGGGCTGGTTGTCGGACCGCTATGACCGCGCTCTACTGATTCGCTGCTTTGCCCTGTGCCTGGCGGTGGCGGCACTGCCGTTGGCGGTGCTGACTAAAGTGCCGCTGGAAGTTTTGTTCGTGGCGGGCTTCTTGTGTTCGCTGGTGCAGTTCTGCCTGTATCCGTTGGCGGTGGCGTTTTCCAATGACCATGTGGAAGGTGACCGCCGCGTGTCGCTCACGGCCATGTTGTTGGTGACCTACGGGGTGGGCGCCAGCATCGGGCCGTTGCTCGCCGGTGTGGTGATGAAAATGTTCGGCAGCCACATGCTTTATGCGTTTTTCAGCCTGTGTGCGTTGATCCTGGTGTGGCGCATCCGCCCGAAAGCGGTGACCAACCTGCATCAGGTCGACGACGCGCCGTTGCACCATGTGGCAATGCCCGACAGCATGTCCAGCTCGCCGCTGGTGGCCTGCCTCGATCCGCGGGTGGATGAGGCGGTGGTGCAGGAACAGATGCAAACCACCGCCCCTGAGCCTGAAACCGAGCCCGAAGCACCTGCAGATGAGCCGGTCGCCGAAGCGCCGACTGACCCACTGGACCCGGACGAACATCCCCACGACTTGAGCAGGGCGCGCCCCTGAAAGCAAAAACGGGCAGATCCCATCAGGATCTGCCCGTTTTTTGTCGCGATCTTTAATGCTTAAAAATCGTCGTCTTTGTCGAAGCGCCGGGCTTCGCGTTGCAGCTGGTACACGAACCGCTCGACCTGGCGCTGCACCAACCCACTCATGTTGTGGAAGCGCACGCCGGCGAAGGTGGTGTTGATCTTCTCTTCGAAGTGCAGGTAACGCAGTTCGACCGAGGTGGTCATGCTGCCAAAGGGCAGGGCGGCGATAAAGCGGTCATAGACCTGGCCCAGTTGCAGGCGCTCGGAGATGTCGCCTTCAAAGCGCAATTTGCAGCCGGTGGCGGAAATATCCAGCAGTTTGCCGCTGACCGGTGCCTTAAGCTTCTCGCCACCCAGTTCGATGTTGACCAGTTGAGCCAGCTTCAAGGCGGCGCGGAAGGCATTGCGGCGCTGATGGTAGACCACCTCGTCAGGCAGGCCGCCGGTGTAGATACGGTGGCCGTCCTTTTCGCTGATAGTCAGGCTGCCGTTGCTTTCCCACGCCACGCGTACGCCGTCGTGGAAGCCTTCAATGCGGAAAGGCTCGCCATTTTCCAGGTAACGTTCGCCGTCACGCGGGATCATTTCGTCCAGGGCCAGGGTGTTGCTGTCCCGGTCGACGTCCACCAGGTAGCTCTGGAAGCGCTGGCTGCGTTCATGGAAGGTGATGATCAGCGGATCATGGCTGTCTTGCAGCATCCGCAAGGTGCTGGCGATTTCCAGAGGCGTGGTGAGCACCTTGGGTGGCTGCGGTGCATCTTCCGCATTAAGGGCGTTGAACACGGTTCTTCCATCTCCAGACAAAATACGACTACACGCAAGAACAGGCATTTTGCCAGTATGTGGCGCGCCTTGGATAGGCCGGGCCGTAAACCGGCATCAGGCTTGGCTGCGGGTGCTTGGCTTGACCAGGCGCGAGGTGGAACCTTGGGCGTTGTAAAGCGCCGGAGGCTCTCCGCCGTGAAGTATACGCAACTGGTTGGCGGTCGTAGCTTGCTGAAGCTGGATCGACTGACCGTTGAGCAGGTTGGCTTCCTGGCACTGGGCGAGCAATTGATTGAGTTCTTTGCTCTGGGCCAGTAGTTGATCGCCCACCGAGGAATGGCTGGCCAATTGCGCCAGGCCATCGTGGTCTGCCGGCAGACCGAGGCTGATGAGGATCTGGCTGCGTTTTTTGCCGTGCTGTTCCAGCAGGACAATCAACGACTGCTTGCGCGCGAGAATTTCTTCGAGCAAGGGCATGTCCCGGCCGTAGAGGGCCAGGGATTCTTCCTTGAGCAGCTCGAGCAACTGTTGCGTCGGCGCTTGATCATCAATGATCAGTTGAAGCAAATGTTCGTCGTGATGCATGGCTGGCCTTGGGGTTTAAGCGTCCAAAAGCCCGGCGCAGGCCTTTGCCTAGCGCTCGGCTTCGAAATTAAGCAGCTTGCTGGCTACACGGTTGCTGTCGACTTTATAGCTGCCATCGGCGATTGCCTGTTTCAATTCGGCCACACGGGCTTTATTGACTTCCGGTTGATCGCGCAGCGAGTCAGTGACCTTCTGCAACTGTTGAGCCTCATTGCTCAGGTGTACGGATTCCCCGCTCTGGCTGGCGCTGGCCTGTTCTGCCTTGGCGGGCAGTGGCTGGGCCTTGGCTTCTACGCTGTCCTTGGCACCCGTGGTGCGCGTAGTGCCCGACGTGGCCGGGGTGTTATTTAAACGACTGAAATCGATGACCATGATAAAAAAACCTCTGGGTATTTGGACGCTTGCCATGTTTTCGGCCATACCCGGACAAACTTTAGGCGCAATTGACAATAAACTGCACAGGCCGGCGCCCAGTCGACAGTGTAGGAAAAGCCGGCGTCTGATACCAGTGGTCTATAAGGCCACCTCCACTTGGCCAGGCGCTGTGACCCGCGCCTTGATCACGCGATTGGAGTTGAGGTTCTTGACCCGGATCTGTTCGCTCATGCCGCCGTTGGAAAGCGCTTCACCCGGCATCTTTACGTTCAGCGCGCCGCTGCTGGCGGAAATCACCACCTGGTCGCCCTTGCGAATCACTTCGGCCTGCTCAAGATGCACCAAGGTGATGACCTGGTCTGTGACCACTGGTCGGGTTAATTTCTGCCCAACGGCCTGGTCGAGGGACGTCAGGTAGCCCTGGCTGATCATGCTGATGTCGCGTTCGCGCAGTACAACATCCTCGAAACCGATGATGCCGGTGCGTTTCAGCGGGCGCGCAACCACCACTACGTCGCGAAACAGTTTGACCTGCGCCGGCACGAACACCGTCCAGGGCGAGGCGCCATCACAGCGTACCTTTACGGTCACGCGGCCGATCGGCTGGGCCGGGCTTTCCAGGGTGGCTGTCAATTCCTTGTCGCACATGGGCATGCGCAAGCGAGGGTCCAACTGGCTGACCTGGATTTCATAACGCCCAGGCGTCTGGGTGGTCGCCAGATAATCTTCTACAGTGAACTCAAGAAAGCCTTGGGTGACGCCGATAAGTAGATCAGGCAAGGTGACGTTGTCTGCGCGGGCCGCGGCTCCCAGGCTTGCAGCCAGCAGCGCCACGCAGGCGCAGAGCAATCTGCGGTACTGTGGGAATCGTAGGCGTCGGGAAACTGTCGTTTTAATGTCCATGATCGGTAAATTGCAAAGCTCGTGCCGTTTAGTGTTGGGTGCGCGTCTGCCCTATAGGTAATAGGCCAAAGGTTTTAGCGTAGGAGTAAAGGCATGGCAGGTGTAATGGATTCAGTAAACCAGCGCACACAGCTGGTAGGGCAGAATCGCCTGGAGTTGTTGCTTTTTCGCCTGGATGGCAAGCAGCTGTATGGCATCAACGTGTTCAAGGTGCGGGAAGTGCTGCAATGCCCCAAGCTGACGATCATGCCCAAGTCCAGCCCGGTGGTGTGTGGCGTTGCCAGCATCCGTGGTGCGACCATCCCGATTCTCGACCTGGCCCTGGCCACCGGTTCGGCTCCGTTGCAGGACCGTGAGAACCCGTTTGTCATCATTACCGAATACAACACCAAGACCCAGGGTTTCCTGGTGCGCTCGGTGGAACGCATCGTCAACATGAACTGGGAAGAGATCCATCCGCCGCCCAAGGGCACCGGCCGTGATCACTACCTCACGGCGGTGACGCGAGTGGATAACCAGTTGGTGGAAATCATCGACGTAGAGAAGATCCTCGCCGAAGTGGCGCCCACCTCGGAATCGATTTCCGTGGGTGTGGTGGATGCCGAAACGGCGCACAAGGCGATCTCCCTGCGGGTGCTGACCGTGGATGACTCCTCGGTGGCGCGCAAGCAGGTGACCCGTTGCCTGCAAACCGTCGGTGTGGAAGTGGTGGCCCTCAATGATGGCCGCCAGGCGTTGGATTACCTGCGCAAGCTGGTGGATGACGGCAAGAAGCCGGAAGAAGAATTCTTGATGATGATCTCCGACATCGAGATGCCGGAAATGGATGGCTACACCCTCACGGCCGAGATACGCAACGACCCACGCATGCAAAAATTGCATATCATCCTGCATACTTCATTGTCGGGTGTATTCAATCAGGCGATGGTCAAGAAAGTCGGTGCCGATGACTTTCTGGCCAAATTCCGTCCTGATGACCTGGCAAACCGGGTAGTCGACCGGATCAAGGCAGCAGATCACGGCTAAGGGGTTTTCCCTGGCGGTCACACGATTTAAGAGGCGGTATCATTGTCTACGGGTAATTTGGATTTCGAACAGTTCCGGGTCTTCCTGGAAAAAGCCTGTGGCATATTGCTCGGTGAAAACAAGCAGTACCTGGTATCCAGCCGTCTCAACAAACTGATGGAACAGCAGGGCATCAAGTCCTTGGGCGAGCTGGTCCAGCGTATTCAGGGCCAGCCGCGCAGTGGGCTCAAGGAAATGGTGGTCGATGCCATGACCACCAACGAAACCCTGTGGTTTCGTGACACCTACCCGTTTGAAGTGCTCAAGAGCAAGGTGCTGCCGGAAGCCATCAAGGCCAGCCCGGGCCAGCGCCTGCGAATCTGGTCGGCGGCGTGTTCCTCGGGGCAGGAGCCGTATTCGATCTCGATGTCCATCGATGAGTTCGAGCGGACCAACATGGGCCAGCTCAAGGCCGGCGCGCAAATCGTTGCCACCGACCTGTCCGGCACCATGCTCACCAACTGCAAGACCGGCGAGTACGACAGCCTGGCCTTGGGCCGTGGTTTGTCCCAGGAGCGCCTGCAACGTTACTTCGATCCGAAAGGGGCGGGGCGTTGGGCGGTCAAGGCGCCGATCAAGAGCCGTGTGGAGTTTCGCTCGTTCAACCTGCTCGACAGCTACGCCAGCCTGGGCAAGTTCGACATGGTGTTCTGCCGCAACGTGCTGATCTACTTCTCGGCCGAGGTGAAGAAGGACATCCTGCTGCGCATCCATGGCACGCTCAAGCGCGGTGGCTACCTGTTCCTCGGTGCTTCCGAAGCGCTGAACGGCTTGCCGGATCACTACCAGATGGTGCAGTGCAGCCCGGGGATTATTTACCAGGCGAAATAAGCCGTACTCGGTCAACAATGTGGGAGGGGGCTTGCCCCCTCCCACATTTTTTTCTGCGGCAAATTTCAACAGAGCGGCAATGCCCATTGCCGCTTTACTGGCGCCACGCGGAAACCGCTTGCCGCTTTTCTGGCATTGCCGCCGGCAAATATCCCGCAAACCCTTGAAATACGGGCCTCGCGAAAACTGGCATGCGCCTTGCTATGACCTTGTTACGAAAAGCAGGTCAGCCTAAAGGTTTCCGCCATGAGCATCAGCTTCGATAAAGCGCTCGGTATCCACGAACAAGCCCTGGGCTTCCGCGCCCAGCGCGCTGAAGTCCTGGCCAACAACATTGCCAACGCCGACACCCCGAACTACAAGGCTCGGGACCTGGACTTCTCCGCCGTGCTAGCCGCACAGCAGGACAAAACCAAGAACGGCACCTTCGCCTTGAACATGACCAACAGCCGTCATATTGAAGCGCAAGGCCTGAGCAGTGGTGATGAGTCGCTGCTGTATCGCACCCCGATGCAGCCGTCGATCGACCAGAACACCGTGGACGCCCAGCTGGAGCAATCGGCCTATGCCGAGAACTCGGTGAACTTCCAGGCCAGCTTTACCCTGCTCAACAGCAAATTCAAAGGGCTGATGTCAGCCCTGCGTGGAGAATAAGCCATGTCCCTAGCCAGTGTTTTTAATATTGCCGGCAGTGGCATGAGCGCGCAGACCACGCGCTTGAACACCGTCGCCAGTAACATCGCCAACGCCGAGACCGTGTCTTCGAGCATTGACCAGACCTACCGTGCCCGCCACCCGGTGTTCGCCACCATGTTTCAGGAAGGCCAGGCGGGTCAAAGCGGCAGCGGCAGTTCGCTGTTCCAGAACCAGGATGCGGCAGGCCAAGGCGTGCAGGTACTCGGCGTAGTTGAGGACCAGAGCAATCTGGAAGCCCGCTACGAGCCGAACCATCCGGCGGCGAACGAAAAAGGCTACGTGTACTACCCGAACGTCAACGTGGTCGAGGAAATGGCTGACATGATCTCCGCCAGCCGCTCGTTCCAGACCAACGCGGAAATGATGAACACCGCCAAAACCATGATGCAGAAGGTCCTGACCCTGGGTCAGTGATAAGGGGCGCCAAATAATGGCCATCGTTGATACTTCTACCAACACGGCAGTCCAGGACCTTTTCAACACTAAGGTCAAGACCGCGACAGATAACGTGTCCAGCGTTTCCACGGCTGCCACCGGCAATCAGTCGCTGGGCAAAGATGCGTTCCTGCAACTGCTGGTCACCCAGCTGAAGAACCAGGACCCACTGTCGCCTCAGGACAACGGTGCGTTCGTGGCCCAGCTGGCGCAGTTCAGTAGCCTGGAAGGCATCAACACCCTGAATGACTCGGTGAATGCCATCTCCAGCAACTTCAGCTCTTCGCAAGCGTTGCAGGCGTCGTCGCTGGTAGGCCGTTCGATCATCACCCAGACCGACAAGGCCCTGGTGGACACGAGCAAGAGCATGACCGGTTCGGTGGCGGTAACGGCTGCGACCGGCAACGTCACGGTAAAGATCACCGACGCGAACGGCAATGTAGTACGCACCCTCGACCTGGGTGCCCAAAGCGCCGGTACTTCCGACTTCATCTGGGATGGCAAGAACGACGCGGGTGAGGTTGCCCCAGCCGGCACCTATACCTTCGCGGCCACCACCAAGAATGACAAAGGCGACGCCGTGGCCCTGGCAACTTCGCTGCCAGCCACGGTGACCAGCGTGACATTGAGCAAGACCGGCGGCGAAATGGTGCTGAACCTCGCGGGCGGCATGGGCAGCGTCAAGCTGTCGCAAATTCAGACTATCGGTACATAGAGCCGGCTAAATACGGCAGAAGGAGAGAAACATGTCTTTTAATATCGGCCTTAGCGGTCTCTATGCGGCCAACAAACAACTGGACGTGACCGGCAACAACATCGCCAACGTCGCGACCACAGGCTTTAAATCGTCGCGTGCGGAATTTGCCGACATCTACGCCGCGTCCAAGCTGGGTACCGGCCAGAACAGCATCGGTAACGGTGTGAACCTGGCGGCGGTGTCCCAGCAGTTCACCCAAGGTGACGTCAATGGCAGCGGCGGCATTCTGGACATGGCGATCCAGGGCGGTGGCTTCTTCGTACAGAAAGGCAGCGACGGTTCGCTGGAGTACACCCGCAGCGGTGCTTTCCGTGCGGATAAAGACGGCTACATCACCAACAACACCGGTACTTCGCGCCTGCAAGGCTACGCCGCGGACGACGACGGCAAGATCATCAAGGGTGGGCTGGTTGACCTGCAACTGAACCTGGCGAACCTGCCACCCAAGGCGTCCACCAAAGTCGACTCCACCAGCAACCTGAACTCCTCGGAGCTGGTGATCGATCAGACCACCAAAGCGTTCAACCCGTCTGATACCAGTACCTTCACCACCCAGTACAGCACCACGCTGTATGACGACCAGGGCAACTCGCACTCCATGGTGCAGTACATGGTGAAAAGCGACGCCAACGAGTGGAAGTCGTACACCTTGATCGATGGCCGCAACCTTGACGGCTCGCTGCCTACTACCGGTGGGCTGGCCACGGATCCACCTGCAGTGACCTTGACCTTTGATGGCGCGGGCAAGCTCAAGACCGTCGTCGGCGCCGACGTGACCGACACGACCCTGACGCTCAAGGACTGGGTGCCAGGTTCGGTCACCAACGGCGTTTGGACCGCAAACAATGCGACCGCGCCGGACATCGCCGTCAACATGGGCAACGTTACCCAGTACAACTCGGCCAGCTACCGCAACCCGCCGGTCACCGATGGCTACGCCACCGGCCAGATCACCGGCCTGAAAATCGATGGCAACGGCGTACTGTTCGCCACCTTCAGCAACCAGCAGAGCAAGGCCATCGGCCAGATCTCCCTGGCCAGCTTCAACAACGAACAGGGCCTGCAGCCAGCGGGCGGTACCACCTGGAGAGAGACTTTCGCCTCGGGTCAGCCGGGCTACGACACTCCGCAGAGCGGTACCCTGGGTTCGATCGTGGCCAACTCCCTGGAGAACTCCAACGTCAACCTGACCAACGAGCTGGTGGACCTGATCAAGGCCCAGAGCAACTACCAGGCGAACGCCAAGACCATCTCCACCCAGAGCACCATCATGCAGACCATCATTCAGATGACCTGATGCGGTAGCGCTGCACAAGAAGCCCCTCGAGAGAGGGGCTTTTTTGTGGGCGTCTTTTAATCCCAGGACCTTTCCCACTTCTGGCCAGAGCAGGAGACCACAGACGATTGTTGGAACTGACCACAGTTTTATTTCCACTTATCAGGCCGAGAACCAGCGGAAATTTCAGGGTGAGTTGGTATGTGGAATTCGTCGATGTCCGGCCATGAGGCTGGGGTAGGTCGGTATGACGTGGGTGGGGCAGGGCAGCACCTTTGGGGCGTAACCCGCTCAGACGGCCCCAAGGATGATCTGAGTGCTGATAAAGACGTGGTTCGAAAGCTGATCGGTGCGCTGGATGAGGCCGAGAAAACCTTCAAGAACCAGACGGTTCAAGATCTGCGGGACAAGCTCAATGAGCAGAGAAAGGAACTGGGCGACGCCAAATTCAAGGAAATCCTTGAACAACTGAAGATGGAGGTGGCTGAGAGTTGGCTGGCGCTGTTCAGGCGGCTGTTTCCGGATCTTTTTCCAGAGGATGGGCCGGCTCCTTCGCCTTCTCCGAGACCCTCGCCAGGTGGCGACGACGGCCGTGTTGGCAGAGTTAACCCAAGGGATTTTGGCTCCGTAGAGTCCATGAGCAACAAACCCTTTACCGAGGGAGCCAACCACTATCACTACAGGGTCGACAACAGTAACCCCGGGGCAAAACCGGGTACGGGCCGGGAGCAGGGCAATATCTGGTCTGGTTTCAGGCAGGGGCCGGACGGAAACTGCGTCACGGTTTCAGCCATAAAAAGCGCAATGATGAAGTTTGGCCAAAAGCCGACGGACGTTTTCCGCGATGTGAGGGCATCGGGTGATGGTTTCGACGTGCAAATGCGCGATGGCTTCCAGCTGCATTTAAGCCAGGACAACCTGAGGGAGGCGGCGCAGCAGGCGCGCTTCAAGGGTGATGACCCGGCGATGATCACCGATGCCAACTTCCTGTTTGCTGCCAGTGCCATGCGCGCTCATAGGGAAGGTAACAACGGGTTCGGGCATGGTAACGACCACAATGCCAGGCGCAGTTATACCGACGCGTTGGTCAGCCTGAACGACGGCGAGCATGCGAGTGAAGGGTTGGATCGCTTGGGGCTCAAAGGCCTGTACCGGCAGACGACCAGCGATGAGCTTGCCGCTGGCGCGCTGGGCGTAGTCAATTACGGCGGCCATTCAATGGCGGTGATTGGCGGCCAGGTAGAGTTGTGGGGCGGGAGAGGTGGCCGGCCCAAGAGGGAAGATCCGGGTGAAGCGTACGCATTTGTATAGCGTGAAAGGCAACCAGTAGAAATGAAAAAAGCCCGTTAACCCAAGGGTTAACGGGCTTTCAGTACCCACTCAGCTTATTGGCAAGCTTCGCAATCCGGCTCGTCAATCGCGCAAGCCTTTGGCACTGGCGCCGGGCCGGCTGGAGCAGCCAGAACCGAGTCATCACCGTGGTTGCCGCTGGAAACAGCGTTCAGCTTACCGGTGTTGATGGTCGACTTCTCGGTGCTGGTCGCGGCCAGGGCACGGAGGTAGTAAGTGGTTTTCAGGCCACGGTACCAGGCCATGCGGTAGGTCACGTCGAGTTTCTTGCCCGATGCGCCAGCGATGTACAGGTTCAGCGATTGGGCCTGGTCGATCCACTTCTGACGACGGCTGGCGGCGTCAACGATCCACTTGGTGTCCACTTCGAAGGCAGTCGCGTAGAGCTCTTTGAGTTCTTGCGGGATGCGTTCGATCTGCTGCACGGAACCGTCGTAGTACTTCAGGTCGTTGATCATCACCGAATCCCACAGGCCGCGGGCTTTCAGGTCGCGAACCAGGTACGGGTTGATCACGGTGAATTCGCCCGACAGGTTCGATTTCACATACAGGTTCTGGTAGGTCGGTTCGATCGACTGCGATACGCCGGTGATGTTGGCGATGGTCGCGGTCGGTGCGATGGCCATGATGTTGGAGTTACGAATGCCTTTCTGCACACGGGCACGTACTGGCGCCCAGTCCAGGGATTCGTTCAGGTCAACGTCGATGTACTTCTGGCCACGGGCTTCGATCAGGATCTGTTGCGAATCCAGCGGCAGGATGCCTTTGGACCACAGCGAACCCTGGAACGTCTCGTAGGCGCCGCGCTCATCGGCCAGGTCGCAGGAAGCCTGGATCGCGTAGTAGCTGACCGCTTCCATGGACTTGTCGGCGAACTCGACTGCAGCGTCCGAACCGTAAGGAATGTGCTGCAGGTACAACGCATCCTGGAAACCCATGATGCCCAGGCCGACTGGACGGTGCTTGAAGTTGGAGTTCTGCGCCTGTGGCACCGAGTAGTAGTTGATGTCGATCACGTTGTCGAGCATGCGAACTGCGGTGTTGACGGTGCGTTCCAGCTTGGCGGTGTCCAGCTTGCCGTTGACGATGTGGTTCGGCAGGTTGATCGAGCCCAGGTTGCAAACGGCGATCTCGTCCTTGTTGGTGTTCAAGGTGATCTCGGTGCACAGGTTCGAGCTGTGGACCACGCCTACGTGCTGCTGAGGGCTGCGCAGGTTGCATGGGTCCTTGAAGGTCAACCATGGGTGGCCGGTTTCGAACAGCATGGACAGCATCTTGCGCCACAGGTCTTTGGCCTGGATGGTCTTGAACAGCTTGATCTTGCCCGGGTACTGGGACAGTGCTTCGTAGTACTCGTAGCGCTCTTCGAAGGCCTTGCCGGTCAGGTCGTGCAGGTCCGGCACTTCGGATGGCGAGAACAGGGTCCACGGGCCGTCATCGAAGACGCGCTTCATGAACAGGTCCGGGATCCAGTTGGCAGTGTTCATGTCGTGGGTACGACGACGATCATCACCGGTGTTCTTGCGCAGCTCGATGAACTCTTCAATGTCCATGTGCCAGGTTTCCAGGTAGGCACACACAGCGCCTTTGCGCTTGCCGCCCTGGTTGACCGCTACGGCGGTGTCGTTCACCACTTTCAGGAACGGTACAACGCCCTGGGACTTGCCGTTGGTGCCCTTGATGTACGAACCCAATGCACGCACAGGGGTCCAATCGTTGCCCAGGCCGCCGGCGAATTTGGACAACATGGCGTTGTCGTGGATCGCGTGGTAGATGCCCGACAGGTCATCCGGCACGGTGGTTAGGTAGCAGCTGGACAGCTGTGGACGCAGGGTGCCGGCGTTGAACAGCGTCGGGGTCGACGACATGTAGTCGAAGGACGACAGCAGGTTGTAGAACTCGATGGCACGGTCTTCTTTGTGCTTCTCTTCAATCGCCAGGCCCATGGCCACGCGCATGAAGAACACTTGCGGCAGTTCGAAGCGGATACCGTCCTTGTGGATGAAGTAACGGTCGTACAGGGTTTGCAGGCCCAGGTAGGTGAACTGCTGGTCGCGCTCGTGGTTGATCGCCTTGCCGAGTTTTTCCAGGTCGAAGGTGGCCAGGACCGGGTTCAGCAATTCGAATTCGATACCCTTGGCGATGTAGGCCGGCAGGGCCTTGGCGTACAGGTCGGCCATCTCGTGGTGGGTGGCGCTGTCGGCCACGCCCAGGAAGCCCAGGCCTTCGGCACGCAGGGTGTCCATCAACAGGCGGGCGGTCACGAACGAGTAGTTCGGCTCGCGCTCAACCAGGGTACGGGCGGTCATCACCAAGGCGGTGTTGACGTCGGTTAGGGCCACGCCGTCGTACAGGTTCTTCAGGGTTTCGCGCTGGATCAGGTCACCGTCGACTTCTTCCAGGCCTTCGCAGGCCTCGGTGATGATGGTGTTCAGGCGGCCCAGGTCCAGCGGTGCAAACGAACCGTCGGCCAGGGTGATGCGGATCGACGGGTGAGCTTGCACGGCGGCTTCTTCGGCCGGGGAGCGCACGGCACGTTCCTTGGAACGGGCGTCGCGGTAGATCACATAGTCGCGGGCGACTTTCTGCTCGCCGGCACGCATCAGGGCCAGTTCTACCTGGTCCTGGATTTCTTCGATGTGGATGGTGCCACCCGACGGCATGCGACGCTTGAAGGTCGCGGTGACTTGTTCGGTCAGGCGGGCAACGGTGTCGTGGATGCGCGACGAAGCGGCAGCGGTGCCGCCTTCAACTGCAAGAAACGCTTTGGTGATGGCGACGGTGATTTTGTCATCGGTGTAAGGAACGACAGTGCCGTTACGCTTGATCACGCGCAATTGGCCAGGTGCGGTGGCGGACAGATCCAGGTTCGAATCAGCGGCCTGCGGCACGGAGCCCTGCGGGTTCTCGCGAGTTGTGTCGGTTTGCATGGGGGGTTGTCTCCACATTCTATATTTATTTGGGCACCATCACGGTGCCCACCGTTCCGTCCTGAAGCACTTACAACAGGCCTGGGCCTGGCATAACAACTTCGGGACAGGAGGAAGGGAGCTGATCGCGCCGCTTCCATGCCGAAGTCTTCGGTTCGGGGCGCAAAAGCCCTTGGCCGTATTCCTGCTGGGTGACAGTTGCCCACTTTAAGCACTGCAACACCCGTACCGTTTTCCGCTGTTGGAGCGTGAAAACGGCTGCCATCCGCGTGCGCGGTTTGGGCTTTCAAAAAATGCTTGGATCAGGCCAAACAGAAGCAAGAAAGGACTTGAGTTTCTTGTCTGATTTGTGTTTGGTCTTTTCGCCGAAAACCCTACATGTAGGGTTTTTTTCGCTCAGAGCTACAAGATAATGCGTTTTGGGGGGCTTAGCAACGCACTACCTGTGGATAACGCTGTGGGTAAAATGTGTATGAATCGTGGAACACCCGTGTAGGCCGCAGTACTGCTGGATTCGGCCGTTTGTCACTGAATATTCCAAGCTATAAACAGCAGATTGGATTTTTGAGGGCGCGAACCCTATCACAAAAAAATGCGATCACCGAATGGATTTCCCGGCTTGTGTTTGAGGGTTGGCCCATGGCTACAATCGGCTTTTTTATGCCCTGCGAACATTACAAACAAGGTAGCGCGGCTGTAGATCAAAATGTGGGAGGGGGCTTGCCCCCGATAGCGGTGTGTCAGTGATAGATTTATCAACTGAACCACCGCTATCGGGGGCAAGCCCCCTCCCACATTTGATCGCATTCTCATGACGACCTTCTTCAAATAACAACGAGGATCACGCATGGAGCAAGAAGCCTGGCAGGTATTGATTGTCGAGGACGACCAGCGGCTGGCCGAGTTGACCCGCGACTATCTGGAGAGCAATGGCCTGCGGGTGTCGGTGGAAGGCGATGGGGCCCTGGCAGCAGCGCGGATCATCGCCGAGCAGCCGGACCTGGTGATCCTCGACCTGATGCTACCCGGCGAAGACGGCCTGAGCATCTGCCGCAAAGTGCGCGAGCGCTACGATGGCGTGATCCTGATGCTCACCGCCCGCACCGATGACATGGACCAGGTGTTGGGCCTGGACATGGGCGCCGACGACTACGTGTGCAAGCCGGTGCGTCCGCGCCTGCTGTTGGCGCGCATCCAGGCCCTGCTGCGGCGTAGCGAGGCGGCGGAACCGGCGATTGTGCAAGCCCAGCGCCGCCTGCAATTTGGCCCGTTGGTGGTCGACAACGCTCTGCGTGAAGCCTGGCTGCATGACGGCAGCATCGAGCTGACCAGCGCCGAATTCGACCTGCTGTGGCTGTTGGTGGCGAATGCCGGGCGCATCCTGTCCCGCGAAGAAATCTTTATCGCCCTGCGCGGCATTGGCTATGACGGCCAGGACCGCTCCATCGATGTGCGCATCTCGCGCATCCGCCCGAAAATCGGCGACGACCCGATCCACCCGCGGCTGATCAAGACCATCCGCAGCAAAGGCTACTTGTTCGTGCCTGAAGCTGCTGCCGATATGCCGCTGTGAACTCGATCTTCCTGCGTATCTATGGCGGCATGTGCGCGGCGCTGATCCTGGTGGCGTTGCTTGGCGTGCTGGCCTTGCACCTGCTCAACGAGGTGCGCAGCGGCCAATACCGCGAACGCCTGGCCCACGGCACCTTTGCGTTGATGGGTGACAACCTGCAACCCATGAGCAGCATCGAGCGCCAGCGCGCCCTCGCGGTGTGGGAGCGTCTGTTGGGCATTCCCCTGGAACTGCGCCCGCTGGCCGAGGCGCAATTGGACCTCAGCCAGCGCAACCGCCTGCAACGCGGCCAGGTGCTGGTGGAGCAGACCGGGCCCCACGCGGCGCGGGTGTTGCGCCTGGTCAGCGAGCAGTCGCAGCTGGTGCTTGTGGGCGAAGTGCAGCAGATCAGCGAACAACTGGCCCGCGCCACTATTTATTTGCTGGCCGACGAACTGGTGCGCTTTCCGGTGGCCGAACAGCCGCAGCGCCTGGCCGATATAAAAGAAGCCAAGGGCTTTGGCTTCGAGATGCACCTGATGACCCTCGACCAGGCTGATATGGACGAGGACCAGCGCCGCCGCGTGTCAGAAGGCGATACCGTGATGGCCCTGGGCAAGGGCGGTGATTCGATCCGCGTGTTCGCCGGCATGGTCGGTACGCCGTGGGTGCTGGAAATCGGCCCGCTGTTTCAGATGAACCCTTACCCGGCGCAATGGCTGATCCTCATCACCCTGATCGGCCTGACCCTGATCGGCCTGATCGTCTATCTATTGGTGCGCCAGCTTGAGCGCCGTCTCAAAGGCCTGGAAGCCGCCGCCACGCGTATCGCCAAAGGCAACCTGGAAGTCCGCGTGCCGGCCCGTGGCGCCGACTCCATAGGGCGTTTGGCAGCCGCGTTCAATGGCATGGCCGAGCACTTGCAGCAATTGCTGGCGATCCAGCGCGAACTGGTGCGCGCGGTGTCCCACGAACTACGCACACCGGTGGCGCGCCTGCGCTTTGGCCTGGAGATGCTCGGCGATGCCGCTACCCCGCAAGCCCGGCGCAAATACCTGGAAGGCATGGACAGCGATATCCAGGACCTCGATGGCCTGGTGGATGAAATGCTCACCTATGCGCGCCTGGAGCAAGGCTCGCCAGAGCTGAATTTCCAGCGGGTCGACCTGAATGCGCTGCTCGATCAGGTGATCGGCGAATTATCGCCACTGCGCCCGCAGGTCACGGTGGCCCGGGGTATTTGCCTGTCCTCGGCGCATTGGGACGATGCCTGGGTGGACGCCGAGCCGCGTTACCTGCACCGCGCCCTGCAGAATCTGGTCAGCAATGCGATGCGTCACGCCCAGGGCCGGGTGTTGATCAGTTACCAGGTCGGCCAGGTGCGTTGCCGTATCGATGTGGAAGACGACGGCCCGGGTGTGCCAGAAAGTGCCTGGGAGCGCATCTTCACGCCGTTCCTGCGCCTGGACGACAGCCGCACCCGTGCTTCGGGCGGGCATGGCCTGGGGTTGTCGATTGTGCGGCGCATCATTTATTGGCACGGCGGGCGGGCGTTGATCAGCAAGAGCAACAATCTGGGTGGGGCGTGTTTTAGCTTGAGTTGGCCCAGGGATCAGGACAAGCCCTGAGACAGCTATCGGGGGCAAGTCGAATCGTCGCACCGCCCCTCCCACATTGGAATGCATTCCAACGTTGGAACTCAGTCAAATGTGGGAGGGGCGGTGCGACGATTCGACTTGCCCCCGATAGCTGTAGATCAGGCGCTGATAGCCACCAGACTCAACAACTGTCCGCCATCCACCGCAAACTGCCCAACCAGCTCCTTGCCATGGCACCACTCATCCGATAGGTCGGTGAGCAACCGCAGACGCACCGAGCCGTCTTCGGCCCACTCCACCACCTCAGCATGCTCAAAGTAAAAGCGCTTCTGCACAATCGGATACAGCGCCTTGAACAGGCTCTCTTTGACCGAAAACGTCAACGTCACCAGCAACGCAACCTGCTCACGCGGCACCAAGGCCATGCGCTGCAGCTCATCGGCAGTCAGAATTTCCCCCGCCAGGCGTTCCGCCCGTTCCAGCGTCAGCAGGTTTTCCAGGTCCATGCCCAGCCCACGCCACTGTGCCTTGTGCCCGACAATCGCGGCGGCATGCCCGGTGCTGTGGGTGATCGAGCCGCTGATATGCGCGGGCCACACCGGTGCGCGGTCTTCGCCGATGGCCGGGATGCAGTCGAGTTGATCAAGCTGTTGCAGGGCCGCACGGGCACACAGCCGGCCGGCGAGGAACTCGGCCTGGCGCTTGGCCACCGAGCGCTGGATGCTGGGCGGTGGCGGCACGGCGCTGCGCTGGAAGTCGCCCGCGTCCAGCCGGGTGGGGTCAAAGCGCGTGCTCAGAAACACCGTGCCCGGCAGGGGTTCGGGCAGCGGCCATTGGGCGTCGAGTGGGGTGCAGCAAGCGGGTAAGGGGGTCATGGGCGGTATTTTGCCGAGTTGCAGCGCGTCAGCATAGCCCGCCGTGGTTCAGCGGAGGTTCAGAGCCTGTTCAGGGGGAGTTCAGGGGCGCTTGCGTAGGCTGGGGCCAACACACAACAGCCCCGCGCGTATGAGGTAACACCATGACTGCGATCAAAAAGCTGATGTTGGCGTTAACCATGCTCAGTGCCACTGCCGGGGTCCAGGCCTCCGATGGCGCCTTTGCCGGATTTGGTCGTGAGAAAACCAAAAAAACCAGCACGCTGATCCAGCGGGTCAGTTTCGAAGACGCGGGTAGCCAGCCCACGCCTTGGGGCCAATCCCTGGGCCTGACAACCCCGCAGCCGAACTACCGCGCCGGCTATGAACACCAAGTCGGCCAATTCAATGGCATTAAACTGCGCCCGCAAGACCTGCAGGGCCGCTATGATATCCCTCTGTCGGACAGTTGATTTGCTTTGGAGAGCCTTATGAAATTGCTGGTGGTGGAAGACGAGGCGCTGCTGCGTCATCACCTGTTTACCCGCCTGACCGACAGCGGGCATGTGGTCGAGGCCGTGGCCAATGCCGAAGAGGCCCTGTACCAGACCGGCCAATTCAACCATGACCTGGCGATCATTGACCTGGGCCTGCCTGGCATGGGCGGCCTGGACCTGATCCGCAAATTGCGCACCGAGGCCAAGACCTTCCCGATCCTGATCCTCACCGCGCGCGGCAACTGGCAGGACAAGGTCGAAGGCCTGGCGGCCGGTGCCGACGACTATGTGGTCAAGCCGTTCCAGTTCGAAGAGCTGGAGGCGCGCATGAACGCCTTGCTGCGCCGCTCCAGCGGCTTTACCCAGTCGACCATCGTCGCCGGGCCCTTGCTGCTGGACCTCAATCGCAAACAGGCGTCCCTCGACGAACAGCCCCTGGCGCTCACCGCCTACGAATACCGGATCCTCGAATACCTGATGCGCCATCACCAGCAAGTGGTGGCCAAGGACCGCTTGATGGAGCAGCTCTATCCCGATGACGACGAGCGCGACCCGAACGTCATCGAAGTGCTGGTCGGCCGCCTGCGCCGCAAACTGGAAGGCCCGGCGGGGTTCAAGCCGATCGACACCGTGCGCGGCCTGGGCTACCTGTTCAATGAGCGCTGCCGTTGATTCGCTCGCTACGCGTGCGCTTGATGCTGGCGGCCGCCACCCTGGCCGTGCTGTTTATGCTCGGCCTGTTGCCGGCCATGCAGGGCGCGTTCAGCCTGGCCTTGCAGGACTCCATCGAACAGCGCCTGGCGTCGGACGTGACGACGTTGATTTCCGCCGCACGGGTGGAAAACAACCGCCTGCTGATGCCGGCGCAGTTGCCCGACGAACGCTTCAACCTTACCGATAGCCGGCTGCTGGGCTATATCTATGATCGCGAGGGCCACCTGGTATGGCGTTCGCGCGCGACCAAGGAAGAAAACATCAACTACAAACCGCGCTATGACGGGCGCGGGAATGAATTCGCACGGATTCGCGAGGCCAATGGCCAGGAATTCTTCGTGTATGACGTGGAGGTCAAGCTGCTCGGCGGCAAGAGCGCGGCGTTCAGTATTGTCGCCCTGCAACCGGTGCGCGAGTATCAGCTGACCCTCGAAGGCCTGCGGGAGAACCTCTACCTGGGCTTCGGCGCCGCCTTGCTGGTGTTGCTGACCTTGCTCTGGCTGGGCCTGACCTGGGGCCTGCAAGCCCTGCGGCGCCTGAGCCAGGAACTCGACCAGATCGAAGGCGGCACCCGCGAGAGCCTCACCGAAGAACACCCCCGTGAACTGCTGCGCCTCACCGGCTCCCTCAACCGCTTGCTGCACAGCGAGCGCGAGCAGCGCGCGCGTTATCGCGACTCTCTCGATGATTTGGCCCACAGCCTGAAAACCCCGTTGGCAGTGCTGCAGGGCGTGAGCGAAGACATGGCCCAGCGTCCGGAAGATCGCGACCAGGCCTGGGTGCTGCAATCCCAGATCGAACGCATGAGCCAGCAGATCAGCTACCAGTTGCAGCGCGCCAGCCTGCGCAAAAGCGGCCTGGTGCGCCATCAGGTCCGCCTGGAGCCGGTGCTGCAAAGTTTGTGCGACACGTTGGATAAGGTCTATCGCGACAAACGCGTCACCGTGTCCTACGACCTGCCGCCGGAATGCGACGTGCCCATCGAGAAGGGCGCCTTGCTGGAAATGCTCGGCAACCTGTTGGAAAACGCTTACCGGCTGTGCCTGAGTGAAGTGCGCATCAGCCTGGCGGAAAACCTCGAGGGCACTGAACTGTGTATTGAAGATGATGGGCCGGGTGTGCCGCCGGACCAGCGTGCGCGCATCCTGCAACGGGGTGAACGGCTGGACCGCCAGCATCCGGGGCAGGGGATTGGTTTGGCAGTGGTCAAGGATATTATTGAAAGCTATGGCGCGCGGCTGACCCTTGGGGATTCACCGTTGGGTGGGGCGGCGTTCAAGATTCATTTTCCGGCAGTCTGATCTTTAGTGGCTTGACTTGCCCCCGATGAGGCCCTCCCAGACAACACCTCTCTAACCCTCCTGCGCCCGATAAGCCCCCGGCGTCAGCCCCGTCCACTTCTTGAACGCCCGATGAAACGCCGAAGGTTCGGAAAACCCCAACTGCTCGGCGATCTCCTGCAATGACAAATCCGCCCGTCCCAAATGATAGATGGCGATGTCCCGCCGCAGCTCATCCTTGAGTGCCTGAAAGCTGGTGCCTTCTTCACGCAGATGGCGGCGCAGGGTTTGCGGGCTGATGTGCAGGTGCTGGGCGACCGCTTCCAGGTCCGGCCAAGGCGTGCGGTCGCGGCTCAGCAGGCGGCGCAACTGGCTGCTCAGGCTGTCGCCTTCATCCGGGCGGGACAACAGGTCGGCAGGGGAGCGCTCGAGAAAATGCTTGAGGGTGCGTTCGTCCTGCAACAACGGCAGGCTCAAGTAGCGGCTGGGGAACACCAGGCTGCTGTTCGGTGCGCCGAACACCTGGGTGCAGGGAAACAACAGGTCATATTCACCGGCGTGGGCCGGCATCGGGTAGCTGAAGGTGGCTTGGTGCAACCGGATGCGCTGGCCGATCAGCCAACTGCCCAGCCGATGCCAGATCACCAGCAGGCATTCGCTGAGGAAGTGATCCGGGTCCCACAATTGCGAGTCATCCAGGCTCAGCCGGGCCATGTCGCCTTCCCGTGTCAGCTGCCAGCGCGGACCTTGTGGGAACAGGCTATAAAATAATAAGCCGCGTTCCAGGGCCTTCTCCAGAGTGCGGCAGTGGATCAGCGCGTGGCACATCATGGCAAAGGTGCCGCGTTTGCTCGGGCCGTCGGCGAACCCCAGGTATTCATCGTCCAGGCCCTGCCAGAGCATTTGCAGCAACCGGGTAAATTGCTCCGGCGCGATGCGGGCGCGGGGTTCGCTCAGCAGCTCGGGGGTAATGCCCACCTGCAGCAGCAGGCCAGAGTAGTCGTAGCCGGCCCGACGCGCACCGCCGAGGGCTGCCCGGGCGTAGTGACTGGCGATGGTACGTTCACGCATGCGAAGGCCTCGTCCATGGAGTGGCGGATGGTAGCCACGCCTGTCGAGGGCGACAAGGCGGATATCCGCCAAATTGTAGGACGGGATTGGGTGAGTGGGCGGAAATCCGCCACCTATTCGATCGCCGCAGAGGAGGCCTGAAAAGCCCGAGCCCTGATGTCTAAAGGCCTGCAGGGTTTTTCAGAGAAGTGGCACGCCGTTTGCGATACAGACGATAGCGCAGGCTCGATTCTATAGGCCTCGCAAACAACAAATCCCTCCAGTGCAGGAGGGTTCGCAATTCAAGTGTCGTGGGCAACGGCGGATCTTTGCCACACGGGACGATTGAGGAACTTTGCAATGACGACTCGTCAGCCAATCTACAAATCCCTGTATTTCCAGGTGATCGTTGCAATCGTTATCGGTATTTTGCTCGGTCACTTCTACCCCGAGACCGGCGTGGCCCTCAAGCCACTGGGTGACGGCTTTATCAAGCTGATCAAAATGGTCATCGCCCCGATCATCTTCTGCACCGTTGTCAGCGGCATCGCTGGCATGCAAAGCATGAAATCGGTCGGCAAAACCGGCGGCTACGCGCTGCTGTACTTCGAAATCGTTTCCACCGTTGCCCTGCTGATCGGCCTGATCGTGGTGAACGTTGTGCAACCGGGCGCCGGCATGCACATCGACGTCGCGACCCTGGACGCTTCGAAAGTGGCGGCCTACGTCACTGCCGGTAAAGACCAGAGCATCGTTGGCTTTATCCTCAACGTGATCCCGAACACCATCGTCGGTGCGTTCGCCAACGGTGACATCCTGCAAGTGCTGATGTTCTCGGTGATCTTCGGTTTCGCCCTGCATCGCCTGGGTGCCTACGGCAAGCCGGTACTGGACTTCATCGATCGCTTCGCACATGTGATGTTCAACATCATCAACATGATCATGAAGCTCGCGCCAATCGGTGCCCTGGGCGCCATGGCGTTCACCATCGGTGCCTACGGTGTCGGCTCGCTGGTGCAGTTGGGCCAGTTGATGATCTGCTTCTACATCACCTGCCTGCTGTTCGTACTGATCGTACTGGGTGGCATCTGCCGCGCTCACGGTTTCAGCGTGATCAAGCTGATCCGCTACATCCGTGAAGAGCTGTTGATCGTTCTGGGTACTTCCTCCTCCGAATCCGCACTGCCACGCATGCTGATCAAGATGGAGCGTCTGGGCGCGAAGAAATCCGTAGTAGGCCTGGTGATCCCGACTGGCTACTCGTTCAACCTCGACGGTACTTCGATCTACCTGACCATGGCTGCCGTGTTCATCGCCCAGGCGACTGACACCCACATGGACATCACCCACCAGATCACCCTGCTGCTGGTGCTGCTGCTGTCCTCCAAAGGCGCTGCAGGCGTGACCGGTTCGGGCTTCATCGTACTGGCTGCAACCCTGTCGGCCGTAGGCCACCTGCCGGTTGCCGGCCTGGCGCTGATCCTGGGTATCGACCGCTTCATGTCCGAAGCCCGCGCATTGACCAACCTGGTCGGTAACGCCGTTGCCACCATCGTTGTGGCCAAGTGGGTCAAGGAACTGGACACCGACAAGCTGCAAAGCGAGCTGGCATCCGGCGGTACCGGTATCTCGGAAACCCGCGAAATCGACGACCTGGGCGTGGCCGAAGGCCCTGCACCTGTCGTCAAGTAAGCCGCTGATGGCGTAAGCACGCGCCGACAGCTACTCACAAACGCCCCGACCTGTTCGGGGCGTTTGCGTTTCTGCGCGGTCACTTTTGCAAGGTTTTGATTTACAGTAAGTGAGTACTTCACCAATAACGCTGGCGGGAGGTTTGATGGACAGTGTGGATCTGAATGTCCTGCGTAGCGTGCTGGAATGGCGCCGCGCCGGGCAGAAAGTGGTGTTGTACAGCGTGGTCCAGACCTGGGGCAGTGCCCCGCGCCCGCCGGGGGCGATGTTGGCCTTGCGTGGCGATGGCGTGGTGATCGGCTCGGTGTCCGGTGGCTGCATCGAGGACGACCTGATCGCACGTTTGCAGGATGGCCGCCTCGCTGCTGACGGGCCGCCCGTGCAGTTGGTGACCTACGGCGTGACCCGCGATGAGGCGGCGCGTTTTGGCCTGCCATGCGGCGGCACCTTGCGCCTGACCGAAGAGCGCGTGGATGACTGGGCGTGGGTCTCGGAACTGCTGGCGCGCTGTGAGGATCATCAGGTGGTGGCCCGTGAACTGGACCTGGCCACCGGTCAGGTGACCCTGGGCAGTGCGAGCAAGACCGATGTAGTGACCTTTGACGGCGAACGCCTGCGCGCTATCTATGGCCCGCGTTGGCGCCTGCTGCTGATCGGTGCCGGGCAGCTGTCGCGGTACGTGGCGGAAATGGCGCGGTTGCTGGATTTCGAAGTGCTGATCTGTGATCCGCGCGAAGAGTTCGTCTATGGCTGGGAGGAGCAGCACGGCCGCTTCGTGCCAGGCATGCCCGACGAGGCGGTGCTGAATATCCAGACCGATGAGCGCACCGCTATTGTGTGCCTGACCCATGACCCGCGCCTGGACGATATGGCCTTGCTCACGGCGTTGAATTCCAGCGCGTTCTACATCGGCGCGCTAGGGTCGCGGGTGAATACCCAGAAACGTCGGGAAACCCTGGCAGCGTTGGGTTTGTCGGCGCAGGCCATTGCACGCCTGCATGGGCCGATCGGTTTACACATCGGCAGCCACACGCCGGCGGAAATCGCCTTGTCGCTGATGGCGGAAATTGTCGCAATCAAGAACGGCGTAGCGCCGACACAGAAAAAGCCGTTGCCGGTGGTGGCGCAGTGACAGTGACTGCGATTGTGCTGGCGGCGGGGCAGGGCAGCCGGTTTCGCGCCGAGACAGGCCAGGACAAGTTGCTGGCCCCGTGTACCGGCCTGGATGGCGTGACGCGGCCGGTGATCGAGCAGGTGCTGGTGAATTTGTCGGCATGTGTGGTGGACCGCTGGGTGGTGACCGCGCCAGAGCGTACGGAGGTTATCCGCTTGGCCGAGGCTTATGGCTGCAAGGTCGTGCTGCTGCAATCTGCGGGTATGGGCGACAGCATCGCGGCGGCGGTTGCGGCCAGTGCGTCGGCCGAGGGCTGGCTGGTAGTGCTGGGGGACATGCCGTTTATTCAGCCGTCGAGTATCGAGCGGGTGGTGGGGGCACTGGTAGAGGGTGGTATCAGTGTGCCGGTGCAGGCTGGTGAATACGGGCACCCTGTGGCGTTTGCGCGTGAGTTTGGACCGGCCTTGATGGCGTTGACGGGGGATCGGGGCGCCAAGCCGTTATTCGCCCGTGCGAGCGTACATGAGGTGCAGGTGAGCGATCCTGGGGTGCTGTGGGATGTCGATCTGCCACAACTGTTGGACTTTAAACCTCTCTAAAGGTGGGAGCGGGCTTGCTCGCGAATGCGGTGCGCCAGTCACCCAAAATATTGACTGAACCACCGCGTTCGCGAGCAAGCCCGCTCCCACATTGAATTGCATTTCACCGGCAAGACTGCATAAAAAAGCCCCGCCTGATCACTCAGGCGGGGCTTTTTAGTCACGGGTGGAATCAGGCGAGAGGTTTGGACTCGTGCTCTGTTTCCTGTGCAGCAGCGGCAGCGGCTGCGGCAGCCTCAGCTTCCTTGCGACGGCGACGCACTTCACGTGGGTCGTTCGGCGCACGGCCGTTTTCGGTCAAGGCGCTGGCCGGTGCGGCTTCAATCACCGGGGCGGCGACTTCGGCAACCACTGGCGCGGCCTCAACGACCGGTGCTGGCTCAACGACTGGAGCCGGCTCGGCAGCCACGGCTTCGAAAACCACGGCTTCGACAACCGGTGCTGGCGCTTCTTCTACCACGGGGGCAGGTGCTGGCGCTTCAACCGGTGCGGCTGGCTCGGCAGACCACTGGAAGGCGGTTTGTTCTTCGCGAACTTCACGCGCTTGCGGGGCGGCTTCGACAACCGGCGCTTCAACGATGGCTTCAACCACTGGCTGAGGCTCGACGACCGGTGCAGGCTCGACAGCGGCCACTTCCACTTCTGGCTGGGCTTCTTGAGCCGGGGCAACTTCCACTTCCGGAGCGGCTGGCGCTTCGATCGGGGTAGTGGCTTCGACCACTGGCGCTTCGACCACGGCGGCCTCAACAACCGGCGCTTCGACGACGGTGGCTTCAGCGGCTGGCGCTTCTACTACTGGCGTCTCGGCAACCGGCGCTTCGACAGCAGCGGTTTCTTCGACAGCAGCGGTAGCACGTTCAGCCTGTTCGTGAGCCTGGGCTTCAGCAGGTGCGCTGATGACCGAGCTGGCAACGGCAGCGGTAACGGCCAGGCCGGCAGCCAGTTCGGCGCCAGTTGGTTGGTTGTTCGCGGCTTCTGCATTCTCGCCGGCTTCTTCCGAGCCTTCGATCACGTTGCCGTTGGCATCACGCTGACGCTCACGACGGTTGCTGCGGCGACGCTGGCCACGGGAGCGGCGGCGTGGACGATCGCCTTCGGCGTTGTCCTGGCCATCTTCCTGTTGCTCTTCAGCGGTCAGTACTTCTTCTTCGCTGGCGGCAGCGGCTTGCTCGGCGCGTGGTTGACGCTCTTCACGCGGTGGGCGCGGCTGGCGCTCTTCACGTGGGGCGCGTTCCTCACGCGGCTGGCGAGTCGGGCGCTCTTCGCTGCTGGCTTCGGCAGCAACGGCGCCGGCGACGGCCGGGGCGGCGTCCAGTGGCTCACGCAGTTCGCGCACACGTTCTTCACGCTCGCCACGCGGCTTGCGATCTTCACGCGGAGCGCGTGGGGTACGTGGTGCGCGCTCTTCGCGCGGTGCACGTTCTTCACGGGCTACGGCCGGGGTTTCTTCACGGGCTTCGCGTGGCGCACGCTCTTCACGTGGTGCGCGTTCTTCACGCGGTGCACGTTCTTCGCGAGGCTTGCGCTCTTCGTCACGGCGACCGTTGCGGTTACGGCTCTGCTGGCGACCGTTACGACGTTCTTCGTTACGGGCCGGGCGCTCGGAGGCAGGTTTTTCAACCACAACCGGGGCTGCAGGCTCTTCTTTGGTAGCGAACAGGCTGACCAGCGACTTCACCAGGCCTTTGAACAGGCTTGGCTCAGGCAGGGCGGCCGGCGCGGCAACCGGTGCAGCGACTTCAGCCGGAACCGGTGCGTTGGCACGGGCTGGGGCGGTCTTCACGGCAGCTTCCTGGCGAACCAGGGTGCGGGTCGCGGCGGCGGGTTGTACTTCTTCTACTTCGGCTGCAGCGGCAGCGATCTCGTAGCTGGACTGGCCGCTGTGGGCTTCCGGGCTGTCGTCACGCAGGCGCTGCACTTCGAAGTGCGGCGTCTCGAGGTGATCGTTCGGCAGGATCACGATGCGGGCACGGGTGCGCAGTTCGATCTTGGTGATCGAGTTGCGTTTTTCGTTGAGCAGGAAGGCTGCAACCGGGATCGGCACTTGCGCGCGGACTTCGGCGGTGCGGTCTTTCAGGGCTTCTTCTTCGATCAGGCGCAGGATCGCCAGGGACAGCGATTCCACGTCACGGATGATGCCGGTGCCGTTGCAACGCGGGCAGACAATGCCGCTGCTCTCGCCCAGGGATGGACGCAGGCGCTGACGGGACATTTCCAGCAGGCCGAAGCGCGAGATACGGCCGACTTGCACGCGGGCACGGTCAGCTTCCAGGCATTCGCGGACTTTCTCTTCCACGGCGCGCTGGTTCTTGGCGGGGGTCATGTCGATGAAGTCGATCACGATCAGGCCGCCGATATCACGCAGGCGCAGCTGGCGGGCGATTTCTTCAGCCGCTTCCAGGTTGGTCTGCAGGGCGGTTTCTTCGATGTCGCTGCCTTTCGTGGCGCGCGCCGAGTTGATGTCGATGGACACCAGGGCTTCGGTCGGGTCGATCACGATGGAGCCGCCGGAAGGCAGTTCGACCACGCGCTGGAAAGCGGTCTCGATCTGGCTTTCGATCTGGAAACGGTTGAACAGCGGCACGCTGTCTTCGTACAGCTTGATCTTGCTGGCGTACTGCGGCATCACCTGGCGGATGAAGGTCAGGGCTTCGTCCTGGGCTTCAACGCTGTCGATCAGCACTTCGCCGATGTCCTGGCGCAGGTAATCGCGGATGGCGCGGATGATCACGTTGCTTTCCTGGTAGATCAGGAATGGCGCGGAGCGATCCAGCGAGGCTTCTTTGATGGCGGTCCAGAGTTGCAGCAGGTAGTCGAGGTCCCACTGCATTTCTTCGCTGCTGCGGCCCAGGCCGGCAGTGCGCACGATCAGGCCCATGTCAGCCGGTGCGATCAGGCCGTTCAGCGCTTCACGCAGTTCGTTGCGCTCTTCGCCTTCGATGCGACGGGAAATACCGCCGGCACGTGGGTTGTTCGGCATCAGGACCAGGTAACGGCCAGCCAGGCTGATGAAGGTGGTCAGGGCTGCGCCCTTGTTGCCACGTTCTTCTTTTTCGACCTGAACGATGACTTCCTGGCCTTCGCTCAGGACGTCCTTGATGTTCACGCGGCCTTCAGGGGCTTTCTTGAAGTATTCGCGGGAGATTTCTTTGAGGGGCAGGAAGCCGTGGCGCTCGGAGCCGAAATCGACAAAGGCAGCCTCAAGGCTTGGTTCGATGCGAGTAATACGGCCTTTATAGATGTTGGCCTTCTTTTGCTCGCGTGCACCGGATTCGATGTCCAGGTCGTAGAGGCGTTGGCCATCTACCAGTGCAACACGCAACTCTTCGGGTTGAGTTGCGTTAATCAGCATTCTTTTCATGTTGTACCGTCGGTTTCCGGGCTGCCGGAAACGGCGTTCGGCACACACGACTTCTCACGGTCGGTGTCAGGTGCGTCAAGAGTGGTTGGCCACTCCAGTGTCCAGCAATAATCAGCCAATTGGGCCGGTATCGCGACGGACGCGTCCTGCTTGTTAGCGGTGGTGACAAAGGCACCACTTCAACAAAAGCTAAGGTCAGGAGGAGGAATCAACCGGCGACTGTGGACGAGATGAAGCGTCTAAATATAAGCCTAGTGCTACACGGTCCGACGGTTGTGCATCTCCACCCTACACGTATCCCTGATAATTCGGGTGCTGCCGCGCGCAGAATCCGCAGCGGGTTGGCATTTACCGTGTGCTCCAATGGGGAGTCCACGCTCATGGCTAAACAAGACTGGGTGTGGGCGACTGCGCTCTCACTCAGCTCTTAACAGGCGTTGTTTCCGAAGCATTCGCCATGGTCTGGCTCAAGACTGACTGCACTTTGTGAACTGGCCGTAAATATCGGCGCAGAACGCGAGTATTCACTCTGCTTTCTGCACTCGCTTCAGGCCTCATGTCACCTGCGCTTGTTACAATCTTGAGCCTTCCAAGGTGGCGAAAGCCCCGTAGGACGGCCTCGCGTCCTGATGAATTGCGATGGTCAGGGCCGGCAGTTTGCCGCAAGTCCTCTGTCCAGGCCGCTTTTGGCGGCGTTCGCGACTATAGCAGCAATGATTAAGTGCTTCAATTCCATAAAAAATTGTTATCATCGCCGCCATGACGACTACCGCCCCCCAGACCCCCAGCGTCCAGCTGCTCGAGGTCTCGCCGGAATATGCCGGCCAACGCATCGACAATTTTCTCCTGGCCAGGCTCAAAGGCGTGCCCAAGACCTTGATTTACCGCATTTTGCGTAAAGGCGAAGTGCGCGTGAACAAGGGTCGGATCAAGCCTGAGTACAAGCTGCAGGCGGGCGATATTGTCCGCGTGCCGCCGGTTCGCGTGCCTGAACGTGACGAGCCCGTACCGCTGGCCCAAGGCCTGCTGCAGCGCCTTGAAGCCTCGATTGTGTTCGAAGACAACAAGCTGATCGTGATCAACAAGCCCTGCGGCATTGCGGTTCACGGCGGCAGCGGCCTGAATTTCGGCGTGATCGAAGCCTTTCGTCAGTTGCGTCCGGATGCCAAGGAGCTGGAACTGGTCCACCGCCTGGATCGCGACACCTCCGGCCTGTTGATGATCGCCAAGAAGCGCAGCATGTTGCGCCACCTGCACACCGCCTTGCGTGGTGATGGCGTCGACAAGCGCTACATGGCGCTGGTGCGTGGCAACTGGGCCAGCTCGATCAAAAGCGTCCGCGCGCCGTTGCAGAAGAGCAACCTGCGCTCTGGCGAACGCATGGTCGAAGTGGACGAGGAGGGCAAAGAGGCGCTGACCCTGTTCAAGGTGCTGCGCCGCTTCGGCGACTTCGCCACCATGGTCGAGGCCAAGCCGGTGACCGGGCGTACCCACCAGATTCGCGTGCATACCCTGCATGCGGGCCATTGCATCGCCGGTGATACCAAATACGGCGACGAGGATTTCTCCAAGGAAATTCGCGACCTGGGCGGCAAGCGCCTGTTCCTGCACGCCTACATGCTCACTGTGCCGCTGCCCGATGGTGGCGAATTGAAGTTGCAGGCGCCGGTCGATGAAATGTGGGCCAAGACCGTGGAGCGTTTGAGTGTCGCACCTTGATTACAAACTGCTGATTTTCGATTGGGACGGTACTTTGGCCAACTCCATTGGCCGGATCGTTGAATCGATGCACGCGGCGTCGGCGCGTTCGGGCTTTGAGTTGTGCAGCGATTTCGCGGTCAAGGGCATTATCGGCTTGGGCTTGCCTGAGGCGATTCGCACCCTGTACCCGCACATCAGCGACGCTGAGCTGGTTGCGTTCCGCGACCACTACGCCGACCACTACATCGCCCTGGAGGCCACGCCTTCGCCGCTGTTTGAAGGTGTTGTGCAGTCCCTGGACGCGTTTCGCGCCGAGGGTTACCACCTGGCCGTCGCCACCGGCAAGGCCCGTCGCGGGCTGGACCGAGTGCTCAAGGCGCATGGTTGGGAAGATTATTTCGACATCACCCGTGCCGCGGATGAAACCGCCAGCAAACCTCACCCTCTGATGCTGGAGCAGATCCTGGCTCATTGTGGTGTGTCGCCGCGCCAGGCGTTGATGGTGGGCGATGCCTCCTTCGACCTGATGATGGCGCGCAATGCTGGCATGGACAGCGTGGCGGTCAGTTATGGCGCCCAGGCTGCCGAGGCCTTGCAGCAATACGAGCCCAGGCTGACGATCGATCATTTTTCCGAATTGCAGGCTTGGCTAAGCCGGGCCTAATAAGTCTTTGCTGGGGTTAATGGCATGAGTGACGAGTGGAAAGCGCCCGAAAAGGCAGAGAACGGTGATGACAAGAGCTGGAAGCTGCTGGAGAAAACCCTCCTGGCCAGTGTCCAGGAGCAGCGCCGCGCACGGCGTTGGGGGATTTTCTTCAAGCTGCTGACCTTTACCTACCTGATCGCCATGCTGGTGCTGTTCAGCCCGCTGATGGACATGGAGAAAAGCGCGACCCGTGGCGCCAACTACACCGCGCTGATCGAAGTGCGCGGAGTGATTGCCGACAAGGAGTCCGCCAGCGCCGACAATATCGTCAGCAGCCTGCGTGCCGCGTTTGAAGACCCCAAGGTCAAGGGCGTGATCCTGCGTATCAACAGCCCGGGCGGCAGCCCTGTGCAGTCCGGCTATGTGTATGACGAGATCCGTCGCCTGCGTGGCCTGCACCCGGATATCAAGCTGTATGCGGTGATTTCCGACCTGGGCGCCTCGGGTGCCTATTACATCGCCAGCGCCGCTGACCAGATCTATGCCGACAAGGCCAGCCTGGTGGGTTCCATTGGTGTGACGGCGGCCGGTTACGGGTTTGTCGGCGCCATGGAGAAGCTGGGTGTGGAGCGTCGCACCTACACCTCGGGTGAGCATAAGTCGTTCCTGGACCCGTTCCAGCCACAAAAAGCCGATGAAACCGAGTTCTGGCAGGGCGTACTCGATACGACCCATCGCCAGTTCATCGCCAGCGTAAAGCAGGGCCGTGGGGATCGTCTGAAGGATAAAGACCATCCGGAGCTGTTTTCGGGGTTGGTGTGGTCGGGTGAGCAGGCGTTGCCGTTGGGCCTGATCGATGGGCTCGGCAGCGCCAGCCTGGTAGCGCGCGATGTGATCGGCGAGAAGGAGTTGGTGGATTTCACCGTTCAGGAATCGCCGTTTGATCGCTTCTCCAAGAAGCTCGGTGCCAGCGTGGCCGAGAAGCTGGCGTTGTACATGGGCTTCCAAGGCCCGACGCTGCGCTGAGATCAGCTTTGTCGTTGCTTTAAATGTGGGAGCGGGCTTGCTCGCGAACGCGGTGGGTCAGTGACAGATATGTTGGCTGACACTCTGCATTCGCGAGCAAGCCCGCTCCCACATTGGTTTTGTGGTGGGTTTAAGGGGTTTGCACGCCTTCAGCCAGCAGCATGTCCACCAGCCGAATCAGTGGTAAGCCGATCAGGCTGGTCGCATCCGGCCCTTCAGTACTCTGAAACAAGCTCACACCCAACCCCTCGGCCTTGAAGCTGCCCGCGCAGTCATAGGGCTGCTCAATCCGCAGGTAGCGTTCGATGCGCTCCACGCTCAGCTCGCGCATGTGCACGGTAAAAGGTACACAGTCGACCTGGCAGTGCCCTGTCTCGCTGTTCAGCAGTGCCAGCCCGGTGAGGAAGCTCACGCGCTTGCCGCTGGCTGCCAGCAGTTGCTCGCGGGCATTCTCGAAGGTGTGGGGCTTGCCGATGATCCGCCCCTCCAGCGCGGCCACCTGGTCGGAGCCGATAATCAAATGCCCCGGATGGCTGGCGGCGAGGGCGCGGGCTTTCTCTTCGGCCAGGCGTTTGACCAACTCAATGGCAGGCTCATTTGCACGATGGCTTTCGTCGATATCCGGCGAGCTGCAGGTGAATGGCAGGTGCAGGCGGCTGAGCAATTCCCGGCGATAAACCGAGCTGGATGCAAGTAATAAAGGCAGCATGGGCGTCTCCTCAAGGCAGCCGCCGATTCTAGCGACGTGACCGGCTGACGCACAGGGCTGAATTTCCTTTGACATGGCTGGGTGCATCCCTATAATGCTGCGCCTATGTTGAATGACCCGATTCCACCTCACGTTGACCCGCGCAAATTGGCTGATCGTGGCACTTCCCTTCAAGGTGAATTGCTGCTGGCCGATTTGGAGAGACTCTGCGACCCGCTTTCCGACACTGTCGGTACGGTGCAGGCCAAATTCGTTTTTGAACGAGATGAACGTAAATCTGTGGTAATTCACAGCTTTATCGACACCGAGGTCAAAATGGTTTGCCAGCGTTGTCTTGAGCTGGTCACCCTGCCGATTCACAGCGAATGCAGTTACGCTGTGGTGAAGGAGGGTGCGAATACCCAGTCGTTGCCGAAAGGTTATGACGTGCTGGAACTGGGCGAAGATCCTTTGGATCTGCATGCACTGATCGAGGAAGAGCTTCTGCTCGCCTTGCCCATTGTGCCTGCTCATCATCCGGAAGAATGCCAGCAGCCGGAGGGCCTTGATGATGAGGTCGAGCCGAGCGAGGACGAGGTAACGCGGTCCAACCCGTTCAGTGTATTGGCGCAGTTAAAGCGTGACCCAAACGTTTAGGAGTTAATCAATTATGGCTGTTCAGCAGAACAAAAAATCCCGTTCCGCCCGTGACATGCGTCGTTCGCACGATGCCCTGACGGCGAGCACTCTGTCTGTAGAAAAAACCACCGGTGAAATTCACCTGCGTCACCACGTATCGCCAGAAGGCGTATACCGTGGTCGTAAAGTGATCGACAAGGGCGCTGACGAGTAATCACTTGTCTGCTCTAGTCATCGCGATAGACGCAATGGGCGGGGACTTCGGTCCCCGCAGCATTGTTCAGGCCTGCATTGCCAGCCTGTCTGCCACACCCTCGCTGCACCTGACCCTTGTCGGTCAACCCTCCCTTCTTGAAGAATTGATTGCCAGCCATCCGGCGGTGGATCGCGCGCGCCTGACGATTACGCCAGCCAGCGAAACCATCAGCATGGATGACAAGCCGGCGGCTGCCCTGCGTGGCAAACCTGACTCTTCAATGCGGGTGGCCCTTGAGTTGTTGCGTGATGGCAAGGTGCAAGCCTGTGTCAGTGCCGGCAATACCGGGGCCTTGATGGCGTTGTCGCGGCATGTGCTCAAGACGCTGCCGGGGATTGACCGGCCGGCGATGGTCGCGGCGATTCCGACGCAGAAAGGCTATTGCCAGTTGCTGGACCTGGGCGCGAATGTGGACTGCAGTGCCGAGCACCTGCTGCAGTTTGCCGTGATGGGCTCGGTGGCCGCCGAAGCGCTGGGTGTGGCCCGGCCGCGCGTGGCCTTGCTGAATATCGGCACCGAAGACATCAAGGGCAACCAGCAGGTCAAGCTTGCCGCCACCTTGTTACAGGGCGCGCGGGGCTTGAACTACGTCGGTTTCGTCGAGGGTGACGGTTTGTACCGTGGCGAAGCGGATGTGGTGGTGTGTGACGGTTTTGTCGGCAATATCCTGCTTAAATCCAGCGAAGGCCTGGCGACCATGATCGCCACGCGCATCGAGGCGTTGTTCAAGCGCAACGTGGCGTCGCGTCTGGTAGGCGCCCTGGCGCTGCCGTTGATGCGCCGGTTGCAGGCTGACCTGGCGCCGGCCAGGCATAACGGCGCAAGTTTTCTGGGTTTGCAGGGTATCGTGGTGAAAAGCCACGGTTCAGCTGGCGTGGAGGGCTTCCAGAGTGCGATTGCGCGGGCCGTGATCGAGATCCAGGAAAACCTCCCGCAGCGCTTGCACGGCCGTCTTGAGGATCTGTTGCCTTAGGCGAATCGGCCCGGGAATGCTTAAATGTGACCGGCCAGTTCAATTGACCATCCAATCTGTCAGTTTCGTGCGCTCCCAGCTTCATTTTAAGACCGGGGGCGCCCATTTCCGACGACCAGATCATTAGGGGCTTGTTACATGTCTACATCCCTCGCATTCGTCTTTCCAGGGCAGGGTTCGCAGTCCCTCGGCATGTTGGCCGAGCTGGGCGCGCAATACCCGCTGATCCTGGACACTTTCAAGGAAGCTTCCGACGCCCTGGGTTACGACCTGTGGGCACTGACCCAGCAAGGGCCGGAAGAGCAACTCAATCAAACCGATAAAACCCAGCCGGCCATCCTGACCGCTTCGATCGCCCTGTGGCGTTTGTGGCTGGCGGAAGGCGGCGCGCGCCCGGCTTACGTGGCCGGTCACAGCCTGGGCGAATACAGCGCCCTGGTTGCGGCGGGCAGCCTGACCCTGGGTGAGGCGGTCAAGCTGGTTGAGCGTCGTGGCCAACTGATGCAAGAAGCCGTTCCGGCCGGGCAGGGCGGCATGGCCGCGATCCTGGGCCTGGACGATGCCGTGGTGATCGAAGCCTGCGCCGAAGCGGCCCAGGGCGAAGTGGTCAGCGCGGTAAACTTCAACTCCCCTGGCCAGGTGGTGATCGCCGGTGCCAAGGCAGCTGTTGAGCGTGCCATCGAAGGCTGCAAGGCCCGTGGCGCCAAGCGCGCCTTGCCGTTGCCGGTAAGCGTGCCGTCCCACTGCGAACTGATGCGCCCGGCGGCCGAACGCTTTGCCGAGTCGATCGCTGCCATTAATTGGCAGGCACCGCAGATTCCGCTGGTGCAGAACGTCAGCGCGGCTGTTGCCGCCGACCTCGACACCCTCAAGCGCGACCTGCTGGAGCAGCTCTACAAGCCAGTACGCTGGGTTGAATCGGTCCAGACCCTGGCGGCCAATGGCGCCACCGAGCTGGTCGAGTGCGGCCCGGGCAAAGTCCTGGCCGGCCTGAACAAGCGCTGCGCCGATGGCGTATCGACCGCTAACCTCAATACCCCGGATGCCTTCGCTGCCGCTCGCGCGGCGCTGGCCTGATCCCTGAATCCTGAACTAAGGAGAAGCCTGCATGAGTCTGCAAGGTAAAGTTGCACTGGTTACCGGCGCCAGCCGTGGCATTGGCCAGGCGATCGCCCTGGAACTGGGCCGTCAGGGCGCCGTTGTGATCGGCACCGCCACTTCCGCTTCGGGCGCCGAGCGTATCGCCGCGACCCTGAAGGAAAACGGCGTTCAAGGCACCGGCCTGGAACTGAATGTAACCAGCGATGAGTCCGTGGCTGCCGTACTGGCCGAGATCACCGCACAGTTCGGCGCGCCGGCGATTCTGGTGAATAACGCCGGTATCACCCGTGACAACCTGATGATGCGCATGAAAGACGACGAGTGGTACGACGTGGTCGACACCAACTTGAACAGTCTGTTTCGCCTGTCCAAGGGCGTTTTGCGCGGCATGACCAAGGCGCGTTGGGGCCGAATTATCAATATTGGCTCCGTAGTGGGTGCCATGGGCAACGCAGGCCAAGTAAACTATGCAGCCGCCAAGGCCGGTCTGGAAGGTTTCAGCCGTGCACTGGCGCGTGAAGTCGGCTCGCGGTCGATTACGGTCAACTCGGTGGCCCCAGGGTTCATCGATACCGATATGACCCGCGAACTGCCGGAAGCACAGCGTGAAGCGTTGCTGACGCAGATTCCGCTGGGTCGTCTGGGCCAGGCTCAAGAGATCGCGAATGTGGTCACTTTCCTGGCATCTGACGGTGCGGCATACGTGACTGGGGCTACAATCCCGGTGAACGGCGGGATGTACATGAGTTAAATTGTGACGGATCGCTTCAAAAAAATGTCATACGAGCTGTCTAAAATCCGTTATAAAGCTGCAACTTAATTTATAGGCAGGTGGCCGACCGGGTACAGGGTGAAGCTTTCAGTTGAAAAGCTGAAAAGGCTTTCTATACACTTACCCACTGGCCAGCTGCCTGAATTTGTCCATTAGGAGTTAAACAAGGTATGAGCACCATCGAAGAGCGCGTCAAGAAAATCGTTGCCGAGCAACTGGGCGTTAAAGAAGAAGAAGTGACCAACAGCGCTTCCTTCGTAGAAGACCTGGGTGCCGATTCCCTTGACACCGTTGAGCTGGTGATGGCTCTGGAAGAGGAATTCGAGACCGAAATCCCGGACGAAGAAGCTGAAAAAATCACTACTGTTCAAGCTGCTATCGACTACGTTACTGCCCACCAGGCGTAATAGTTTGTAGTCGTCGCTTGCTGTTAGGGAAAAACCGCACTGCTGTAACGGCGTGCGGTTTTTTCTTTAGCTCTGATGCAAAGTGTCGTCATCAAGAAAAAGGAGAGTGCTGTGTCGCGTAGACGCGTCGTAGTCACCGGTATGGGTATGTTGTCGCCACTGGGTACGGATGTGCCGAGCAGTTGGGAGGGCATTCTGGCTGGCCGCAGTGGTATTGGTCTGATCGAACACACGGACCTTTCTGCCTATTCCACCCGTTTTGGCGGCTCGGTAAAGGGTTTCAATGTCGAGGAATACCTCTCGCTCAAAGAATCCCGCAAGCTCGACCTGTTCATTCAATACGGCCTGGCAGCCGGTTTTCAGGCGGTGCGTAATGCCGGCCTGGAAGTCACCGACGCCAACCGTGAGCGCATCGGCGTGGCCATGGGGTCGGGTATTGGCGGTTTGACCAATATCGAAGACACCAGCCGCACGTTGCACGATTCCGGCCCTCGTCGAATTTCACCGTTCTTCGTACCGGGCTCGATCATCAATATGATTTCCGGTTTCCTGTCCATCCACCTGGGTGCACAGGGGCCTAACTACGCGATTGCCACGGCGTGCACCACCGGCACGCACTGCATCGGCATGGCGGCGCGCAACATCGCCTATGACGAAGCCGACGTGATGATCGCCGGCGGCGCCGAAATGGCGGCTTGCGGCCTCGGTATGGGCGGCTTTGGTGCCTCCCGTGCGCTGTCGACCCGCAATGACGAGCCGACCCGTGCCAGCCGGCCGTGGGACAAGGGCCGTGACGGTTTCGTACTGTCCGACGGCGCTGGTGCCCTGGTGCTGGAAGAGTTGGAACACGCCAAGGCGCGCGGTGCCACCATCTACGCCGAGCTGATCGGCTTTGGCATGAGCGGCGACGCCTACCACATGACTTCGCCACCGTCCGACGGTGCCGGTGCCGCGCGTTGCATTACCAATGCCCTGCGTGATGCCAAGGTCAATGCGACCCAGGTGCAGTACATCAACGCCCATGGCACCTCGACCCCGACCGGCGACCTGGCGGAAGCCGAAGCCATCAAGTCGGTGTTCGGTGAGCATGCCTACAACCTGGCGGTCAGCTCCACCAAGTCCATGACCGGCCACCTGCTGGGTGCGGCGGGCGCGGTCGAGGCGATCTTCAGCGTCATGGCGATCAAGGATCAGGTCGCTCCGCCGACCATCAACCTGGATGAGCCGGACGAAGGCTGCGACCTGAACTTCGTGCCCCACGAAGCGCAGCCGATGCCGATCGACGTGGCGATCTCCAACTCGTTCGGCTTTGGTGGCACCAACGGTTCCCTGGTGTTCCGCCGGTTCGCCGAGTGATGCACAGCTGGGTCGACGGTCAGCCAGCGGACACTGTGCCCCTGAAAGATCGCGGCCTGGCGTATGGCGATGGGCTGTTCGAGACCGTCGCCGTCAAGGCCGGGCAGCCCGTGCTGCTCGACCGCCACCTGCAGCGCCTCGAAGAGGGTTGCAGGCGCCTCGCCTTGGCTGCGGACCCGCAATTGATCCGCAGCGAAGTGCTGGCCTATGCCGCCGCTCTTGGCGACGGTGTGCTCAAACTGATCCTCACCCGCGGCGACAGCCTGCGCGGTTATGGCAGCAACCCCGGTGCGCCAGTGCGCCGAATCTTGCAGGGCAGTGCGCCCGCTACCTATTCCCCAGCCCATGGAACCGACGGCATCCGCCTGTTTCCCTGTGCCACCCGCTTGGCCGAGCAGCCGTTGCTTGCCGGCCTCAAGCACCTCAACCGCCTGGAACAGGTGATCGCCCGTGCCGAGTGGCAAGATGCCGAGCATGCCGAAGGTTTGATGCTGGATATGTCCGGGCGTGTCATCGAAGGCGTGTTCAGCAACCTGTTCCTGGTGTGCAATGGCTTGTTACTAACCGCCGATCTGAAGCGTTGCGGCGTTGCGGGGGTCATGCGCGCCGAGATTCTGGCCCAGGCGCAAGCGCTGGGCGTCCCGCTGGCCGTGGCCGACATCAGTCTCGAGCAGTTGCAGCAGGCTGACGAAGTGTTCGTGTGCAACAGCGTTTATGGCATTTGGCCGGTGCGTGGCTGCGCTGCGATGAGCTGGCCGGTTGGGCCGCTCACCCGTAAACTGCAGGGCATTGTTCGCGCGCTATTGGATATTTGAGTTGATACGAAAACTGCTTGTACTGCTGCTGATCGGCCTGTTCTCGGCGGCTTTGCTGTTGGGCGTTGCTGCCTGGAAATACGACGCTGCCCTGAAGCAGCCTTTGAAGCTCACCGAGGAGCAATTGCTTGATGTGCCAGCCGGAGCGACCCCGACGGGCACTTTCAACCGCCTCGAAGCCGACGGCGTGCTCGACGGTGCGTTCTGGCTGCGCCTGTATTGGCGTTTTAATCTCGACGGCCAGCCGTTGCACAGCGGTGAGTACCGCATGACCCCCGGCATGACCGCCCAAGGCCTGATCGGTGTGTGGCAGCGTGGCGAGGTGGTGCAATACAGCCTCACGCTGGTGGAGGGCTGGAATTTCCGCCAAGTGCGTTTGGCCCTGGCCAAGCACGAAAAGATCGTGCAGACCCTCGCCGGCCTGAGTGACAGCGAAGTGATGGACAAGCTCGGCCACCCGGGCGTGTTCCCCGAAGGTCGGTTCTTCCCGGATACCTACCGTTTCGTACGCGGCATGACCGACGTCGAATTCCTCAAAAAAGCCTACAACCGCCTGGATGACGTACTCGCCCAGGAGTGGAGCAAGCGCGCCGCCGATGTGCCCTACACCGATCCGTACCAAGCGCTGATCATGGCTTCCCTGGTGGAAAAAGAGACCGGTGTACCTGAGGAGCGTGGGCAGATCGCCGGGGTATTCGTGCGCCGCATGAAGATCGGCATGCTGTTGCAGACCGACCCCACCGTGATCTACGGCCTGGGCGAGCGCTACAACGGCAAGTTGACCCGCGCCCACCTCAAGGAAGCCAACCCCTACAACACCTACATGATTGCCGGGCTGCCACCGACGCCCATCGCCATGGTTGGTCGCGAGGCGATCCACGCCGCGCTGAACCCGGTGCCCGGCAGCAGCCTGTATTTCGTTGCGCGGGGGGATGGTAGCCATATTTTCTCGGACAACCTCGATGCGCATAATGCCGCGGTGCGTGAGTTCCAGCTCAAGCGTCGCGCCGATTACCGCTCCAGCCCGGCGCCGGCGGCAAAGCCTGCCGAAGAGGCAACTGCGCCGGCTGCTGATGCCCCCGCCGAGCCTGCGCCGGACACTGCCGCACCGCAAAGCCCGCAATGACTCTGACTAAGGACTGCCTGTGACTGGCTTGTTTATTACCCTGGAAGGCCCTGAAGGCGCCGGCAAAAGCACCAACCGCGATTACCTGGCCGAGCGCTTGCGCGCCGAAGGTATTGAGGTGGTGTTGACCCGTGAGCCCGGCGGTACGCCGCTGGCCGAGCGCATTCGCGAAGTGCTGCTGGCCCCAGGCGAGGAGCCGATGAATCCGGACACCGAACTGCTGCTGGTGTTTGCCGCCCGTGCCCAGCACCTGGCCGAGGTGATTCGCCCGGCCTTGGCACGCGGTGCCGTGGTGATCTGCGACCGGTTCACCGATTCCACCTACGCCTACCAGGGCGGTGGCCGGGGTTTGTCCCTGGAGCGTATCGCCAGCCTGGAAACCTTCGTGCAGGGCGCTTTGCGTCCCGATTTGACCCTGCTGTTCGACTTGCCGGTGGAAGTGGGCATGGCCCGTGCCAGTGCCCGTGGCCGTCTCGACCGCTTTGAACTGGAAGGCCAGGCGTTCTTCGATGCCGTGCGCAGCGCATTCCTCACGCGCGCCAAGGCCGAGCCGGCGCGTTACTCCCTGCTGGACGCGGCGCAGCCGTTGGCCCAGGTGCAACAGGCCATTGACGCCCTGTTGCCGACACTGCTGGAGCGCGCCCGTGGCTGAAGCCTACCCGTGGCAGGACAGCCTCTGGCAACAGTTGGCCGGCCGCGCCCAGCACGCCCATGCCTACCTGTTGCACGGGCCGGTGGGGATCGGTAAGCGGGACTTGGCCGAGCGCCTCATGGCCAGCCTGCTGTGCCAGCGCCCGGTCAAGCTGGAGGCGTGCGGCGAATGTAAATCCTGCCTGCTGCTCAAGGCCGGCAGCCACCCGGACAACTACGTGCTCGAACCCGAGGAAGCCGACAAGGCGATCAAGGTCGACCAGGTGCGCGACCTCGTCAGCTTCGTGGTGCAAACCGCGCAGATGGGCGGGCGCAAGGTGGTGTTGATCGAACCGGTGGAAGCGATGAACATCAACGCGGCCAACGCCTTGCTCAAGAGCCTGGAAGAACCCTCCGGCGACACCGTGCTGTTGCTGGTCAGTCACCAGTCCAGCCGCTTGCTGCCGACCATTCGTAGCCGTTGCGTGCAGCAGGCTTGCCCGTTGCCGAGCGAAGCCATGAGCCTGGAATGGCTGGCGCAGGCGCTGCCGGAGTGCTCCGCAGACGAGCGGGGCGAGTTGTTGACCCTGGCCGCCGGCTCACCGCTGGCCGCCGTGAAGCTGCACGCCCAAGGTGTGCGCGAGCAGCGCGCGCTGGTGGTGGATGGGGTGAAGAAGCTGATCAAGCAGGAAGTGTCTGCCACGCAGTTGGCCGAAGGTGCCTGGAAGGACATTCCCTTGCTGCTGTTGTTCGACTGGTTCTGCGACTGGTCGAGCCTGATCCTGCGCTACCAGCTGACCCAGGATGAAAACGGCCTGGGCCTGCCGGACATGCGCAAGGTGGTGCAATACCTCGCGCAGAAGAGCCCCCAGGACAAGGTGCTGAGCATTCAGGACTGGATCCTCGCCCAGCGCCAGAAGGTCCTCGGCAAGGCCAACCTCAACCGGGTGCTGTTGCTCGAAGCGCTGCTGGTGCAGTGGGTCGGCCTGCTCGGCCGGCGTTAATTTCCGTGGCCAGCGGGTGTATCGTTGGCCAGACATTTTCCGTGAACAAAGTTGTAACTTCCTATGCTCGTAGACTCCCATTGCCACCTGGATCGCCTCGACCTTGCCCAGCACGGCGGCTCCCTTGACGCTGCCCTCGACGCCGCACGCCAGCGCGGGGTAGGGCACTTCCTGTGTATCGGCGTCAGCGCTGAAAACGCCGCCGACGTCAAAGCCCTGGCTGATCGGTATGCCGATGTGGATTGCTCGGTGGGTATCCACCCGCTGGACCTCAAGCCCGGCGAAGCGCCGGCCCTTGATTGGCTGTTGGGCGAACTCAACCACCCGCGCGTGGTGGCCATCGGCGAAACCGGCCTGGATTACCACTACGAGCCTGAAGCCGCCGAGTTGCAGCAGGCCTCCTTCCGCCTGCACCTGCACGCCGCCCAGCACACCGGCAAACCGGTGATCGTGCATACCCGGGGCGCCCGCGCCGACACCCTGACCTTGCTGCGCGAAGCTGCGCTGCCCCAGGCCGGCGTGCTGCATTGCTTCACCGAAGACTGGGACATGGCCAAGGCGGCCCTGGACCTGGGCTTCTATATCTCGCTGTCGGGTATTGTCACCTTCCGCAACGCCGACGCCCTGCGTGACGTGGCGCGGCAGGTGCCGGCAGATCGCCTGCTGGTGGAAACCGACTCGCCGTACCTGGCGCCCATCCCGCATCGCGGCAAGCCGAACCTGCCGGAGTATGTGCGGGATGTGGCGGATTACCTGGCGATGCTGCGAGGTGAATCCTACGAACGCTTTGCCGAACAGACTACGCAGAACTTCAAGCGCCTGTTCCCGCTGGCCCATGTAGCCGGCTGACGCGAGCAAATCGCGGGCAAAAAAAACCCGGGTTCTGGGGGGGGGAATCCGGGTTAAGACCATTAGGAGTAAACAAGGGCACACAGTCCGTCGGTACCCAGGTCGACGCGTCACTTGGGGGAGATGCCGCGCCGACAGTTCAAGTATTGATCAGTATCCGATTCAGTCCAGTCGCGACTGGTCGTTTTTTAAACAGATTTGGAATACGCGCGCTTCGCTTGAGTTCTCATTGGCGCGGTGTACAGCTGTAGTTGTTGCGTATTATTTCTGACTGCTAGGCATGCAATCGTTGGCGTGCTGAAAGTAAAGTGCGTAACGGGTTCACATAGGCGTTGCCCAACGACCGTTCAGTCGGGATAATCCCTCGCACTGGGTAAATCGTATCGCCATGTATTCGTGGCACTGCGCAACCCTCCCCATTCCGACCTTTGCAGACCTCTTCCTCATGCACAAAGAACCCCGTAAGGTCCGTGAGTTTCGCCGCCGTGAGCAGGAAATTCTCGACACCGCACTGAAGTTGTTCCTCGAACAGGGTGAAGACAGCGTCACCGTCGAGATGATTGCGGATGCCGTGGGTATCGGCAAAGGCACGATCTACAAACACTTCAAGTCCAAGGCCGAGATTTACCTGCGGCTGATGCTCGACTACGAGCGCGACTTGAACGAGTTGCTGCATTCGGCCGATGTCGACAAGGACAAGGAAGCGCTGTCCCGCGCCTACTTCGAGTTCCGCATGCGTGACCCGCAGCGCTATCGCCTGTTCGACCGCCTGGAAGAGAAGGTGGTCAAGGGCCACCAGGTGCCGGAAATGGTCGAGGAACTGCATAAGATCCGCGCCTCTAACTTCGAGCGCCTGACCCTGCTGATCAAGGGCCGCATCAGCGAAGGCAAGCTGGAAGACGTACCGCCGTATTTCCACTACTGCGCCGCATGGGCCCTGGTGCACGGCGCCGTGGCGTTGTACCACTCGCCGTTCTGGAGCAATGTGCTGGAAGATCAGGAAGGCTTCTTCCAGTTCCTGATGGACATCGGCGTGCGCATGGGCAACAAGCGCAAGCACAGCACCGAGCTGCCACAAGCGCCTGCTGAAACGCCTGCCAGCTGATTATTTACAGCCAGGCGCAGTACCCCAGGAATATACTCAGGCAAGGATCTTGCTAAAAGCTGATTTATAGGTCAGTTTTTAGCGCGCCCGAATCATCCTCTGCCGGAGTGATCCATGATCGTTGATCGTCAAGGCAGGCGTTTTCGCAATTTGCGGATCAGCCTGACCTCAGCCTGCAATTACGCGTGTACCTACTGCGTGCCTAACGGCAAACGGCTGGTGGCTGCCCAGGACGAACTCTCGGCCGAGGCCATGGCGCGCGGCGTGGAGTACCTGATCGAAGCGGCGGGCATCGACCGCCTGCGCATCACCGGCGGCGAACCGCTGGTCAGCCCCAAGCTCGAAGCCTTCATGGGCGCCGTGGGGCAGATGGGCCTGAGTGACATCAGCCTGACCACCAACGGCCAACTGCTGGCGCGCAAACTGCCGCTGCTGGTGGACGCCGGCATTCGCCGTATCAACGTCTCCCTCGACACCCTGGATGCTGGCGCCTTCCGCAGTATCGCCCGTGGCGGCGACCTGGCCACCGTGCTCGATGGCATGGACCAGGCCCGCGCCGCCGGCATCAAGATCAAGGTCAATATGGTGCCCTTGCGCGGCCAGAACCTCGACCAGGTGATGCCGCTGCTCGACTACTGCCTGGAACGTGGCTACGAGCTGCGCTTTATCGAACTGATGCGCATGGGCCACCTGGCCAAGGATTCGAATGCATTCCTGCAGCAGTTCGTCAGCTTGCAGCAGCTGCTCAGCCTGATCGGCGAACACCACGAATACCTGCAAGCCAATGCCCCGGTGGATGCTACGGCGGTGCGTTATGAAGTGCCGGGCAAAGGCTTCTTTGGTGTGATCGCCAACGAAAGCGTACCGTTCTGCCGCACGTGCTCGCGGCTGCGGTTGTCGTCTACCGGCTGGCTGCATGGCTGCCTGTCGTCGAGTAATCGCCACTATGTTGGCGACCTGCTGGACAAGCCGCGCCACCAAGCGCTGCCAGCCCTGCAAGGGCTGCTGATGAAGGCGTTGGGTGACAAACAGGAAGTGGCGTTCTCCGGCGGCGCCACCATCATGAAAATCATCGGCGGCTGAGAATACACATCTTCCAATGTGGGAGGGGGCTTGCCCCCGATTGCGGTGTATCAGTCAACTCATCTGTGGCTGACCCACTGCGATCGGGGGCAAGCCCCCTCCCACATTTGAATTGAGGCGCTGCTGAATGGCGCGGATTCTGCATCTAGTGCCCATTCGCCGGTTTTCCGTCACCGGCCTCTGGAGGATTAGGATGCGTAGTCTGGTTTTGTTGCTGGCGTCGTTGACGCTGAGTGGTTGCATGACCGTCAGCGATATGGCCGAAGGCACCCGCTATCAGATGAGCGACGCCGGGTTGCTCGACCACAGCGATACCCGCCGTACCGCCTCGGTTCGCATACAGCCGGACTCCTTTGTGTTTATCGCCCAAGGTACGTTCGTGCCACCCGGTAGCGCCTACCCGCGCCCCAACGTAGTGGCCGAGGAAGCCTTCAACGGTTTCGTCGAATACTTCCCCATGGTGCGCCGCGCCCGTCAGCCTGAAGGGCTCGAGCAGGCGATGGCCGAAGCCCGTGCGGCGGGTGCTCACTACCTGTTGTACTGCCGCTTCGCCAAGGCCGATGACCGAATCGGCAACGCCGATGAGTGGGCTGACCAAGAGGCATTGGACCGGGTTGGCCTGGACAACGGCGTTATCCAGATCATGTTAATCGAGACCAGCACCCAGTATTTGATTGATACTGCACGCATTCGCAGTCGTGGCGGTTTACTGACGTTCCACGACAACAAGCCAGAAGACCTGGTCGCCCGCCCCCTGGCGCAGTACGCTCGCAGCCTGCTCGGCATGGGTGATCAGTAACGCAAAGGGAGAGCCCCATGACCGATTCCGCCAAGGCCAATGATCTGTTGGCTCAACTGCCCAAGGGCAAGGGGCCGGCGCCGGTGCATTTGTGGAACCCGGATTTCTGCGGCCATATCGACATGCGCATCGCCCGCGACGGCACTTGGTTCTACCAGGGCACGCCAATCGGGCGTAAGCCGATGGTCAAGTTGTTCTCCAACATCATCCGCCGCGATGGCGATGATTACTTCCTGATCACGCCCGTGGAAAAAGTCGGCATCAGCGTCGAAGATGCGCCATTTGTTGCCATAACGCTGGAGGTGCAAGGGCAGGGTGAGAGCCAGGTATTGCGCTTTACCACCAATGTCGACGAAGAAGTCGACGCCGGCCTCGAGCACCCGTTGCGGGTGGTCATCGACCCCGTTACCCAGGAACCCTCACCTTACCTGCGGGTGCGCACCAACCTCGAAGCCCTCGTACATCGCAACGTGTTCTACCAATTGGTCGAGCTGGCGGTGAGCCGTCCGATCAACGGTCAGAACTGGCTTGGCGTCTGGAGCGCAGGGGAGTTTTTCCGTATTGGCCTGGAGCCCTGAGGCCGGTTTTTTCATCTCGCTGAAATAATTCGCTTGCCGCAAACGGGCGCTTTCGGTTATCAATTTGTACATGATTAGACATGTCCGATTTGATAAGAAAAAACGCGTCGTCGACGAGCTCATCCGCCGTATCGAGGGTGGGGTGATGGCCGACGGTTTCCTGCTGCCAGGCGAGCATCAACTGGCCGAAGAGTTTGCGGTCAGCCGAGGCACTCTGCGCGAGGCCCTTGCTGAGCTTAAGCGGCGCAACTACATCGCCACGCAAAGCGGCGTCGGTTCCATCGTCACCTTTGACGGCATGGTGCTTGACCAGCACAGCGGCTGGGCTCAGGCCCTGGCCGACACGGGGGCATTGGTGACCACCGATGTCCTGCGCCTGGAGGCGGTGACCCGGCCTGATCTGTTCAGCCGCTTCGGCAGCGACCAATTCATTGCTCTCGACCGGCGCCGGCGCACCACTGATGGCACTGCGGTGTCCCTGGAGCGCTCACTGATGCCGGCGTCTGCGGGCCTGGAAGGCCTGCCCCGGGTCGGCCTGATCGACAATTCCCTGACCATCACTTTGGCCGCCTACGGCTTTGTGGGCGCCGAAGGCGACCAATGGATCGGCGCCGAGCCCCTCAGCGACGAAGACGCCGAGCTGCTTGGCCGCCCGGCAGGCACGGTGTTTCTCAAGGCCTCGCGTACCACCTACGACCGGCGCGAGCGTTTCATGGAGTATGTCGAAAGCTTGCTCGACCCTCTGCATTTTCGCCTGCACCTGCAGTTTGGATCTTCGAAATGACTCCGAATACTCGCGCCCTCGGCGCTTTCTATGGCCTGGCCCTTGGCGATGCCCTGGGGATGCCCACCCAGTCCCTTAGCCGTGAGCAAGTGCAACGGCGCTTCGGTGCCATCACTGCACTGGAAGATGCCGACGCCGACCAACCCATCGCGCCAAACATGCCCGCCGGCTCGATTACCGATGACACCGAACAGGCGATCCTGGTCGGTGAGTTGCTGATCGAAGGCCAGGGCCTCATCGAGCCCACCGTGCTCGCCCAGCGCCTGATCGACTGGGAAGCGGTGATGCGCGCCAAGGGCTCCCAGGACCTGCTCGGCCCGTCCACCAAACGGGCGATCGACATGATCCTGGCTGGCCACACCCCGGAAGAATCCGGGCGCTACGGCACCACCAATGGCGCCGCCATGCGTATCACCCCGGTGGGGATCGCCGCCGATGTCAGCGACCCGGCGCGGTTTATCCAGGCGGTGATCCAGGCGTGCCAGGTAACCCATAACACCACGCTGGGCATTTCCAGCGCGGCGGCGGTGGCGGCGGTGGTGTCGGCCGGCATCAACGGCGTGGACCTGGGCGAAGCCTTGAATATCGGTACGCAGATCGCCCAACAGGCCGAAAGCCATGGCCATTGGATTGCCGGTGGGCGAATTTCCACGCGCATCAGTTGGGCGCGCACCTTGAGTGTCGGCAGTGGCGACAAAGCCCTGTTTGCCGACCTGTTGTACGAACTGATCGGCACCTCCGTCGCCTCCCAGGAATCGGTGGTGGTGTCGTTCGCCCTGGCCCAGCAAGTGGCGGTGGGTGACATGAGCGCTTTCGAAGCCCTGTGCCTGGCTGCCAGCCTGGGCGGTGACACCGACACCATCGCTGCGATCCTCGGCGCCATGTTGGGCGCTTGCCTGGGTATGCAGTGCTGGCCTGAAGCGATGATTGAACAGGTCAAACAGGTCAATGGCCTGGATTTGCAGCCGTTGGTTCAAGGGCTGCTGAAAATGCGCTAAGCGCCGCAGGCAAACATGTGGGAGGGGGCTTGCCCCCGATGGCGGTTTTCCAGTCACTGATTTGCTGGCTGACCAACCGCCATCGCAGGCAAGCCCCTCCCACATCGATCGCATTGAGTCAGGACGACCGGTTAAAGCTTTGATTATCTGCCACAACCACAACAATACAGGCACCAGGAGCACCCCCTCATGAGCAGCACCTCTTCCGGCCAAAGCGCCGGGCAATTGGAAACACGTGGTATCGAACCGGTCCCGGAAGGCGAGTGCAACGGCCATCCGCTGCAACTGTTCTGGGTGTGGTTCGCGGCGAATATCAGCATCCTCGGTTTGCCGTTGGGCGCGACGCTGGTGGCGTTTCGCGGCCTGGCGATCTGGCAGGCGATCATCGTGGCGATCCTCGGCGCCGCCGGCTCCTTCGCGGTCGTCGGCATTATCTCGATTGCCGGCCGGCGCGGCCGCGCTCCGAGCCTGACCCTGTCCCGCGCCATCTTCGGCGTGCGCGGCAATATCGGCCCCACCCTGGTGTCGCTGATGTCGCGCCTGGGCTGGGAAACCGTCAACACCACCACGGCGGCGTTTGTGTTGCTGTCGTTGTGTTCGATCCTGTTCGGCTCGCCTGTCGAGGCCAAAAGCGCGCCGGTACTCACCCTGATCTTCATCGCCATTTTCGTGTTGCTGACCCTGTCCGTCTCCGGCCTGGGCCATGCCACCTTGCTGGTGATCCAGAAGTGGGCGACCTACGTGTTCGGCGCCTTGAATATCCTGGTCGGCGGCTTCCTCTGCGCCACCATCGACTGGAGCGCGGTGTTCAACGCCACCCCGGCACCCCTGAGCGCGATGATCATCGGCGTCGGCACCATGGCCGCCGGTACCGGCATCGGCTGGGCCAACGCCGGTGCGGATATGTCGCGCTACCAGCACCGCAGCGTCAAGGCTGTGCGCCTGGTGGCGTCGGCCGCGTTTGGCGCGGGGATTCCGCTGGTGCTGTTGATCACCCTCGGCGGGCTGCTGTCGGTGGGCAACAATGACCTGGCGTCGGCCACCGACCCGATCATCGCGATCCGCGACATGCTGCCCACCTGGATGGCGGTGCCGTACCTGATCACCGCGTTCGGCGGGCTGTTGCTGTCCAACAACCTCTCGGTGTACTCGGCCGGTCTCACCACGTTGACCCTGGGCCTCAAGGTCAAACGCGTGCATGCGGTGATTGTCGATATCGTGGCGATCTTTGCCGGTTCGATTTACTTCATGCTGATCGCCGACAGTTTCTACGGCCCGTTCATTACTTTCATCTCGTTGCTGGCGGTGCCGATCACCGCGTGGGTCGGGATCTTTGTAGTCGACCTGATCCATCGCCATTACTACAGCCCCAAGGATCTGCTGGATGTGAGCCCAAGCAGCGCCTACTGGTATCGCGGCGGTGTGGAGTGGCGTGCCTTCGGCGCCTGGGCCGTGGCGATCGTGTTGGGTTTCAGCTTCACCACCATCGGCACCACCGCCGAAAATATCTGGTTCGCCGGGCCGTTGTCCGACTCCTGGCTGGGCCACAACGGCCTGGGCTGGATCGTCACCTTCCTGGTGGCCGGCGGGATTTATGCCGTACTGGGCGGCGCGGCTGACCGTCGTCCGGCGTTAGTTGAGAGCCCCAATGTCTAGATTGCTGCACACCGGCCAGGTCATCGTCGACCTGGTCATGGCCCTGGATACCTTGCCCGCGACCGGCGGCGATGTGCTGGCGCAGTCCGCCAGCTTCGAAGCGGGCGGAGGCTTCAACGTGATGGCCGCCGCGCGGCGCAATGGCTTGCCGGTGGTCTACCTGGGTCGCCACGGCAACGGGCGCTTCGGCGACCTGGCGCGCGCAGCGATGCAGGCCGAGGGCATCGAGATGGCCCTGGCGGCCAGCAGCGGCAAGGACACCGGTTTATGCGTGTCGCTGACCGAGGCCACCACCGAGCGTACCTTTATCTCCCACATCGGCGCCGAGGGTGAGCTGAGTGCCGAGGACCTGGCTGGCGTGGCGCCGCAGCTTGACGACTACGTGTACGTCAGCGGCTACAGCCTGCTCCTGGAGGGTAAGGCGCAGCCGCTGATCGACTGGCTGCTGGCATTGCCACGGCAGGTCGTGGTGGTGTTCGACCCAGGCCCGCTGGTCAAGGCACCGGATTCGGCGTTGATGCGCGCGCTGTTGCCGCGCATCGACATCTGGACCAGCAATGGCCCCGAAGCCCTGGCGTTTACCGGCACGGCGGATATTGCTGGCGCGTTGCCCGAGCTGAACCGTCACCTGCGCGCTGAAACATTGTTGGTGGTACGCGATGGGCCGAATGGCTGCTGGGTAGGGCGTGTGGGCGAGATCGAGCATGTGCCCGGCTTCAAGGTGCAGGCCGTGGACAGCAATGGCGCCGGGGATGCGCATGCGGGGGTGTTTATTGCCGGGTTGGCCAACGGGTTGACGCCGGCTGTGGCGGCGCGCCGAGCGAATGCCGCGGCGGCGTTGGCGGTGACGCGTTGGGGGCCGGCGACCTCGCCCGGCCCAGATGAAGTTGACGCCATACTCTCAAAATAAATGGAGGTCAAAAAGTGGGAGGGGGCTTGCCCCCGATAGCGGTGGGTCAGAGAAAAATCAGCTGACTGACACACCGCTATCGGGGGCAAGCCCCCTCCCACATTGTATTGCGGCGTGTCTCGGGCTTACTGGCTTGTCTCCCCTTCCAATTTGCGCGCCTCATCCACTCCAGACGCGGTCAGCTTGATCGGCAGGTTCAACGAATATTCACCGGCGGCGTCGGTGGTCACATGCCCATCCTTGATAAACCCGCGGTCCTGCAGAAACGCCAAGACACTGGCGACCACCTTTTCACCGCGGTAGTTATCCAGCACCTCCTTGCCCAACCCGTTGGGGTGGGCGTGCAGCAGGCGGGTGAGGACTTCTTTTTCAAGGTTTCTATCGACGTTCATGTGTACCTCTTCACTGGGAAATGATCGGGTGTTCGTCCTATCGATGCCTTAAGGCGCCGGCTGTTTTGGCGCGCCAGGCACGTTCGAGTCATCGCCCTTGTTGATGTTGGGCTGATTGATCGACGGGCCCATTTTGCCGTTACCGACGGCAGCCGGTGCCTGGCGTTGAGTGTCGTTACCCTGGGTGCGCGGGTCGGCGCCCGGTTGGATAATCGCGCCGCCATTGGTGTCGAGGCCGGTGCCCATGGATTTCTGCGACTCGGTGGTGGCGTCAGGCGTTGGATCGGTAGGCCCGGTGGTCGAGCTGGCGGCAAAGGCGCTCAGCGACGCAGCAGACAACAGGCCGGTGAGGGCGAGGGCGGCAAACTTGGAATTCTTCATGAGGGTGTCTCCATATGATTAATGTCCTTACCCTCTATTGGTCAGCCCCGCTTTCGGGTTCGTGCCTTGATGGCGACGAACGGTATCAGCGCACCTGTAAGATTTTGTGTGTTAAAAACCGGCGCTCCAGCAAACGTGCCACGCTGATCAGCCAATTCAACGCGGCGATGGCCAGTACGCTCAGCATGAGTGCCGACAGGCCGTAGTCGACGATGATCCTGCCCGCCAACCAAGGAAACCCGAACACCCCGACAAAGTAGGCCAGGCTGAACAGCAACAGCGCCTGAGGCGTCGTGCCGGGCGGCGCTTCATTGGCCACCAGCCCGTTGATCACGGAATACGTCAGGCCATAACCGAGCCCCAGCGTGGCAGCCGCCAGCAGGTAACTCAGGTTGCCGGTCACGCCAAAGGCAAACAGGGCGATGGCTCCGAGCATGGTCCCCGACAACACGCAGGCCGCCCAGTAGGCATCGCGCCTGACCACAAAACCGGCGATCAACAGGCGGCTGCTGATCGCGGCGCTCAGGAAGCCTGCAAAGAACAGCGAATAATCCAAGCCACGCGCGGCGGCATAGCTGGTCTGGAATGATGACAGCCCGCCAAATACACAGCCGCCCAGGCCGACCATCAGGATCGCGAACGCGGCTTTGGACGACAGCACGCGGCGGCTGGTGGCCCAGGAAATCCTCGAGGTAGGCGCGTTTGCGTGATGCTTGAGTTGTGCGCCGATCCGCCAGAACAGCAGCACCCCGGCCAGGCTGGCCACGGCCGCGATATAGAACGCGGTCGTCAGGGGCAGCGCCAGCGCGCTCGCGGCGCGCCCGAGCAACGGGCCGGAACCGATGCCGCTCAACATGCTGCCCGACAGCAGGGCGAAATACCTGGCCCGTTGCTTGGGCTCCACCAGCATGGTCACGATGATCGGGCCCAAGGTATAGAACACGCCCCAGCCCAACCCCAGGGCCAAGCCGAACAGCATCAAACCTTGGCCAAACCCCGGCGTCAGGGCAAAACCCAGGCACGCCACTACCAGCAACAGACCCATGCCCGCGATGGCCCGCGCCGCGCCCAATGCATCGGCCAGGTGCCCGGAGAGCACCACCGCCACGAAGGTGCTGAGCATCGCGGTGGAAATCACGCTGCCAGCATCATGCTCGTTGCCGCCTCGTGAATGAATCAGCAGCGACAGCAGAAATGTTGAGCCATAGGACAGCGACAACAAGAAGCTGGCCAGGCAAAACAAGGCGAACAGCTTGGTATTCACGGCGGGTGTGGAATGCATGGGATAGCCTGGAAGTCATTGGAGTTATGCCCGACTGTTTACCACGCACGCCCGCAGGATTTGTTCTGTGGTTGCTGGTGCTTGCATTACGCCAGGCCGGAGTAATCAAATTGCACTGCAATCCGTCACGAAACCCCCTTAGTATGTGGCCTTTGAAATTGCCCAAGGCCCGCCCATGTCCATCGAGATTCGCCCCGCCGTGCCCAGCGATGCTGCGCAAATCCTGGCTTTTATCACCGAGCTTGCCGAGTACGAAAAGGCCCGGCATGAAGTGATCGCCAGCGTGGTGGACATCGAGCGCAGCCTGTTCAGCGAGGGCGCCACGGCACATGGCCTGATCTGCTCTCGCGATGGTTTGCCGATTGGCTTTGCGGTGTTCTTTTTCAGCTACTCGACATGGCTGGGCAGCAACTGCCTGTACCTCGAAGACCTGTACATCAACCCCGAACAACGCGGCGGCGGGGCGGGCAAGAAGCTGCTGCGTCATCTGGCCAAGATCGCCTGCGATAACGGTTGCGGCCGTTTCGAGTGGAGCGTGTTGGACTGGAATGAACCGGCGATTGCCTTCTACAAATCCATCGGCGCCCAGCCGCAGGAGGAGTGGGTGCGCTACCGCATGGAAGGCGACGCGCTGCGCGACTTTGCCCTCGGTTAAACCCATCTTCCGAAAACACTGAAGATCAAATGTGGGAGGGGGCTTGCCCCCGATGGCAGTGTGTCAGTCAGCAATTGTTTAGCTGACCCACCGCTATCGGGGGCAAGCCCCCTCCCACATTTTTTTTTGCGCATCTCTCAATATATGGGATGCAAATTTATATATTGAGATATTTTAAGCGATGGGTTTATAGTCGGCTGCATCAGCACTCACTACCAAAAATAAAACAGGTGAAGCGATGCAGCCCCAACCGTTGTCGTTACCCGCTGTACCCGAGCCCACCTATGGCGAGCGGCTGAAGAACAAAGTGGTGATCATCACCGGCGCCGCCCAGGGCATTGGCGAGGCGATCGTCGCCTGTTTCCAGGCCCAGCAGGCGCGCCTGGTGATTGCCGATATCCAGGGCGACAAGGTCGAGAAAGTTGCCGCCCACTGGCGCGAGCGCGGCGCCGAGATCATTGCGCAACCCGTCGATATCACTTCCAAGGAGCAATGGCAGGCGCTGGTCAACGTGGCCATCGAGCGCTTTGGTCGCGTGGATGTGCTGGTCAATTGCGCTGGGGTCAATGTGTTCCGTGACCCACTGGAAATGACCGACGAAGACTGGCGCCGCTGCTTCGCCATCGACCTTGACGGCGCCTGGTACGGTTGCCGCGCGGTGCTGCCGCATATGATCGAGCAGGGCATCGGCAACATCATCAATATCGCCTCCACCCATTCCAGCCACATCATCCCCGGTTGCTTCCCGTACCCGGTCGCCAAACATGGCCTGCTCGGCCTCACCCGCGCCCTGGGCATCGAGTACGCGCCCAAGGGCATCCGCGTGAATGCCATCGCGCCGGGTTATATCGAAACCCAGCTCAACGCCGATTACTGGAACGGTTTCCCCGACCCCCACGCCGAGCGCCAGCGCGCCTTCGATTTGCACCCGCCCAAGCGCATCGGCCAGCCGATCGAGGTGGCGATGAGTGCGCTGTTTTTGGCGACTGACGAGGCGCCCTTTATCAATGCGACCTGCCTGATGATCGATGGTGGGCGTTCGGTGATGTACCACGACTAAAGCATTTTCTAATAAGAAGAAGGAGGTGGTTCATGTTCAAGAAGACTCTAGGCGCTGTGGCGCTGGCGATGGCATTCAGCAGCGTGGCGCTGGCCGAGGAAGTCAAGATCGGCTTCCTGGTCAAGCAGGCCGAAGAACCCTGGTTCCAGACCGAATGGGCCTTCGCCGAAAAAGCCGGCAAGGACCAAGGCTTCACCGTGATCAAGATCGCCGTGCCCGACGGCGAAAAAACCCTCTCGGCCATCGACACCCTGGCCGCCAACGGCGCCAAGGGCTTTGTGATCTGCCCGCCGGACGTGTCCCTGGGCCCGGCGATCATGGCCAAGGCCAAGCTCAATAACCTTAAAGTGCTGGCGGTAGACGACCGTTTCGTCGACGCCAAGGGCAAGCCCATGGAAGACGTGCCCTACGTCGGCCTGGACGCCTACAAGATCGGCCAGAAACAGGGCGAGGCCATGGCCACCGAGGCGAAAAAACGCGGTTGGGATTGGAAAGAAACCTACGCCGTGATCAACACCTTCGACGAGCTGGAAACCGGCAAGAAACGCACCGACGGTTCGGTAGAAGGCCTCAAGGCCGCCGGCCTGCCGGCTGACCATATCCTGTTCAGCGCGCAGAAAACCCTCGACGTCCCCGGCAGCATGGATTCCACCAACTCAGCCCTGGTGAAACTGCCCGGCACCGCGAAAAACCTGCTGATCGGCGGCATGAACGACAGCACCGTACTCGGAGGCGTGCGCGCCACTGAAAGCGCCGGCTTCAAGGCGGCCAACGTGATTGGCGTGGGTATCAACGGCACCGACGCCATTGAGGAGCTTAAGAAGTCAGATACCGGTTTCTACGGCTCGATGCTGCTGAGCCCGGACGCGTCCGGCTACAAAACCGCCAGCGCGATGTTCGAGTGGGTCACCAAAGGCACCGAGCCGGCCAAGTTCACCGCGCTGGATAACGTCACCCTGATTACCCGCGCCAACTTCAAGGAAGAGTTGAGCAAAATCGGGCTGTGGAAATGACCGGCGCGGCCCTGCGTTTCAACGGCATCGGCAAGGAGTTTCCCGGTGTCAAAGCCCTGGCGCAGATCAGCTTTGAAGCGCGGCCGCGTGAGGTGCATGCGCTGATGGGCGAGAACGGCGCGGGCAAGTCGACACTGCTGAAAATCCTCGGCGGCGCCTACCTGCCGAGCAGCGGCACGCTGCAGATCGGCGAGCAGACCATGGACTTCAAGAGTGCTGCCGACAGCATTGCCAGCGGCGTGGCGGTGATCCACCAGGAACTGCACCTGGTGCCGGAAATGAGCGTGGCCGAGAACCTCTTCCTCGGGCATTTGCCGACGCGTTTTGGTGTGGTCAATCGCAGCCTGCTGCGCAAGCAGGCGTTGGCGTGCCTTAAAGGCCTGGCCGATGAAATCGACCCGGACGAGAAGCTCGGGCGCCTGTCCCTTGGTCAGCGCCAACTGGTGGAAATCGCCAAGGCGCTGTCGCGTGGTGCCCATGTGATTGCCTTCGATGAGCCCACCAGCAGCCTGTCCGCGCGGGAAATCGACCGGCTGATGGCAATCATCACGCGCCTGCGCGATGAGGGCAAAGTGGTGTTGTACGTGTCACATCGCATGGAAGAAGTGTTCCGCATCTGCAACGCGGTCACGGTGTTCAAGGACGGCCGGTACGTGCGCACCTTTGACGACATGAGCACGCTGAGCCACGACCAGTTGGTGACCTGCATGGTCGGCCGCGATATCCAGGATATCTATGACTACCGCCCGCGTGAGCACGGCGAGGTGGCACTTAAAGTCCAGGGCTTGCTCGGCCCAGGCTTGCGCGAGGCGGTCAGCCTGCAGGTGCACAAGGGCGAGATTCTTGGCCTGTTCGGGCTGGTGGGGGCCGGGCGTACGGAGCTGTTCCGCTTGCTCAGTGGTTTGCAGCGCGCCAGTGCCGGCAGCCTGCAACTGTGCGGTGAAAACCTGCACCTGCGCTCGCCCCGTGATGCCATCGCCGCCGGCGTGCTGCTGTGCCCGGAAGACCGCAAAAAGGAAGGCATCATCCCGCTGTCCAGCGTCGCCGAAAACATCAATATCAGTGCGCGTGGTGCGCATTCGACCTTTGGCTGGCTGTTGCGTGAGGGCTGGGAAAAAGGCAACGCCGACCAGCAGATCAAGGCGATGAAAGTCAAAACGCCGAATGCTGAACAGAAAATCATGTACCTGTCCGGCGGCAATCAGCAGAAAGCCATTCTCGGCCGCTGGCTGTCGATGCCGATGAAAGTCTTGCTGCTGGACGAACCGACCCGTGGCATCGATATCGGCGCCAAGTCGGAGATCTACCAGATCATCCACAACCTGGCCGCCAGCGGCATTGCGGTGATCGTGGTGTCCAGCGATTTGATGGAAGTGATGGGCATCTCCGACCGCATCCTGGTGATGAGCGAAGGCGCCCTGACCGGCGAACTGACCCGCGACCAGGCAGATGAAGCACGCCTGCTGCAACTGGCACTCCCGCGTTCGCGGGCTTGAAGAATAAGAGGGTTTGGGTATGTCTGAAGTTAAAACTGCAAAGGGCTTCTGGCCGGGCTTCAACCAGCGCAAGTTCCTCGATGACTGGGTGATGCTGCTGGCGGCGTTGAGTATTTTTGTGCTCAGCGCGGTGTTTATCGACAACTTCCTCTCGCCGCTGAACATGCGTGGCCTGGGCCTGGCGATTTCGACCGTGGGCATCGCCGCGTGCACCATGCTGTTCTGCCTGGCGTCGGGGCACTTCGACTTGTCGGTGGGTTCGGTGATCGCCTGCGCGGGGGTGGTGGCCGGGATTGTGATCCGCGACACCGACAGCGTGGTGCTTGGCGTGTCGGCGGCCCTGGCCATGGGCCTGGTGGTGGGGCTGATCAACGGCATCGTGATTGCCAAGCTGCGTATCAATGCGTTGATCGCGACGCTGGCGACCATGCAGATCGTGCGCGGCCTGGCCTATATCTTCTCCAACGGCAAGGCCGTGGGTGTAATGGATGAAGGCTTCTTCGTGTTCGGCAACGGCCAACTGATGGGCGTGCCGGTGCCGATCATCATCACCATCGTGTGCTTTGTGTTCTTCGGCTGGCTGCTCAACTACACCACCTACGGGCGCAACACCATGGCCATCGGCGGCAACCAGGAAGCGGCGCTGCTGGCGGGCGTGAATGTCGACCGCACCAAGATCATCATCTTTGCCGTGCACGGGCTGGTCGGCGCACTGGCCGGGGTGATCCTTGCCTCGCGCATGACCTCGGGCCAGCCGATGATCGGCCAGGGTTTTGAGCTGACGGTGATTTCGGCCTGCGTCCTCGGCGGGGTATCGTTGAGCGGCGGCATCGGCATGATCCGCCATGTGATCGCCGGGGTGCTGATTCTGGCGATCATCGAGAATGCGATGAACCTGAAGAACATCGACACCTTTTACCAGTATGTGATCCGGGGTTCGATCCTGTTGCTGGCGGTCATTATCGACCGTATGAAACAGCGCTAGGCGCAGTTTTCAACAACACAGAGGTTCCAATGTGGGAGGGGCGGTGCGACGATTCGACTTGCCCCCGAATGCGGTGTGTCAGTCAACACATCGGTAGCTGACCCACCGTCATCGGGGGCAAGCCGAGTCGTCGCACCGCCCCTCCCACATTGGATCTCCAATGTATTGAAGGTTGGTATTTGCCATAATGCCCGCGCTTTCACACTTATAGGCCCGATATGCAGGAAACCGTCCAACCCCCCGTCAAAGACGCCGCGCCCACCGGCACCCAGACCCTGCTGCGTGGCCTGGGCGTGGTGCAAGCCGTGGCGGCTGGTGCGCGGGATCTCAAAGAGATCGCCCGGCGCATCGGCACCACCCGCAGCACCACGCACCGCCTGGCCAGTTGCCTGGTGGACGAGCGTTATCTGCGCGTGGTGCCGCAAGTCGGCTACCTGCTGGGGCCAAAATTGATCGAGCTGGGGTTTCAGGCGCGCGAAGAACTGCCGTTGGTGACCTTGGCCATACCGTATCTGGATGAGTTGTCGGCGCTGACCGGCGACACCATCCACCTGGCTATTCGCGAATATGACGACGTGCTCTACCTGCACAAGAACCCCGGCCGCAACGGCCCGGAAATGCGCTCGCGGGTTGGCCATCGCATGCCGTTGGCGCGCACGGGGATCGGCAAGGCGTTGTTGCTGGATGACACGGTGGAGGAGTGGCAGCGCCTGTACGAAGTCAGCCAGCCAGCGGGTGGGAAAAACCTGCAATGGCCGCAGCACCCGGAGCAGTCCTGGGCGCAGTTCGAGCAGCGCATGCGTGAGTATGTGGTGGGCGGTTACGCGTTCGACCTGGAAGACAACGAACCGTCGATCCGTTGTGTCGCAGCACCGGTGCGCGATGCCAGCCGGCGTATCGTCGCCGGCATCAGCATCGCCAGTACCGTGCCCTACATGCCGCTGGAAAAAATGGCCGAGCTGATCCCTGTGATCAAACAGGTTGCAGCGCGGCTGTCAGCGGAGTTGGGCGCGAAGGCCTGATCAGGCCTTCAGGGTCGCCATGTCGATGACAAAGCGGTACTTCACATCGCCGGCGATCATGCGGGCGTAGGCCTCGTTGATCTGGCGGATGTCGAGCATTTCGATGTCGCAGGTAATGTCATGCTCGGCGCAGAAATCCAGGACTTCCTGGGTTTCGGCAATGCCGCCGATCAACGAACCGGCCAGCACGCGGCGGCTCATTACCAACTTGCCGGCATGTACCGGTGGGTCTACAGGCTCGATCAGGCCGACCAGGATATGCACGCCGTCAAAGCGCAGGGTATCCAGGTAGGGGTTCAGGTCGTGCTGCACCGGGATGGTGTCCAGCAGGAAGTCGAAGCTGCCGGCAGCGGCTTTCATCTGCTCGGCATCGGTGGACACGATCACGTGATCGGCGCCTTGGCGACGGCCTTCCTCAGCCTTGCTCGCGGAGCGGGTGAACAGCGTGACTTCAGCACCCATCGCCTTGGCGAACTTGATGCCCATGTGGCCGAGGCCGCCCATGCCCAGAATGCCGACTTTATCGCCAGCCTTCACGCCGTAGTGCTTGAGCGGCGAGTAGGTGGTGATGCCTGCACACAGGATCGGCGCGGCACTGGCCAGGTCGAGCTTGGCCGGAATCTTCACCACAAAGTGCTCGCTGACCACGATGCTGTCGGAGTAGCCGCCCATGGTGTTGCTGCCGTCTACGCGGTCCGGGGTGGCGTAGGTCATGGTTGGGCCTTCGAGGCAGTATTGCTCCAGGTCCGACTTGCACGCGTCGCAGTGACGGCACGAATCGACCATGCAGCCCACGCCGACCAGGTCGCCGACTTTATGCGCGGTGACGCTGGCGCCGACGGCAGTGACTTTACCGACGATCTCGTGGCCCGGCATCAGCGGGTACACGGCGATGCCCCACTCGTTGCGTGCCTGGTGGATATCGGAGTGGCACACGCCGCAGTACAGGATTTCGATGGCCACGTCATCGGCGCGCGGGCTGCGGCGTTCGAACGACATGGGGGCGAGGGGAGTGGTGGCCGACTGGGCGGCATAACCGATGGCGGTGTACATGGGGAAAACCTCGCAAAAGCAGTGACAGGTAAGGCGGGCCATTCTCCGCGCCACCCCCCGGTGCGGCCATGGCGATTGCTCCGAACCTCATGCCTATTCGTCCGGCAGTGCCCTGTGTTTGGATGCATGTGCCCTCAGACCTGCGATGATGCTCTCATGCCTTTTTCGCGAAGTTTTTTGCCATGTTGTTGACCCGCCATCTCGACGCCAACGCCACGCTGGTTTCCTTGATTGAGGGGCTCACGCCCTGTGACGGTTTTTCGCCAACCCACCTGCCGGGCGTGCAGGTGTTGCGCGCCAGTTGCGACGTTGCACGTGGGCCGCAGATCTACGAGCCGAGCCTGATGTTTGTGGCCCAGGGCAGCAAAGTTGCCTATCTGGGCCCGCGTACCCTGGAGTACGGCGCCGGGCATTACCTGATCCAGGCGATGCCGGTGCCGTTCGAGTGCGAGACGTTCGCCATGGCGTCCGATGTGCCGCTGTACGGCGTAACGGTAGGCATCGACCGCGTGGTGCTGGGCGAATTGGTGATGGCCATGGGCATGCAAGCCGGGCCGCCGCCGACGGCGCAGACCTTGGAATCGATGAGTTCGGTGGTGCTCGATGACGCCATGCGCGGCTGCGTGGAGCGGCTGTTGCAGTGCCTGCACGATCCGCTGGAAAGCCGGATCATGGGCCCGGCGCGAGTGCGTGAATTGTTGTTTACCGCGCTGCGCGGGCCACAGGCCGATGTGCTGCGCGCATTGGTGGAGCAGCAGGGGCAGTTTTCGCGGATCGCCACGTCGTTGAATCACCTGCATGCGCATTACGCCGAGCCGCTGAATATCGAGACCTTGGCCGGTTATGCGCACATGAGTGCGTCGACGTTTCATGAGCACTTCAAGCGCTGCACCTTGTTGTCGCCGGTGCAGTACCTCAAGCGATTACGGCTGCTGAAGGCCCAGCAGTTGCTGCTGGTAGACGGCATGGGCGTGGCGCAGGCGGCGCACAGCGTGGGGTACCAGAGTACGTCGCAGTTCAGTCGCGAATACAAGCGCTACTTTTTGCGTAACCCCGGTGAAGAGCGGGCTGCCTGAATATCCCTGACACAATCAGGTTAAAAATGTGGGAGGGGCGGTGCGACGATTCGACTTGCCCCCGATAGCGGTGGGTCAGCTACAGATAGGCTGACTGACACACTGCCATCGGGGGCAAGTCGAATCGTCGCACCGCCCCTCCCACATTTGACCGAGTTAATTTACATATTCGGGTAAGTCGGCCCGCCCGCGCCTTCCGGCGTGACCCACGTGATGTTCTGCGAAGGGTCCTTGATGTCACAGGTCTTGCAGTGCACGCAGTTCTGGGCGTTGATCTGGAAGCGCTTCTCGCCGTCTTCCTTGGTGATCACCTCATACACGCCGGCCGGGCAGTAGCGTTGCGCCGGTTCATCGTAGAGCGGCAGGTTGGTGCCGATCGGGATGCTTGGGTCTTTCAACTTCAAGTGGCACGGCTGCTCTTCTTCGTGGTTGGTACCGGAGATGAACACCGAGCTCAGCTTGTCGAAGCTCAGCTTGCCGTCGGGCTTTGGATAGTCGATTTTCTTGCTGTCTTTGGCCAGCTTGAGGCAGGCGTAGTCCGGCTTGGTGTCGTGCAGGGTGAACGGCATTTTGCCGCCGAGGATGTTCTGGTCGAACCAGTTGAAGCCGGCGCCGATGATCGGGCCGAACTTGTGCATCGCCGGGCCGAAGTTGCGGCTGGCGAACAGTTCTTCGTAGAGCCAGCTGGATTTGAAGCTGTCGACGTAGGCGGTCAGTTCATCACCGCCTTCGGATTCGGCGAACAGGCGATCAGCCACCGCGTCGGCGGCGAGCATGCCGGACTTCATCGCGGTGTGGCTGCCTTTGATCTTGGCGAAGTTCAGGGTGCCGAGGTCGCAACCGATCAGCGCGCCGCCCTTGAAGACCATCTTCGGCAGCGAGTTCAGGCCGCCTTTGCAGATGGCGCGGGCGCCGTAGCTGATGCGCTTGCCGCCTTCCAGGTATTGGGCCAGCACCGGGTGGTGCTTGAGGCGCTGGAATTCATCGAACGGCGACAGGAAGGTGTTGCTGTAGGACAGGTCCACGATCAGGCCCACGACCACCTGGTTGTTTTCCAGGTGATAAAGGAACGAGCCGCCGGTGTTCTCGGCGCTCATGATGTCCAGCGGCCAACCGGCGGTGTGCACCACCAGGCCTGGCTGGTGCTTGGCCGGGTCGATTTCCCAGATTTCTTTCAAGCCGATGCCGTAGTGCTGGGCGTCGGCGTCGCTGTCCAGGTTGAAGCGCTGGATCAGTTGCTTGCCGATATGCCCACGGCAGCCTTCGGCGAACAGCGTGTATTTGCCACGCAGCTCCATGCCTGGGGTGTACACGCCTTCTTTCGGGTTGCCTTCGCGGTCGACGCCGAGGTCGCCGGTGATGATCCCGCGTACCACGCCGTTTTCATCGAACAGCGCTTCCTGCGCGGCAAAGCCTGGGTAGACTTCCACGCCGAGGTTCTCGGCCTGCTGGGCCAGCCAGCGGCACAGGTTGCCCAGGGAGATGATGTAGTTGCCTTCGTTGTGCATGGTCTTGGGCACAAAGAAGTCAGGAACCTTGGTGGAGGCTTCGGGGCTGCGCAGTACATAGATGTCATCGCGCACCACCGGGGTGTTGAGCGGGGCGCCGAGTTCTTTCCAGTCCGGAAACAGTTCGTTCAGGGCGCGTGGTTCAAACACCGCACCGGAGAGGATGTGGGCGCCGACTTCGGAGCCTTTCTCGACCACGCAGACGCTGATTTCTTTACCGGCTTCGGCGGCCTTCTGCTTCAGTCGGCAGGCGGCGGACAGGCCCGCCGGGCCAGCGCCGACGATGACCACGTCGAATTCCATGTATTCGCGTTCCACAGGCTATCTCCTACTCAAGGCTCAACAGGCTTTTTTTCTAATGGGTGGAGGTTCGGTGTCGTCTTGCGGCAACGGCAAGACCCACCTTTCTCTCTAGGTGGCGCATTATATATAGACCACTGTCAGCGTCCAATACAAACGTTTGTTTGAATTGCCCGCAGGCTAGGTAAATCAAAGCAACGCGGCTTATGACTGACCATTTTGCCGTATTGACCAGAATAGGCGTTCCGGTCAATATACGGTCGGTTTTGCGCTTACCGTAGGCAGACAGCAGGTTTCAAGAGCACGTCCAAAAGCAAGACGGATGACGCGGGCCAAAACACTGGCGCGCAGTTTACACGCCGCGATAAAGAATGACCTCTCAGTCACCACTGACGAACGGTCATCATTTCCCGTGAGCAGGGTCACTCGCCGAGGTTTTTGGAGGTGCCCTTGTGTGCCGATGAG